>NZ_AP012322.1:1010987-1347982 GCF_001025155.1 Bifidobacterium angulatum DSM 20098 = JCM 7096 | reverse complement strand
ATACGTACAGACCCGAGGTGTCGGGGGTGAAGCCGGTGTTGTTGTATGCGGAAACGGCGTAGAAGATCGCCTGCCACAGGGTGCGGCCGGCGTCGTTCTCGTTGTTGACGCGGAGCAGTTCGGGCAGCAACAGGGTGAAGGTCAGTGCCTCGGTGATGGCCGTGATGGTAAGCACCACGGTGATGACGCTTTTGATCTCGGAAAGCTTGTTCGTGCCGAGTTCGTTGGCGGTGAGCATGCGCTGCGACACCCTGAGCCGACGGCTGATGCCGAGCGCCACGATCGAAGCGAAGGTCATGACGCCGAGACCGCCGAGCTGGATGGAGAACAGGATCACGATCTGCCCGAAGAACGACCAGTAGGTGTTGGTGTTCACGACCTGGATGCCGCAGGTGGACAATGCCGATACGGCGGTGAAGAAGGCGACGGGGAAGCTGGTGATCTCACCGGTCTGCGTGGCGAACGGCAGCAGCAGCAGCGCTGTGGCGATCACGATAAGGGCCATGAAGTACATGATGGACAGTCGCCCGGGATGGCTGAACAGGTGGTCGGTGAGACTGACCCTGCGTATGCGCCTAGCCGGCGAGCTGCTTTTGGACTTGCCCGTGCGAAGCCTCGACAGAGTGATCTTGAAGCGATGCTCCGCCTCAACGGGTTCATCAAGGTCACGTGCCACAGAACCCTCCTAACGTTTCGCATACATGATCTTCCGCCGTATGACATTCTAGTCCGGCGGCGGTCGGGCCGCTCACACGGTGACGAGACAAGACCTGGCGGTTTGAACAAACGATTAGGATAGTGCATAGTGTGACCGAATGCGCTGATATAGGCGGCAAACGGATATCGAACGGATACCGAACAGGTATCGAACGGATGGAGAGCATCGTATGGCAAGACGCAATGCTGTGGTGGTGACGCATAGTCGGTTGCGGCAAAGCGGCACGGTGGTCGGCGAGGCCGTGGGCCAACTGCAGTCGGCCGGATTCAAGGTCACGATCATCGATAACGTCGACCCGCCGGCATTCGGCACGCCATCCCAGCGCGTGAACGACGACACCGAAATCGTGGTCGTGCTTGGCGGCGACGGCACGATTCTGCGCGCAGCCGAACTGGTGCATTGCTCGGAAGTGCCGATTCTCGGCGTGAATCTGGGGCATGTGGGCTTTCTGGCCGAATTTGAAAGCTTCCAGATGAGCGACGCGATCCGCCGTGTCGCCGATCACGACTATCTGATCGACGAGCGCATGATCGCCCACGTGGACGTGTGGTTGCCGGGCGCCAGCGAGCCGATCGAGGACTGGGCCTTGAACGACATCACGTTGGAACGCGAGACACGCGGCAAGATGGTGGAGCTGTCCATCCGTGTGGACGATGTGGAGATGAGCTCCTTCGGCGCGGACGGCGTGATCGTATCCACGCCCACCGGTTCCACCGCCTACGCCTTCTCGGCAGGCGGACCGATCATCTGGCCCAACGTGCAGGCGTTGCAATTAACGCCTCTGGCCGCGCATGCACTGTTCGCCCGCCCGCTGATCATCGGCGCGGATTCCACGTTCACCCTCGATATTCTCGACAGTTCCGTCTCCGACGGGTGGATTTGCTGCGATGGCCGTCGCCAGCGCTCGCTGCCCAAAGGCACACGTGTCGAAGTCAGAGCCTCCCACGACACCCTGCGATTGGCGCGGCTCTCCGGCGTGCCATTCACCAACCGGCTGGTCAGCAAATTCGATCTTCCGGTGGTCGGCTGGCGCGAACACGCGAATCGCAGCAGGTCGGCGCACGGTGAAGCGACGGCCAATGATGGCCAACACGGTGGGCAGAACGGTTGCGACACTGCGAACGCCAGGAGGAATGGCCGCTGATGCTGGAAGAGCTTTCCGTACGTAACCTCGGGCCAATCCGTGACGCGCAGATTGCGCCGGCACCCGGATTCACGGCCATAACCGGCGAAACCGGTGCAGGAAAGTCCATGCTGCTCTCTGCCATACGGCTGATTTCCGGTGGCGCGGCATCCGGGTCGCGCGTGTCGGCAGGGGCAGGCGAAGCGTGGGCGCAAGGCGTGTTCTGCGTGCCCGGCGATTCCGATCTCTCCGGCACCGCGAACGCCGTAGGGACGCTTAGTCCAGCCGGCAAGGCCGTGCAGTATGCCGAGGAGGCCGGCGTCACACCGGAAGACGGCGAACTGTTCCTCTCCCGCGTCGTGCCGGCATCGGGGCGTTCGCGTGCCGTACTCGGCGGCAAGACCGTGCCACGCTCCGTATTGGAAAGCGTGGCAGGAGAGCTCATCACCGTGCACGGGCAAAGCGAACAGCTGCGTATCGCATCCGCGGCCAAACAACGTGAATTCCTCGACATGGCCGCCGGCGACGACGCCCAGCTGGCCGCATACCGCCATGCGTGGGATGAGCTGACCGCCATGGACGAGCGTCTGGCGAAACTGCGTTCGCAGGAGGCCTCCGCACGCCAGCAGGCCGATTATCTGCGCGAATCCATCGCACGCATCGACCAGGTCGACCCACAGCCGGGCGAGGATGCCGAATTGAAGGAACGTCGCGATCGCATCGAGAACGCCGCTGCGATCAGCCAGGGCGTATCATCCGCATTGGCAGTGCTGGACGCCTCGCAGATGAGCGAAGGATCGGATGCGGCCTCGGCCGTCGATTTGGTGAACCGCGCGGCACAGGCATTGCACGGCATCCAGGTCGGCGGCGTGTTCGCCGAGCAGGCGTCGCGATTGGAATCCATTGCGGCCGATCTTGCCGACGTGGTGTTCGCGCTTGTCCAGGAGCTGGACGGTGAGGGTAGCGTAGAGGATCTGGATCGGCTTAACGGGCGCATCCACGAACTGAATGAGCTGATGCGCCGGTGGGGGCCGGAATTGTCCGATGTGATCGCATGGCGAGACAAAGCCGTTTTCGAAGTCGAGGATCTGGATGCTTCCCCCGAGAAGGTGGCGCAGTTGGAATCCGAACGTGAACAGCTCTACCAACGGGCTGTCCATGCGGCCGAAGCATTGCATGAGGTGCGGGTGCAGGCCGCGGGCGATCTGGGGGTGCATGTCAGCGAGGAACTTGGATCGTTGGCTATGGGCGGCGCCTCGTTGCGTATTCGCGTGGCCGAACATGATGGCGGCGACAGCCCCACAGGTTCGCTCGGACCCTATGGCGGCGACGACATCGAATTCCTGTTCACGCCGTTTCCCGGCTCGCCCGAACTGCCGATGGGCAAAAGCGCGTCCGGCGGTGAGCTCAGCCGTTTGATGCTCGCCTTGGAGCTTGTCGCCGCCGAACAACGTGGCAGCGCCGAAGGCATGACGTTCATCTTCGACGAAGTCGACGCCGGTGTGGGAGGCAAGGCGGCAGTGGAGCTCGGTCACCGACTGGCCCGTCTCGCCGAAAGCGCGCAGGTGATCGTCGTAACACATCTGCCGCAGGTCGCCTCCTGGGCGGACAAGCAGTTCGTGGTCGCCAAAACGCAGCAGACGGATGGCGGCATGACCGAAACCATCGTCACCGAGGTGACCGGCGAGGCACGTACCGGTGAGATCGCACGCATGCTATCCGGTAATGCCACCGAAACGTCCCTTGAACACGCCAGGGAGCTTCTGGCCGAATCCACGCTTTGAGCCATGCGGAGGCATCGAATCGCCGATAATCCGCACGGCTCGACCCCGAACGCACGAATCCGCCGACCAGATCGGTCATCAGCAGGCAGGTACACATGACCAACATCCCCTCAACCATTGCCCCCGCATCGGGCAGCGCTCCGGCCACCCACTCGTCCAGCTCCATGCCGAAGGCGGCGATCTTCGATCTTGACGGCACACTGCTCGACTCCATGGGCGTATGGGATCAGATCGACATGGACTTCCTCGCCAGACGAGGCTTCGAGGTGCCAGCCGATTACGTGCCCACCATCAGCGCCATGCCGTTCGAACAGGTCGCGGCGTACACCATCGAGCGCTTCCGCCTGAACGAGACCCCCGAAGCGGTGATGGCCGAATGGGACGATATGGCGCACGAGGCGTACGCCACCATGGTCGAATCCAAGCCGGGCGCTGTGGAATACCTCACCTATCTGCACGATGCCGGCGTGAAACTGGGTGTGGCGACATCGCTGACTCCGTCGCTGCGTGAACCTGCCATGAAGCATGTGGGCATCTTCGACTTCTTCACCACCATCACCTCGGTGGATGACGTACACGGCATAGGCAAGGACCAGCCGGACGTATATCTGCTCGCGGCATCCAGATTGGGTGCCGAACCATGCGAATGCGTGGTGTTCGAAGACATTCTGCCGGGCATTCGATCGGCGAAATCCGTGGGCATGCGCGTGTGGGCCATGCACGACGATTCGTCGGACGCGGATTGGGCGCGTATCTGCGCACTGGCGGACGGTGTGATGTTCGACTTCCACGACGCACCTCGTTTCCTATAACGCGCATGCGCAGCGCGCGGTGGCGCAGCCAGTCGGCGCATATCGCCATAATGAAATCCGCAAATTGCAGGGGAACCCGCGCGTCGGCGCATATTGCAACGCGCACGCGGGTTGAGAAAGGCATACAGCCTGACCCTTAGAACCTGATGGTTAATACCAGCGTAGGGAGGCAACACCATGGCAAGCATGGCATCCGATACCCGTACATACGATTTCGCATTCGATAGCGGCTTCGATCCCGCCAGAGGGATCCGTCTCGACAACCTGCCGCCGTTCGCCCGCAGACTGCGCACCGCCGCCGATATGGTTTGGGAGGACGGCTACAACCAGCCGTTCCTGCGTGAACTCGGCGCCGGCACGCTCGCACAGGAACGGTTTGCCTTCTACCTGTTGCAGGACTACCGTTATCTCGCCGATTACGCTAAAGTGCACGCGCTGGCATTGACCAAGACCCGCGACCCCGAGGTCATGCGTTTCATGGCCGATGTGCAGAACACCATCTTCAACGTGGAATCCTCCGTGCATCGCACATACATGGCCGGATTCGGCGTGAACGAAAACGAAATGAACAATGCGCGCCAATCCGCATTCGCCCGCGCCTACACGTCCAACATCCTCGCAATCGCCTATGGCGGCGACCTGCTGGACATTCTCGTGGCCGTGCTGCCATGCGCCTGGGTGTATGCGGATTACGGCCAGCGACTCGCCAGGGAGTTCGCCGATACGCTGGAATCCAACCCGTTCCGCAGCTGGATCGACATGTACAAGACCGAGGAGTTCTGGAGCAGCTCCGTGTGGCTGATCGAACATATCGAGCACATGGTCCAGGGATTAGGCGAAAACCGTTTGCACGAGCTTGAGGAGATCTTCTGCAACGGCGTGCAGAACGAATACATGTTCTGGTCGAGCGCCTACGACATGCAGTATTCCTGGAAGCCGCAGTGGGACGAGGCCCGCTGAGACTGGCGTTTGTGATTGTTGGGGCGCTGCGTCTCATTTTCATGTACCCGCAGCATTCCATGCCGTTTCGCGACGCGACGGAATCGCTGTACCGGGATAGGGAAGACTCGACGGTCGTACGTTGATGGTCAGAACCGCAACCGCATCTGATGCCATACAACGTTGCCATGCGTGGATTCGGATATGCCCTCGTCCACATACCCCAAACGCGCATAGAAGCCGACAAGCCGATCCTTGCACGTCAACACCAGTCCTGCGCGTCCGGCCTGCCGTGCGTCTTCGATCACCCGCCGCATCAACGCGCTGGCATAACCGCAATGCCGGTATTCGGGTGCGGTGTCCACGCCGAAGACCATCTGCCAGGCGCCATGCGGATCATGCTGGGCGGCATCCGCGTACATATCGTCGCTCAGATCGGGGGAGTCGGTGACGAATCCATTGATGAACGCAACCAGTCGCCCGTCAACGGTGGCGGCGCGTGCAGCCGTTGCCTTGGCATCGTCAGCTGCGTCGTCGATCATCAGCCAGAAGCAATCGGGGTACACCATCAGACGTTCGCGCAACGCATCGGCGCTCGCAGCCTCGACGGCGGGGAAACAGGCGGCTTCGACCGCCGCGATTGCCGGCAGATCGTTCAAGGTGGCATGGCGGATCAGCATGCTGATGGCCTTTCAATATCGATGATTTTCAACTGATGATTGTCCGTTGACGGCGCAAACCGGCGGATGGTCGAGTAATGGTGGGATGAGCGATGATCAACGGCACGGCGTCTCCCTGTCGGTTCAGCCGCGTTTCGACCCCTGCCGGCTGATGCCACCCTTATGCCCGGTCGCCTTGAACGGCATCGCCGACCTGCCGCGCACGCCGGATGCCGCGTTCCTGCCGAAACCGCCCGGCTGTCGGCGCAGTCGTATCGTCGATGGATCGGGCCAGTTCTTCTTTGCATTCGTCATGCGATCGATGCTAGTCGTTGGGGTGTCTTCAAGTGCCGAAACGTCCGGCGGCACTATGGGCGTCGCACGCGAGCGGGCATACCAGCGGGAACGCCAAGGCAACCGCTGCGCGCCTATCCGCGCCCGTGGATCATATGTGCAAAGCTCACGTAGACGATCCACGCAAGTGGAATCGTGACCATGAACACCGGGTAGAACCATGCGATCGGCAGATGTCCATAGAATACGCCGGCCAGCATCGGACCCAACGCCATGCCCAAATCGATGCCCATGTAATAGGTGCTGTTCGCCATGCCGCTGCGTTCCCGTCCGGCGATCACCACGGCCTGCGCCTGCGTCACCGAACTGAGCAGGCCATAGCTGCCGGCCATGCCGATGCCCGCGACCAGCAGGTACCAGTCGTTCGTCATGCCGGTCAGAAACGCCAGCGCGCCCAGCATCATGATCGAGCATACGATCAGCCAGAACCGGAAGCCCTTGCTGTCGAACAGGTCCTTCAACGTCAGGCGCAGGATGAGCAGCGCCACCGCGTAGTATACGAAGAACAGGTCGGAGGAGGCGGCAAGATGCCGCGCGGCGATGTAGTCGACGAGGAACGACTGGTTCGCGAAATAGGGGACGGCGAACATCATGAACACCACGACCAGCGGAATCGCACGCGGCTCAACCAGACTGCTCAAACGCAAACGATGTGATGCGTGCGGTGTCTTCCGCGGTGCCATGGCCGAGCTCGGTTCCCCGTCTGGAGCGTTCGTCCTTCTTCTTGCCGGTGCACCGCCGTTGCGAACCAGCATCACCACGATCAGCGTGAGCACGTTCATCGCCAATGATGCGATGAACGTCAGATGATAGCCGACCAGCTGATGCAGCCGTATGCCGAGCGCCGGGCCGACCGCAATGGCCAGCGCGTTCACAATGCCGTACAATCCCATGCCCGCGCCCATATGGCGGATAGGCAGCAGCAGCGACACCCATGTCGCCAGGCATACCGAGCCGCAGGCGAAGCCAAGCCCGTTGACGATGCGTGCGGCGATGAGCATGCCGGTGGAATCCGCCCAGCAGTACAGGATTCCGGCCACGATGTACAGCGTGGTGCCGGTCGCCACCAGCAGCCGTTTGCTCACCAGATCCGACAGATTGCCGGCGATCGGTCTGCAGAACAACGATACGAAGCTCATCACGCCGGCGATGACGCCCATCAGCGCGCCGGTTGCGCCCAGGGTCTCGCCGTACCCGGCGACGATCGGCGTGATGGTCATATTGCTTGCCATGAAGAAGAAGGTCGCCAGCATGACCAGCGCCACGTCACGGGTGATGAGTCGGTCCTTCGGTGCCTTGCCTGGTGATTTGCCGTTGCCGTGATTGTCTGCTGGGATTGTCTGTTGCGTGGGTGCTGCCATGATTGTACGGGTTGCCTCCGGGAACGTACTGTATATGCCGACCGGGAACAATAGAAAATCGGCCGCCCGTATTACGCGGGTGGCCGATGTGTGGATTATGCCGGTATGACGGTGGTGTGCTGTGGAATCACAGCGTCTTGGCCGCGTGCTCCACGAAGTCCTCCATACCGTCGACCTCCACCACGTTGTCGAATCGCACGTCGGCGTTCTCCAGGCCGCGCAGTGCGGCGGGGGCGGTGGTGCCGGTCGCCTCGGCAAGCACGTCCATGCATGCGAAGTCGGTGCCGGTGGCGTCGAGGCCCAGGGACTCGTTCACCACGCGTGGGAACTTGTAGGGGCTTGCGGTGGCGAGCAGTACGCGCGGGGTCAGCGGGTCGCGCGGCATCTGCTGCATGACGAAGTAGCCGCAGGCGGTGTGCGGGTCGATCACGTAATGGTTCTTGTTCCAGCAGTCGGCGATCATTTCGCGCACCTGGTTCTCATCGGCCCAGCCGGTGCCGAAGATCTGACGGATCTTGGCGAGCATGCCGCTCGGAATCTCGTAGGCTCCCCACTGCTTGAGGTCGTTCATCAGCATGGAGATGAGACGAGCGTCCTTGTCGGACATGTAGTACAGCATGCGTTCCAGGTTGGAGGAGACCAGAATATCCATCGACGGGCTGATGGTCTGGAAGAACGGGCGCTGACGGTTGTAGGTGCCGGTGGTCAGGAAGTCGAACAGTACGTTGTTCTTGTCGGATGCGACGACCAGATGCTTGACCGGCAGGCCGAGCAGCTTGGCGTAGTAGCCGGCGAGAATGTCGCCGAAGTTGCCGGTCGGCACCACGAACTCGACTTCGTCGCCCACGTTGATGACCTGCTGCTCGAGCAGCTGCGCGTAGGCGGAGAAGTAGTACACGACCTGCGGCACCAGACGGCCCACGTTGATGGAGTTCGCGGAGGACAGCACCACGTGGGAGTCCTTCGCCAGGCGTGCGGCGAGCTTCTTGTCGCCGAAGATGCGCTTGACCGCGGACTGGGCGTCGTCGAAGTTGCCCTTGACCGCGCACACGTTCACGTTGGAACCGGCCTGCGTGGTCATCTGCAGTTCCTGCACCTGGCTGACCTTGCCTTCGGGGTAGAAGACGGTGATGCCGGTGCCGGCCGCATCCGCAAATCCTGCGAGGGCGGCCTTGCCGGTGTCTCCGGATGTGGCGGTGACGATCATGATCTTCTCGTTGTCGTCGCCGTCGGCCGGGGCGGTGCGTGCCATGAAGCGGGGGAGGATCTGGAGCGCGACATCCTTGAATGCGGAGGTCGGGCCGTTGAACAGTTCCATCACGTAGTCGTCGCCAAGCGGCTTGACCGGGGTGATCTTCTCATCGGCCCACTGTTCGCCGTATGCTTCGGCGATGCACTGGGCAAGCTCCTCTTCGGTGAAGTCGGGCAGCAATGCGCCGAGTACGCGCTGGGCGATGGCCTGGTAGGACATGCCGGCAAGATCGTCGATGGAGACCTTGGTTTCGCCGAGCTGATCGGAGACGAACAGACCGCCGTCGTCGGCGAGTCCGAGGCGAATGGCCTGCTTGGAAGTGAGTGAATCGGTGGTGCTTCGTGTGGAATGGAACGTGGTCACAATAATCCTTACGGTTAAGAATCTTTGACGTTGAGGTTCAACAGCCGTAAGTTTACCGACAGCCGTAGGCAGCGCGGGCCCGTTGTCCATTTTCCGCATGCCTGCGGTGTGCTCCTATGGCCGGGGTCTGAGCCGCCTGCCATTGTTGCGCGTGGCATGAGGTAGGCTGGGACGCATGGAATTCCCAGAGATTTTCGATCAGGTATGCGCGCGCGCCGATGCCGCGGCCAAAGCGCAGTCCACACTTGCCCGCGCCACCACCGACGCGAAGAATGCCGTTCTGCTCGCCATCGCCGACGCGCTCGACGCCAATGCGGAAGTCATCGCCGAGGCCAATGCCGCGGATATGCGCCAATCTCGTGCCGACGGCATGGACGAGGGCAAGCTTGACCGTCTGCGATTCGACGTGGATCGTGTGAAGGCCGCTGCAGGAGGCGTGCGTCATGTCGCGTCCCTGCCTGATCCTGTCGGCCAGATCGTGCGCGGTTATACGCTGCCCAATGGCATGCGCCTGACGCAGACCAGAGTGCCTATCGGCGTGATCGGCATGATCTATGAGGCTCGTCCGAACGTCACCGTGGACGTGGCGAGCCTGTGCCTGAAGTCCGGCAATGCGGCCATGCTGCGTGGCGGTCACGCCGCGGAGAGGACCAATGCCGCCACGCTTGGCGTGATCGGCGAGGTGCTGCAGGCTCACGGGTTCGACAGCGCGCTGGTGCAGTCCGTGGACGATTTCGGGCGTGATGGCGCGACGGCCATGATGCAGGCCCGCGGGCATATCGATCTGCTGGTGCCGCGAGGCGGGCGTGGACTGATCCAGGCGGTTGTCGCCAATTCCAAGGTTCCGGTTATCGAAACGGGCGCTGGCAATGTGCATATCTACATGGATCGTGCGGGCGACCCGGCCAAGGCCATTCCGATCATCATCAACGCCAAGACCCAGCGTATCGGCGTGTGCAATGCCGCGGAGAAGCTTATCGTGCATGCGGAGGCGGCGGAACGTTTTCTGCCGCTCGCAGCCGCGGCGCTGATGGAAGCCGGCGTCGAACTGCATGCCGACGAACGCGCCTATGCGATCATCGATGCCATGCCGGATCATGATCCGCAGCTGCTGAAGCACGCCACCGACGAGGATTGGGACACCGAATATCTCGCCTTGACCATGGGCGTCAAGATCGTTGATTCGCTTGATGAGGCGATCGAGCATATCAACAGGCATTCCACCGGTC
This sequence comes from Bifidobacterium angulatum DSM 20098 = JCM 7096, assembly GCF_001025155.1. Lineage (NCBI taxonomy): Bacteria > Bacillati > Actinomycetota > Actinomycetes > Bifidobacteriales > Bifidobacteriaceae > Bifidobacterium > Bifidobacterium angulatum. Next base: position 1,337,388 of record NZ_AP012322.1, on the reverse strand, counting down.
ATACCGAGTCGATTGTCTCCGAGGATTATGCGGCCATCGAGGAGTTCACGGGGCGTATCGATTCCGCGGTGGTAATGGTGAACGCCTCCACGCGCTTCACCGACGGCGGCGTGTTCGGCTTTGGTGCCGAGCTGGGCATTTCCACGCAGAAAATGCATGCCAGAGGCCCGATGGGTCTTGCGGAGATGACCACTACGAAATGGATTGGCTATGGGCAAGGACAGGTGCGCGCATGAGCGAGACAAGCAAGCCGAATGAATTGAACGCATTGGATGAGATCGAGCGGAACAGGCCGGGTGCCAAGGCCTCCGACGGCTGCATGAGCACGCCTATCGAGCAGCTGCGCCCCGATATGGATTTGAGCAATCCGCGCTGTGTCATGAAAATCGCCTCGGAACGGCTGAGCATCGTCCGCTACGTGTTCCTGGTGCAGATCGAGGACGGCATCGCCACGGCGGCTCAGCGTGCGTCGCTCGAATATGCCGACGCCGTGCTGATCGGCTGGCCTGAGGAGGATGCCGAAGGCATCGTCGATCTGGACGATGAGCAGTTCGCCATGGTGCGCAAGCATATGGAGCTCATGGAGGAGCACATCGCCAAGTTCGCCGCGTTCGAACGTGCGGGCGACGTGGACACTATGACCGACACCCTCATTCGCATCACCGAGCGTGTCGCCGAGGTGCGTCGCATGTATCAGCCTGATTTCCCGCTGCCCACGTTCGCGGAGATCCGTCGCGTGGTGCAGGACGAATGGGATGAGGATATGGGCAAGATCGATCCGAAGGACGGCAGTCCGACCGCCGAGGAGATCGAGCGTGAACGTGACGATCAGGATCGCGAGGAGCGGCAGGGGGAACGTGCATGACGCCCCCATCTGATGAGCGTCGCATGTCCGATTTGTCGGAGGAGGCGATCGAGGTCGGCGCCGCGACCGCCGTGGTTACTTCGGGCAATGCCCGCCGTTCGGCTCGTGGCAACTGGCATGTGCGGCCGCGCGTCGGCATTATGGGCGGCACGTTCGATCCGATTCATAATGGGCATTTGGTGGCGGCTTCCGAAGTGGCGTGGGTCTACGATCTGGACGAGGTGATCTTCGTGCCGACCGGGCGCCCGGTGTTCAAGCTCGACAAGAACGTCACCAACGCCGAAGACCGGTATCTGATGACGGTGATCGCCACGGCCTCCAATCCGAAGTTCACCGTGTCCCGTGTCGACATCGACCGCCCGGGCATCACCTACACCATCGATACGTTGCGCGATCTGCGGGCGCAGCATCCGGACGCGGAGTTGTTCTTTATCACCGGCGCGGACGCGGTCGCGGAGATCATGCAGTGGAAGGATGCCGACCGCATGTGGGATCTTGCCCATTTCGTGGCCGTCACACGTCCGGGGTATTCCTCTCCGGCAGGCGTCAAATTGCCGGAGGGCAAGGTCGACACGTTGGAGATTCCGGCGTTGGCGATCAGCTCGACCGACGTGCGCAGGCGTGCCCGGCACAGCGAGCCTGTCTGGTATCTGGTTCCGGACGGTGTGGTGCAGTACATCGGCAAGCACGGCTTGTACCGCGAGTAAGCCGGTTCCTCGCATAATGATCCGTGGCGTGCCGCAGCGGTTCACGACAATATGCGATCCCATGTGTCGTGATTCAGCATGAATCCTGCCGAGGCTCGGTTGCGGCTAGTGGGCCAGGCCCATCTGATATTTCAGCGTCAGCACGCGTTCGGCGCTGCGTGTCACCTTGGCGGCGAATGCGGCGTCGGTTGTGGCCTTGGCGTTCAGACCGTCGAGAATCGGTGTGACATAGTCCGCCGCTCCGATGCAGGCGAGGTCACCGCCAGCCTCCACCAGTCGCACGCCCAACTGGTCGGGGGAAATACCTCCCAATGCCGCGGCGGACAGCGAGTCCGAGGTCACCACGCCCTGATATCCCTGCCGGGCACGCAGATAGCCGTCGATGATCGTGGGGGAGAATGCGGCCGGGGCGCTTGCGTCAATGGCCTGATAGGTGGCGAGTGACATCATCACCATGGCCGGTTGCGTGTCGGTGATCACCGTGCCGAACGCGTTGACCACGTCACCGTCCAGCACGGTGGTGGTGTCGAGGATCCCGTCCGCGGTGAAATCGGTATTGCCCGTCACCGAGCCGAGACTGGGATAGTGTTTGATCGAGGTTGCCACGCCGGAATCCCGCATGCCCAGCACGAAGGCGCTGGCGTGTGCGGCATTGCCCGCGGCGTCCAGCCCGAAGTCGCGGTTCAGCGCGCCGATTGGCGCATTTGATGCGCGTGGCACGGTTACGGTGCCGACCACCGGTGCCAGGTCGACGTTGATGCCGGCCTGTGCCAATTGATTCCCCCAGACGGCCGCCGACTGGCGCAGCTGATCGGTGCTCATCCGTCCTTGCTCGACCGCACTGGGCATGGTGGAGAATCCAGAGCCTTGCAAGTGCTGGACCAGGCCGCCCTCCTGATCGGTGGTCATCAGCAGCTTGATATTCGCCGGCGCATAGGATTGCAGGGCGTCGGTGGCCTGCCGCACGCTGGCGACGCCGTTGTTCCAGTTGCCGATGATAAGCACCGAGCCTACATGCCTGTCACGGATCGTGCTCGCCAGACTCGAAGGATCGGTTCCCGCGTTGAGGGGAGCCATGACCAGCTGCCCCACGCGCTCCTCCATGCTCATCGCCGCAACCGTGCGCTTCGCCTTGGCGGCAGGTGTTATGTCCGGTTGCGGAGCGGCCGACCGCCGTAACGTGTCGAGGTGCGATGCCGTCGTTGCCGATTGCGGGGAGCCTGCCGGGTTTGCGGTGTTGTGAACGCGCACCCATACCAGTCCGAGGCCCGCGATCGTGGCGATCATCGCGATGGCGGTCAGTGCGGCGATGATGCGCAGAGCGCGTGTGATGCGTCGGTCGCGTGCGGTGGAGACGGTGGTCATGAATGGTCCCTCCTCAAGTGTTCCCATCCGAGAATACCCGAGGTGCCGGGCGTGCGGTGGTTCCGCGCTTGCATGTTCGCCGTGCCTGCACGGATGCGCGCCCGGCCTGCGCACGTATTGGTCGATGCGTTGATCGGCGTATCGATCGGTGGAATGCCTCGCGGATTTCAGTTCCCAGCGAACATCGGTCGCACTCTGCACCTATCTGTACTCTTGGAGACATGTCCTTCTTTGATATGTTCGGTATGTTCGATCCGGATTTCGATCCGCGCAATCCGAACCGTAACCGTAAAAACCCCAACTCCAATCCCAATGATGACCCGATCGTCGTCAATATCGAAACCGATGGCGACGATGCCGGTTCCGGTGCGCCGAACCAGCCGGGCTCCCGCAACAGCAGGCCCAATATGCCGCGTATCACACGCAAACCGGCCCAGTCGGGCGGGCAGGGGACGAAGATCCTCATCGGCGTGGTTCTCGCACTCGCCATTATCGTCGGCTTGTTCTTCGGCTTGTCGCGTTTCATCACCGATCTGATGTGGTACGGCCAGCTCGGCTTCCAGTCGGTGGTGTGGACGCAGCTCGGCGTGAAGATCGGCCTGTGGGCCGCTTACGCGCTGGTGACCGCCATCGTGGGCTTCGTCGCGGCATGGCTCGCCATTCGCGCCCGCCCCGCCGCCGCGGACGGCTCCGGCGTCCGTGTGAACAACAATGTGGTCGAGATCACGCAGTCCTTCAGTTCGAAGCATGCCCGCCGCGTGGCCGTGGCGGTTTCCGCGGTGGTCGGCGTGGTGTTCGGCGCGCGGTTCAACGTCGATTGGTCGCAGGTGCTGCTCATGTTCAACGCGCAGCCGTTCGGCACCAAGGACCCCCAGTTCGGCATCGACAACGGCTTCTATGTCTTCGTCCTGCCCGGCTTGAAGCTTATGGTGTCCGCACTGTCCACGCTGCTGCTGGTCGGCCTGGTGTTCTCTGTCGTGACCCATGTGATGATGGGCGCGGTGCGCATCACCATGCCGGTCAATGGCCGTGGCCTGTTCTCCATCACCAAGCGTGCCCGCCGTCAGATCGCCATCTGGCTGATGCTGAACATGTTCGGCTGGGCCGTGCAGATCGCCCTTGGCGTGTTCTCCAGCCTTACCGCCGAAGGTTCGCGCATCACCGGCGCAACCTACACCACGGTCAACGCCACCATTCCGGTCACGTTCATCGTGGCTATCCTGGTCGCCGTGCTTGGCGTGGTGCTCGGCGTTTGGCTTATGCGCTCGCATGCGCTGGAGGGCAATGCCCCGATCGGCGTACGCGCCTCCGCTGCGCTCAAGGCATGGCGTACTCCGGTGATCGCCATCGCCATCACGGTCGTCGTGTCCATGGTGCTGACCATCGTCTGGCCGGCGTTGCTGCAGCGTTTCCGTGTCAACCCGAATGCGCAGGAGATGGAATCCACCTACATCCAGCGCAATATCGACGCCACTCACGCCGCCTACGGCCTGAGCAAGCTCAAGACCGAGCAGTACAAGGCCACCACCACGGGTAAGCAGGGCGCGCTTCGTTCGGAAAACGAAACCACCGCGCAGATCCGACTGCTCGACCCGCAGGTCGTGTCCCCGACCTTCAAGCAGTTGCAGCAGTCCAAGCAGTATTACACGTTTGCCGATTCGCTTACCGTCGACAAGTACAACATCGACGGCACCAGCCAGGACACGGTGATCGCCGCCCGTGAGCTCAACCTGTCCGGCAACGACAACCGCAACTGGGTGAACGATCACACCGTGTACACGCACGGCTATGGCGTCGTGGCGGCGTACGGCAGCCAGGTGACATCCGACGGCCAGCCGCGCTTCTTCGAATCCGGTATCCCCACGCAGGGCAAGCTTACGGAATCCGAGCACTACGAGCCGCGCATCTACTTCTCCCCGAATATGAGCGAATATTCCATCGTCGGCGCGCCGAAGGGCACCGCGGCATGGGAGTTCGACTATCCGACCGGTTCTCAGGGCGCGACCAACACCTTCAAGGGCAGTGGCGGCCCCTCCGTCGGCAACCTGCTCTCCAGGCTGCTGTATGCGATCCGTTTCGGTTCGGATCAGATCCTGTTCTCCGATCGTGTGACCTCCCAGTCCCAGATTCTCTACGACCGTTCGCCGCGCGAGCGTGTCGCCAAGGTCGCACCGTATCTGACGCTTGACGGCCGCGTATACCCGGCGGTGGTCGACGGGCGTGTCAAGTGGATCGTGGACGGCTACACCACATCCGACGCCTATCCGTACTCCCAGATGACCGAGCTTGGCTCCGCCACCCAGGATTCCACCACCGTCAGCTCCAGCACGGTCAAGGGATTGGGCTCCCAGAAGGCGAACTACATTCGCAATTCGGTCAAGGCGACCGTCGACGCGTATGACGGTTCCGTCGATCTGTACGTGTGGGACAACAGCGATCCGGTGATCAAGGCGTGGGAGAAGATCTTCCCGGGCCAGTACCATCAGCTTTCCGAGATTTCCGGCGATCTGATGAGCCACCTGCGCTACCCGGAGAACCTGTTCAAGGTGCAGCGCGAACTGCTCGCCCGCTACCATGTGACCTCCGCCAACCAGTACTATTCCGGCGAGGATTTCTGGCAGACCCCGGTCGACCCGACCGAATCGAAGCAGGCGCAGTCCGAAGACATCCTCCAGCCGCCCTACTACCTGACCTTGCAGACCGGCGGTACCAAGGAACCGGTGTTCTCGCTGACCTCCTCGTACATCCCCGCGGGCACCTCCACGCGTGAGATCCTTACCGGCTTCCTGTCCGTCGACTCTGACGCAGGTTCCACTGCCGGCAAGATCGGGCCGAACTACGGCACGATCCGATTGCAGGAGCTGCCGAAGGATTCGAACGTTCCAGGCCCCGGCCAGGCGCAGAACAACTTCAACGCCGACGCCGACGTGTCCAAGGAGCTCAACCTGCTGCAATCCGGCTCCACCAACGTGGTGCGAGGCAACCTGCTGACCCTGCCGTTGGGCGGCGGCCTGGTGTATGTGCAGCCGGTGTACGTGAAGTCTTCCGGCACTACATCGTTCCCGCTGCTCAAGAAGGTGCTGGTCGCGTTCGGCGACCAGGTCGGATTCGCCGACACCCTGGACGAAGCGCTCGATCAGGTGTTCGGCGGCGACTCCGGTGCGAACGCGGGGGACGCCGACCATGCTTCGGGCAATACGCAGGCTAAGAGCGGCACAACCGATACGGGCTCGTCCGGCGCCGGCCAGTCGCAGTCGGATGACTCCTCTGGCAAGTCAAGCGCCAAGGGCTCCAATACGTCCGGAGCGCAGCGCAGCCCCGAACTCCAACAGGCTTTGGACGATGCATCCCAGGCCATGCAGGATGGGCAGAACGCCATGAAGAACGGCGACTGGTCCGCTTACGGCGAAGCGCAGAAGAAGCTGCAGGAGGCGTTGAACAAGGCCGTCGAGCTGAGCAAGTAACCGGCTCGCTATGGCGCCCCGACCCTAGATGGTGGTCCATTGGGACGAAATCCACCCCGATTCCGTCCCAATGGACCACCATTTCCATATGCGGACACATGTCTACCGGCATACGGAACAGACTGGGATAATGATGCCGCTCGCCGTTCGCAGCGGCATGCCAAGCACCACGCAGAAGGAGAGATCCATGGAATACGCCTACAGGCAGGCCGCGGAATCGGATATTCAGGCACTGACCGACATCTACAATGCCGCGGTTGTCGTAGGCGGCTCATCCGCGGATATCGCCCCGCGCACCATCGAACAGCGCCGCGCCTGGCTCGACTCCCACAAAGCCCCCTATGCGGTGTTCGTCACCGAGGCGGTACGCGGCGACGGCACGCGCCAGGTCGTAGGCTTCAGCGCGTTGTCCGTGTTCTACGATCGTGCAGGCTACAACGGCGTTACCGACCTGGCCTACTACATCGCCCCCGAATGGCAGGGCAGGGGAGTGGGCACCTTCACGTTGCGCTCGCTGCTTGATGAGGCACGCAAGCGTCATATGCGCAAGGCGTGTGGCATCATCTTCGCCGACAACGCCGGTTCTATCGCGCTCATGCACCATTTCGGCTTCACGCAATTCGGGCTCATGCCGGCAGCCGCCACCGATTCCACCGGCACCATGCGCGATATGAGCTACTGGTATCTCGACCTGTAGAAGCCCAAAGCCTCAAGCCGGGCTAGGCGTCCGGCATTCGCCGGTTCGCCGGTCTTCAGGTGGCATGGGCGGCGGTACAATGATGCATTTGGGATGGCACGGTCGGCGGCAAGTGAACAAACGCCGGCCTGATGCCCATCGCGGCAACGCCCGCAGGAACGTAAGCAACGAACAACGAACACACGAGGTGGGGATATGGCGTCTGATTTCTGGCTGATCGCAGGTCTGGGCAATCCGGGCAGCAAATACGAAGGCACCCGTCACAACATGGGCTTTATGGCGGCCGACGTGCTGGCCGAACGCTGGTCGATCAACTTCTCCGACCACAAGGGGCTCGCACTGCTCGGCAAGGGCGTGATGAGCCTCGACGGGCGCAGCCAGAAGTTCTTCCTCGCCAAGCCGCTCACCTACATGAACGAATCGGGCAACGCGGTGGCATCCATCTGCTCGTACTATCAGATCGAACCCGACCATGTGATCGTCATCCACGACGACATGGATCTCGACTTCGGGCGCATCAAGGTCAAGGCAGGTGGCTCTGCGGGCGGGCACAACGGCATCAAATCCATCGACCGTTCGCTGGGCACCCCGAAATACGCCCGCGTGCGTATGGGCGTGGGCCATGCCAAGCGCGGTGCCAACGCGCACGACAACACCGTCAACTGGGTGCTTGGCGGTTTCGGCCCCGATCAGCGCAAGCAGCTGCCGGACTTTCTCGCAGACGGCGCGGATGCCGCCGAGGAGATCATGTTCCACGGGCTCGCCAAGACCCAGGAGAAGTTCAATGGCCGCTGAACCGCAGCCGCAGGGGGTTTCGACTGCGAGAACGAACGGCAGGCCGGCCGATCCGATGAATGCGAGCCTTACGGGGCTGCTTGACGCATTGCGTAACGACGCCGCGTTCGCATCCGTGGCGGACGGCACTGCCGAACCCGCCGAAGACGACATCGACGCATCCCTTATCGTCGGAGCCCCTTCGGGCATTCGGCCGGCTTTGGCTTCCGCCATTGCGTCGAACGGGCATACCAGCCAGGTCGTGGTCATCGTCTCGTCCAGTCGTGAAGCCGAGGAAACCGTCAACGCCCTGCGCTCCTGGTATGCAGGCGATCCTTCCGACATCGCCCATCTCGAAGCATGGGAGACGCTGCCGCACGAGCGTCTGAGCCCAAGGGCCGACACGGTTGCGAGCCGTATGGCGGTATTCCGCAGGCTCAAGCACCCCGACCCTGCCAATCCCATGTTCGGGCCGATCCGCATGCTGGTCATGCCGGTGCGTTCGCTCATCCAGCCGGTTGTCGCCGGTCTTGGCGATGTGGAGCCGTTGGTGTTCGTCAAAGGCGAGGAACTGCCTCTCGACGAGGCTGTGGAGCGTTTGGTGCGCAATGCGTATACCCGCGTCGATCTGGTGATGAACCGTGGCGAATTCGCGGTGCGCGGCGGTATTCTCGACGTGTTCCCGCCCACCTACCCGCATCCGGTGCGCATCGAGTTCTTCGGTGACGAGATCGACGAGATCCGGGAATTCCATGCCTCAGACCAGCGTACATATGGCGATGGTGTCGATACCATCTGGGCCACGCCCTGCCGTGAACTGCAGCTTACCGACGCGGTGCGCGCTCGCGCGAAAAGCCTGATCGGATCGATTCCCAATGCCGAAGACATGCTGGAATCCATCGCCAACGCGATTCCCGTGGAGGGAATGGAGTCGCTGATGCCGGCGTTGGTCACCGATATGGAGCCTGTGGCGGACATGCTCGACCCCCGCGCCGTCATCGTGCTCAACGATCCGGAGAAACTGCGCCGTGCCGCAGCCGATCTGGCGAAAACGGCGAATGAGTTCCTCGCGGCAAGCTGGCATGTGGCGGCCTCCGGCCATGGTGGAGCCCCCATCAGCTTCGATGAGGCGAGCTTCCTTGATTTCGATGAGGTAATGAGTTCGCTGGGCTATTGCAACCATACCGTCATCGAATTCACCGATTTCAACGTGGATACCGGTCGTACCGGTCGCGTGCAGATCTCAGCCAAGAACCCCGCCGAGTTCCGTGGCGATGGGAGTCGTGCCGCGGCGGGTATCGAGGGGCTGATCGACGACGGCTACTCGATTACCGTCACCGCGGCGGCGCAAGGCACTCTGGCACGACTCAAGCGCGCCATCAACGAGACGGGCGTCGCCAGTTTCAGTACCGTTCGCTCCGCCGCCATAGACGGCTTCGTCGACATGGACGCGAAGATCGCACTGCTCACCGAACGCGACCTGACCGGGCGCACGAGTGTTGCGGCCCAGGCTAAAACGCCGAAGCGCCGCCGCAAGGCCATCGACCTGATGGAACTCAAGACCGGCGACTATGTGGTGCACGAGCAGCATGGCATCGGCCGTTTCATCGAGATGCGCCAGCGCACGGTGGGTACGGGCGAGAACAAGGCCACGCGTGAATACCTTGTCATCGAATACGCGCCCAGCAAGCGTGGCGCGCCTGCCGACAAGCTGTTCATTCCCACCGATCAGCTCGACCTGGTGAGCAAATACATTGGTGCCGAAGCGCCGAAGCTCAATAAGCTTGGCGGTTCCGACTGGGCCGCCACCAAGGCCAAGGCGCGCAAGCATGTGCGCGAGATCGCCGACGACCTGGTGAAACTGTATTCCGCACGTCAGCGCACGCCGGGCTTCGCCTTCAGTGCGGACACTCCGTGGCAGAAGGAGCTTGAGGACGCCTTCCCGTATCAGGAGACCGCCGATCAGCTCACCACCATCGACGATGTCAAGGCCGATATGGAAAAGCCGCGCCCCATGGATCGCCTGATCTGCGGCGATGTGGGCTTCGGCAAAACCGAGATCGCCGTGCGCGCCGCGTTCAAGGCGGTGCAGGACGGCAAACAGGTGGCAGTGCTTGTGCCCACCACGTTGTTGGTGCAGCAGCATTACGAGACGTTCACCGAGCGTTACGAGGGGTTCCCCGTGAACGTGGCGGCAATGAGCCGTTTCCAGAAGCCCAAGGAGATCAAGCAGACCATCGAGGATCTTGCGGCCGGTACCGTCGACGTGGTGATCGGCACGCATAAGCTGCTCAATCCGAAGATCAAGTTCAAGGATCTTGGCCTGGTCATCATCGACGAGGAGCAGCGGTTCGGCGTGGAGCATAAGGAGACGCTCAAGGCGCTGCGCACGAATGTCGATGTGCTGAGTCTTTCGGCCACGCCTATTCCGCGTACGTTGGAGATGGCCGTGACGGGCATCCGCGAGATGTCCACGCTGGCCACGCCTCCGGAGGATCGTCTGCCGGTGCTCACCTATGTCGGCGCCTATGAGGATGCGCAGGTGACCGCCGCCGTCCGGCGTGAGCTGTTGCGCGGCGGGCAGGTGTTCTACCTGCATAACCGTGTGGAGGACATCGCCTCCGTGGCCGACAAGATCCATAATCTCGTTCCCGAAAGCCATGTCGGCATCGCGCACGGCAAGATGGGCGAGAAGCAGCTTGACCAGGTGATCCGCGATTTCTGGCATAGGGACATCGATGTGCTGGTGTGTACCACGATCATCGAAACCGGTCTTGATATTTCGAATGCGAACACGCTGATCGTCGATCATGCCGACCGTTTCGGCTTGAGCCAGCTGCATCAGCTGCGTGGGCGTGTGGGTCGTGGCCGTGAACGCGCCTACGCCTACTTCCTGTACGATCCGTCCAAGCCCATGACCCAGCAGTCGCACGACCGCCTGGCCACCATCGCGCAGAACACGGCGCTCGGCTCCGGTTTCGACGTGGCGATGAAGGATCTGGAGCTGCGTGGCACCGGCAATTTACTTGGCGACCAGCAGTCCGGGCATATCGAAGGCGTCGGCTTCGACCTGTATGTGCGCATGGTCTCCTAGGCCGTCGAAGCATACAAGGAGCCCGATAAGGCGGCCGAGCCGGTGGCAGTGTCGGTGGATCTGCCGATCGAGGCTTCGATTCCGGTGGAGTACATCGATTCCGACAAGCTGCGCTTGGAGGCGTATCGCAAGCTTGCCGCCGCCCGTAGCGAAAGCGACCTGGCGGCATTGCGCGAGGAGCTGACCGATCGTTATGGCAAACCGCCTGAGCAGTTCGATGCGCTGTTCGACGTGGCGCGCATCAAGTTCAAGGCGCGCAAGATGGGTGTCAGCGAGATCATCGCCCAGTCGAACCGTGTGCGCATCGGGCGTATCGATCCGGCGGAATCCGTGCGTATGCGCATGTCGCGAATCTACCGCGGATTCCAATACCGGCCGGTCACCCATCAGCTCATCGTCCCGGCTCCGTTCGCCGGTTCGCTTGGCGCAAAGCCCATGACGGGCGATCAGATTGTACTATGGGTGAACCAATTGCTCGATGACCTGGCATGGACGCCCAAGCCGCGTCGCTAACACGCCGTCTTCGGGTGCTGTACTTCGTCCATCAATCCCATTATTCTTGGCAATGACATCACAACCTAGCGTTTTAAAGGAGTAGTTGTGGCTGCAATTGAAAGCGTGTACGCGCGTCAGATTCTTGATTCCCGTGGCAACCCGACCGTTGAGGTCGTGCTTGATACCGAAGACGGTGCTCAGGGCCTGGGTCTGGTTCCGTCCGGTGCTTCCACTGGCGAGGCTGAGGCTTGGGAGCGCCGCGATGGCGACAAGTCCGTCTACCAGGGCAAGGGTGTTCTCGACGCTGTCAAGGCAGTGAACGAGGAGATCGCTCCGAAGGTCATCGGCATGGACGCTGCCGACCAGCGTGCTCTCGATGATCTGATGATCGAGCTCGACGGCACCCCGAACAAGGGTCGCCTGGGCGCCAACGCCATCCTCGGCGTCTCCCTGGCCGCTCTGTACGCCTCCGCCGAGTCCGCAGGCATGCCGCTGTACCGCTACATCGGCGGCACCAACGGTCACATCCTGCCGGTCCCGAACATGAACATCATGAACGGTGGCGCTCACGCTGACTTCGCCACCGACATCCAGGAGTACATGATTTCCCCGTACGGCTTCGACACCTACTCCGAGGCTCTGCGTGCAGGCGTTGAGGTCTACCACACCCTGAAGAACGTCCTGAAGAAGGAAGGCCTGGCCACCGGTTTGGGCGACGAGGGCGGCTTCGCTCCGAAGATGAAGTCCAACAAGGACTCCCTGAACTACATCATGGACGCCATCTCCGCCGCCGGCTACGAGCCGGGCAAGCAGATCGGCATCTCCCTGGATGTCGCTTCCTCCGAGTTCTACAACAAGGAGACCGGCAAGTACCACTTCGAGGGCGACGACCGTGAGGCTGGCTACATGCTCGACTTCTACGAGAACCTGATCAACGAGTACCCGATCGTCTCCATCGAGGATCCGTTCCAGGAAGAAGGCTGGCAGGACTGGGCCGACATCACCGCTAAGCTCGGCGATCGTCTGCAGTTCGTCGGCGATGACCTCCTGGTCACCAACCCGAAGCGTCTGGCCAAGGCCATCGAGATGGGTGCCGCCAACTCCCTGCTGGTCAAGCTGAACCAGATCGGCACCGTCACCGAGACCCTGGACGCCATCGAGCTGGCTACCGCCAACGGCTACACCTCCATGGTTTCCCACCGTTCCGGCGAGACCCCGGACACCACCATCTCCGACCTGGCTGTTGCTAAGAACACCCGCCAGATCAAGACCGGTGCCCCGGCTCGTGGCGAGCGTATCGCCAAGTACAACCGCCTGCTCGAGATCGAGGAGGAGCTCGGCTCCACCGCTCAGTACGCCGGCTACAGCGCTTTCAAGGCCTGCAAGAAGTACATCGCCAAGTGAGCGTAACGCGTAGAGCGTAATACACGAACACAGAAGGGGCGAGGCACTGGTATGGTGCTTCGCCCCTTCTCGTATATGCAAAGTGGCGTATTGCCGGCGCCGTATCATCGGTGCAATGGTGGTCGTATTCAATGCACGGTGTGCCGTTCCCCTGCCGCCCCATAGTCGAATGCGGCAGGTAGGTTGGAAGCCATGAGCACACGGAATCGTACTGCGTCCAGTGGTGGCGAACAGGCCACGGGAAGAGCCGACGCAACGAGGAACGGCAAGGGCTCGTCTCGCAGAGACGCGTCGTCGCGTGCCGGCAATTCCGGTCCGATCGCCTTCTTCGTCTCGTTGTTCATCATATTGGTGGCGGCCATCCAATTGGTGTCCACCTTCAATTCCTATGCGAACGATCTGGCGCATCTCAACAGCCTGAAACGCCAGGAAGCCGCGCTTATCGCCCAGAAAAAGGATCTTGAAAACGACATCGCCCGGTGGAAGGACAAGTCCTATGTCGCAGCCCAGGCCAGGGAGCGGCTTGGTTTTGTGTTCCCCGGCGAGCAGTCCGTGCATGTGCTGAACCCGGAGGCGGTGACGGGCAAGGAGTCCGACGAATCCTCGAAGAACGCCGAATCGGAGGAACAGAAGCTGCCTTGGTATAGTGAATTGGCTTACGCCTTCAAGGAAGCGGACCAATCCGACAACAAATAGACAGCGTTGCGCCGCTCTTATGCACGCCAAACGTGCATGGGGAAGGCAGTGCAAGGAACAATGAACAGGAAGGGCAGTAGTTGAGCCAGATCGAACCCGAAGCATTGGCGGAGCGTCTTCTCGCACAGAAGCCGGCCGAGCGAGACATCGCCATCGTGCAGGAGCAATTGGGGCGCTATCCGCGCGGCATGGTGGCCGTGGGGGCGCGTTGTGTGTGCGGGCGCCCGCTCGCCGTGGTGACCAGGCCGCTGCTGCCTGGGGGAGTGCCGTTCCCCACCACGTGCTATCTGACCAGTCCCGAGGCCGTCAAAGCCGCCTCGCATGTGGAGGCGGAGGGCTCCATGCGCGATTATGGTGACATGGTGGCCAATGACGAGGCCGTGAAGGCCGCCTATGAGCGTGCGCACAAGCTGTATCTTGATTTCCGTCACGCCATCGCCACCCGTCTTGGCGACAGCGAGGAGCATATCGAAGGCACTTCGGCGGGCGGCATGCCCGTGCGCGTCAAATGCCTGCATGCTCTGATCGCACAGTCCCTGGTGATGGGGCCGGGCGTGAATCCGATCGGCGATATGGTACTTGAACGGGTCAAAAGCGAATTCGACCCCACCGTGTGCCGTTGCAGCGTGGCCTGGCCGGACGCGGATGGCGTGCAGGAGTAAGCCGGGGCGGAAACAAGCAAGCAAAGGAGAGCGAAACGATGACGACATCAGTAACCGTGGCAGGCATCGACTGCGGTACGAACTCCATTCGACTCAAGGTGGCTCGCGTCGATGAGAACGGTATGACGGAAATCGTGCCGCGCCAGCTGAAGGTGATTCGTCTGGGCCAGGACGTCGACAAGACGCACCGGTTCGCGGACGAGGCGTTGGAGCGGGCGTACACGGCTGCACGCGAGTTCGCGGATATCCTCAAGGAGCATCCGGTCGACGGTCTGCGTTTCGTCGCAACGTCCGCCACAAGGGACGCATCCAACCGTGAGGAGTTCGAAGACGGCATCGAACGGATTCTCGGTGTGCGCCCCGAGGTCATCCCCGGTACCGAGGAGGCCGATCTGAGCTTCCTTGGTGCGACCAGCGTCGTGCCCCGCACCGATCTGAAACCGCCGTATCTGGTGGTCGATCTGGGCGGCGGGTCCACTGAGCTGGTTATCGGTGGCGATGGCGAAAACGCTCCGGCCACCCAGGTTCAGGCGGCCTATTCCATGAACATCGGCTCGGTGCGCATGACGGAACGTCATTTGAAGAACGATCCGCCCACCGCCGAACAGATCGAGGAGGCGTACCGCGACATCGACGAGCATATCGACGAAGCGTTCCGTACCGTTCCGGCAGGGCGTGCACGTACCATCATCGGCGTGTCAGGCACCGTCACCACCATGACCGCGTTGGCCATGGGGTTGAAGGAATACGATCACTCTTTAGTGGACGGGTACCGTCTGCCGGTGGCGGAGGCCTACGAGGTGGACGATCGCTTCCTCGCCATG
The DNA here is from genome assembly GCF_001025155.1 of Bifidobacterium angulatum DSM 20098 = JCM 7096. Classification (NCBI taxonomy): domain Bacteria; kingdom Bacillati; phylum Actinomycetota; class Actinomycetes; order Bifidobacteriales; family Bifidobacteriaceae; genus Bifidobacterium; species Bifidobacterium angulatum. The sequence goes on along the minus strand of NZ_AP012322.1, from coordinate 1,322,341 downwards.
ACCCGCACCGAACGTGCGGAATACAAGACCATTCACCCGGGGCGTATTGACGTGGTGGGCGGCGGCGCCGTGGTATGGAACCGTGTGCTCTCCCGTGTAAGCGAGGCGGCGAAGGCCGATCACGGCGAGCCGATCGACTCCTATGTGGCCAGTGAGCACGGCTTGCTTGACGGGCTTGTGCTTGATTATGGCCGTAGGCTGTTGAACGCCTGAATCGCGTGATAGCATACAATAGCATCGGTTAGCGTTTTGCTTCCTTGCGACCCGATCGAAGACTGTTTGACCGAATCGCAGCATCAAGGTTCGCAACGCGACCGGCATGCCTCCATGGCGAAATTGGTATACGCAGCTGACTTAAAATCAGCCGCTTCGGCTTGCGGGTTCGAGTCCCGCTGGAGGCACGGTTCAAACCCGCTGGAAACAGCGGGTTTTCTTGTTTGCCGGCGCAGCGGATAGGCGCGGGAGCGGCATCGGCGGAAAGCTGGGTATGGGCAGTGCGCGTGCCATGTGCGTACGAGGGCAAAACAAACGAAACAAACGGCAGGTAAGGTGCTCCACGGCAAGCATGAGACGACGTGAGGAGCGGGAATATGCCATCCAACTGGAGTGACGTAGAGAAGACCACGGCCGGTGGTTTGCCGACCATGCCGACGCAGGCGATCATCATCGGCACGGTGCTGGGCATTGGCGCCATTTCCTGCTCCGGGTTCTATCTGTCGATGATGGGCGGCAATGTGGCGCTGGTGCCGTGGATGTGCGTGATGCTGGCCGTCGCGGTTATATTCACCTATGTGGTCGGGTTCGCGCTGCTATGGTGCGCCGAATCCTTCACTCTGCGCATGCGGGCGAAGTTCAAGCCGCTGGCCTACGGCGTTGTAGGGCTGATCGGCTTCGGCGTGTGGGGCCTGCTGGTGGGAACGTCGCTGCTGAATTCCATCGGTCAGCCGTTGAACGGTGTGGTGTTGTCGAACGGCGATGTGTTCGCCATCACCCTGAACTATGCGGTGTTCGGTTTTCTGGCGTTTATGCTGGGCCAGGCGTTCGCACCCAAGCTGTGCACGCGCAAGCCGCTGGCTCTGGCGTTGCTGGCTGTGCAGGTTGTGCTTGCCGTGTTCGGCGTGGTTGCCATGGTGATGATGTTCTCCGCCCTGTACCGTTAGTGAGTATTATGAGGTGTTCGGAATGCGGTGGTTTTGCCGCGAAGGTGCCTAAACGTATGCGATGGTGCTAATCTAGAGCGCATTGCCCAAACAGGAGGTTTTTGCATGGCAGATCAGATGCCCAAGGTGAACAGCGAGTTCGGCGCTCACCCGACGATTGAATTCCCTACTGAGGAAGCTCCGAAGGGTCTGAAGGCCGTAGAGCTTGTCGAAGGCGACGGTCCGATGGTGCGTCGTGGCGACACCGTTACCGTGAACTACCACGGTGTGGTGTGGGGTAAGGAGGAACCGTTCGACTCCAGCTTCGACCGTCATCAGCCGGCCAGCTTCGGCATCGGTGTGGGTCAGGTCATCAAGGGCTGGGATCAGACGGTGCCGGGCCACAACGTCGGCTCCCGTCTGGTGGTCTCCATCCCGCCGGAGTACGGCTATGGCAGCCGTGGCGTTCCGCAGGCCGGCATCGGTGGCGGCGACACCCTGGTGTTCGTGGTCGACATCATCTCCACGCGCTGATCATCAAGTAACGCTTATACACATCGGGAGCGCCGGGGGCCAAGGCACCGGCGCTTTCTGCGAACAATAAAGGAGTCGATATGGCACAAGAGGATCAGGTGTTCCTGCTGACGCAGGAGGCCTACGACAAGATGCAGGAAGAGCTGAAGTGGCGCGAGGGCGAATACCGCGACGAGATCATCGCCAAGGTGTCCGCGGCACGTGCCGAAGGCGATCTGAGCGAGAACGGCGGTTATCATGCCGCTCGCGAGGCTCAGCGCGTCAACCAGGGCCGCATCGAGGAACTGACGTTCAAGCTGCGTCATGCCAAGATTCTTACCGCACCGCCCGCCGGCAAGGTCGGCGACGGTTCGCTGGTCACGCTCGATATGAACGGCCGCGAGAAGGTGTTCGTGCTGGGGTCGCATGATCTCGCCATCGCCACAGACCAGGCCATCATCAGCCCGGAATCCCCGATCGGCGCGGCCATCTATGGCGCGAAGGTCGGCGACACCGTGAGCTACAAGGCTCCGAACGGTCGTGAGATTTCCGTGACCATCAAGGATTCCAAGCCGTTGAGCTGAATCCGCGCCCGTATGGGCGCATAGCGGTTTGCATACGGCTGCATATGGTGAAGGCGCCGCCCCGAGGTAATCTCTCGGGGCGGCGCCTTCACCATATGCGTGGAGCCTGCATAGGGGCGGAAGCGGCGCAGGCGTGGCAGGCGTCAGGGCATCATGGTCCACATGTTGACGATCACCATGTAGATGGCGACCATGTGGCAGGCGTACCCGGCGACCGTGCCGCAGTGGAAGATCTCATGGAAGCCGAAGACGCGGGGCCAGGGGTCCGGGCTGCGGCGGGCGTAGACGATGGCGCCGGCGATGTAGCAGACGCCGCCTGCGATGATGAGGATCGTAACTGTGGGGCCGGCCACGGGCGAGGTCCAGAACAGCAGCATGTAGGCCAGGCCGTAGATGCCGAAGATGACGTATACCAGCGTGTACAGCCACCGTGGCGCGGTGGTCCAGATCACGTTGATGATGATGGCTATGGCGGTGCACGCCCACATGGAGATGATGATGGTGTTGCGCCAGAACGGCTGCAGGGCGAACGCCACCGGCGTGTAGGTGCCGGCGATCAGCAGGAAGATGTTGACGTGGTCGATGCGCCTGAGCACGTTGGTGACTTTGCTGTTCCAGTCGCCCAGATGGTAGGCGGCGGAGTTGGTGAACAGGATGAGGGAGCTGACCATGAACACCGCGCAGGCCCATTTGAGTCCGGGTTGTTTGGCCAGGCAGATCAGCACGATGCCTGCCGCGAGCGACAGGGGAGCGGCAACCGCGTGGATCCAGCCGCGCATGGCGGGCTTCGGCCTGCCGTGCACGTCGTAACGGATCTTGCGCGGCTTCTTGTGCTTGTCCAACTCGGGAAGGTCGATGCCTTCGATTTTGGCCGCCTTGATTTCGCCCTTGGCGATAACGCGTTTGGCTTTGATTTCGGCTTTCAGCCGGATCTGCTCTGCTTTGAGCTGGGCGCGGGTGCGCACCCCTTCGGCTTTCGATGTGATGGCTTGGCCATGCGCTTCCACTACCGCGGCTTGTTTGCGTGCGATCTGCGATTCCGCGCTATTGTGCTCTTCGGGTTCTGACATGCTGGTCCTCTCAGGTTGGTTACGCAACCGTAACTTACGATACCGTAGGTTATCGGAAAGTCAAGTGACGCGACGTCAACGCTTCGTGTCGCACCATGGTACGTGCGTATTATGGTCGCATGGCCGATTTCTCACAGATACTTGCAACGCGTCCGGACTTTGACGACAGAGATCGTGAATGGCTGCACCATCTTGTAGCCGACTGGCAGGTGGTGGCCGATCTCAGTTTCGCGGATCTGCTGCTGCTCATTAAAAACGGTGAAGGACGATATGTTGTGGCGGAGCAATGCCGCCCGTCCACCATGGTGACCTTGCGAGCCGACGATATCGTCGGCAAGGTGGTGCCCGAAGACCAGACCGCCGAACTCGACGCCGCCATGGAAGGCGAAGGGGTGTACCGGTCGTCGGTTCTGCGTGACTTCGGCTCGGTCAGCGTGTGCAGCGTATACGCTCCGGTGCGGGCCAACGGCAAGACCCTGGGCCTTGTGGTGCGCGAGACCAATATGACCACCCGTGAATCGAACGGCCGGTATGAGACCGAAAGCATCAATGCCGGCAAGCAGCTGTTCAAGATGATTCCGCGTGGTCAGTTCCCCTACACCGACGCGGTGATGAGCCAACGTCACATCGCACGCATGTCCGATGGATTCATCATCCTCACCGTGGACGGCATCGTGCGCTACGCATCCCCGAACGCCATCAGCTGTTTCCGTAGGATCGGGCTGCTGGCCACCATGCGTGGGCACTACCTGAGCGAGCTGGGGGTGAATCTGCTGCATACCGACGATCCGGTCGACGATCAGCTGCCGTTGGTGCTGAGCGGCAAGGCGGCCGTCGATTCGGAGATCTGCACCAACCATTCCGCGGTCTCGCTGCGCTCCCTGCCGTTGCATGACGAGAACGGGCGCATGGGCGCCATCGTGTTGTGCCGTGACGTCACTGAGCTGCGCCGGCGCGAGAAGGAGCTGCAGACCAAGGACGCCACGATCTCCGAGATCCACCACCGTGTGAAGAACAATCTGCAGGCTGTGTCGGCGTTGCTGCGTCTGCAGGCCCGCAAGACCAAGTCGGAGGAGGTGAAGAACGAGCTCAAGGAGGCGCAGCGCCGTGTGCAGACCATCGCCATGGTGCACGAGGGGCTGAGCCAGACCGCCGACGAGGTTGTTGACTTCGACAAGGTGATCTCCAAGCTGCTCAGAATGGCGGTGGACCTGGCCACCATGCGCGATCAGCACATCAACATCAGCTTCCTCGGCAAGTTCGGCATGATGCCGGCGCAGGACGCCACGCCGTTGTCGCTCGTGCTTACCGAGCTGATCACCAACTGCGTGGAGCATGGCTTTGAAGGCCGCCAGGAGGGTCATATCACGGTTTCCGTGGGGAGGTCCGGCGCCAACCTCAACGTGGTGGTGGAGGACGACGGCGTGGGCCTTGATTCGGAGGCGCATGGCGGTATGGCACGTTCCTCCGGTTCCGGTCTCGGCACGCAGATCATCAATACCTTCGTGACCAATGATTTCGGCGGCAGCGTGCAATGGCAGGCGCGTCGCGAAGGCGGCACGCGGGTGGTGCTCGACATGACGTTGCGTGCGGCTCAGTCGCAGATGTAGGTTTGCGGATGCAGCGGCGCGTCGGTGTTCGCGTTGCTGCGGCTGCCCTTCCAACAAGTGCCCTTCACTCAGGCTTCCTATGCCTGGTCGAAGGGCACCTGTTTATATCGCCGGGAATATGCCGTCAGCAAGTATATGCGAATCAGCCGGTTCGCCAAGGCAACACAAACGGGGTGGAAACCGTAAGGTCTCCACCCCGTTGCCGGTGAGATGATGCCGTAAACCGTCGATGTTTTTCAGATCTGCATCTGCATGGCCTGCGAGCGGCGCAGACGCATCGCCTTGCGTTTGAGCTGGCGTCGTTCGTCTTCGCTCAGGCCGCCCCACACACCGTAATCCTGATTCGTGTCGAGTGCGCACTTCAGGCAGGCGTCGATCACCTTGCAGGTGCGGCACACGGCCTTGGCCTCTTCGATCTGCTGATATGCAGCGCCGGTGTTGCCGACAGGGAAAAACAGCTCAGGATCCTTGTCACGGCATGCGGCCTTGGCTCGCCAATCAAAAGCGCTGCTCATTTTATCCTCCCAAATGGAATGTCCAACAATCTTTCCAGTAACAGATAAGCACGTTCCACCGAGTTTTTCAAGACTTTTTCTCAAAGAGGTTGACGAAGCTTCACGAACTATCTCCAAACGAGCATTGTACCGGTACCACTCGAGCATGATCGATGAACACCGCGCGACCGGGCAGCGTAAGAGTCTCCGCATCGAACGACGCCCAGATGTCGGCCGGTATGCCGTTCATCTGATCGGTTGCCTTGTCGGCGGTGGGGAAGACCACGCGAATGGCGCAATGGTCGGGGATACGCACGTGGCGGCTGGATTCCACGGCGAACACCACGGTGACGGTGTGGTCGCGGAGGGCCTCGAGCAGGCGTGCGCCCAGCGGGTCGGCGCAGAAGGGGTCGAAGAACGGATCGGCGTCGTCCACCAGCCAGACTCGTCGCGGTGCGGCGTATGCGGCATCGTTGTCTCCAACGGCAGGGCTGCCGGGGTCCTGCACGGTTTGCGTGGCGTATCCGTCTGCGGTTCTGGTCGTCCATTGCACGCTCGCCGTATTGGATACGTTGGATCGCAGCCACTGTGCGATGGCGGCCAATAGCGTGGTCTTGCCCCGCCCATGGGGGCCGATGATGCCGATATTGCCGTGGAACATGGGCAGCAGAGCGGGGTGGAGCGCTACACCATTGTCCGCCAGCGCGAACGGTATGCCGTCAGACTGCAGGGCCGGTGGAAGCCGGCGCACCATGCGTGGCAGTGGCGCTGAGAACAAGGCCGGTGCCGGAACGCTGCCATGGCATCGTGCTGCGAATACGATGGCGTCGGCCATGCGCGTGATGTCGCCTGCAGCGGCGCATCGCCAGGCCTCGATGCCTTCGCCGTCGTTGCAATACACGACTCCCGGCAACGAGGGTGGGATGGCCGACGCGACGGGCGACCCGAGAATCTCCACCGATTGCATGGCGTCGCGTACACGCAGGCATAGCCCGAGCGTCATATTCGCCTTCATATCCGAGGAGACCTGCCCGGCCGGATGCTGTGTGCAGGCGATGACATGCATGCCGAGCGAGCGGCCCAGCGAGGCGATATGCACGATGCGATTCACCACATCGGGAAGCTGGTCGCGTAGCGCATGGAATTCGTCGATAACCACCACCAGCCGCGGCGGCGCGGAATGCAGCATGCCGATGTCTTGCGCATGGCCTTCCGCAACAAGGCGTTCTCGGTGTTTCAGTTCAAGCTCCAACGCATGCAGTGCGCGGACCGCATGCTGCAGGTCGAGGTCGCATACGCTGCCCACGCAGTGCGGTAGCCGTTCGAGCGGGCGGAACGCCGTACCGCCTTTGAAGTCGAGAAACACGAACTGCAGACGGTTCGGCGGGTTGCGTGCGGCCAGGGCGAGGCACCAGCTTTGCAGCAATACGGATTTGCCCGATCCCGTGGTTCCGGCAACCAGCGCGTGCGGCCCCTGCCGTTGCAGGTCCAGATGGGCCACGCCGTGTTGCGTCAATCCTATGGGCACGTCCATGGAAAACGGCTGTAGCCATTGTCTTGCCACGGTGCGCCAGGGAAGGCGTTCCTCGTTGTGGTGCATGCCCAGCAGAGGCTCCAGATTCTGGGCGGGAAGTCGTTGCAGGTTCGCGGTGCGTTCCTCCACGGTTGCGGCGTCGTAGGCGTTTGCCATGGTCGGATTGGCGGCGGATGCACCGCTTATGCCGCTCCTGCCGTGGGCGGATGCCGTTCGGCGTGGCAGAGCCAGGGCCAAGGAGGCCATGCAACCCAGCAGCGAGGGGACTATCATCGCCGCGAACATCCATTGGCGGAGCGCCAGCAGCATGGCGAGCAGCATGATCTGCCCCGCCATCGGGGCCACCATGACCAGCAGTGTCAGGCGTTCGGCGCGTTGTTGCGATCGCTGTTCCATAAATTTCAGTCTGCAGCGGTGCGGGAAGGCAAGGCAAGCAGGCCGGGCGATGTGGACAGAACCCGGCTGTCTTGTCACATGTTCTTCACAAGGCGAAGGCGGGGAGAGAGTCGCATGCCGCGACTGGAACACAGACAGGGAACATGCAACAACCACAGGCAACGAGTCGTACGGTAGGCCGCGATAGGCGACTGCAATAAGGTTGTAATAAGGCCGCAATGCATTCCACACAATGCATTGCGGCCCCGTCCCGTTTGCTATGGTTCGTCAGCCTTCGGAGAGCGTGCCGACCTTTCCTGCGGCATGCGTGCCTGCCACCAGCTGGCTGAACAGGTCCATATTGCGTGTGTCGTCGAGCAGCACCGACGAACCGACGCCGGCGACCATATAGCCCGGATCGGTCCAATATACGCTGCCGCTGATGCCCTTGCTTCCGGTGGCGCTTTTGAACGCGAACGCCAGCTGTGCCAAGGTCAGCGGGGAAGTCTTGTGATCTACGGTAATCGCGCTCAGGGCGGCGTCGGCGGCCTTCGTCACCTTCGATGGGCTCGATAGCGTCTCCTTGGACATGGCCTTGGCAATGATCGCGCCGATTACCTGGCGTTGCCGCTGCGCGCGGCCGAAGTCGCCGTTCGCGTCCGCGTAGCGCATACGGGAGAACGCCAATGCGGTTCCGCCGTCGACGGTGTGGCAGCCGGCCTGCCAGTCGAGACCGGAGTAGGGGTCGCTTACCGTCTGGTCATAGCACAGGTTCACGCCGCCGATGGCGTTCACCACGTTCTGCAGGCCACCGAATTTGATTTTGGCGATGTGGTTGATCTTTTGGCCGGAAATGCTCTCGACGGCCTCCACCAACGCCTTGTTGCCGCCTAGTTCGGCGGCCGCGTTGATCTTCATGTATTCGCCGTTGACCTGCACCAGCGAGTCGCGTGGAATGGAGATCAGCGCGCTCGGGCCGGACTTCGGCTTGATGAGCATGAGGATGGTGTCGGTTCTGAATCCCGGGGTGTCGTCGGCCGAGCCGCCGGTGGTGCCGTCGCGTTCGTCGGAGCCGAGGATCAGCCATGATGTGGCCGATCCGTTCGCCTTGGTGGTCAGCCAGTCGTTCTCTTTGTTCAGTCGGCTGTTGATCCATCCCCATCCGCTGAACACGGCGAGGGCCAGCGCCCCCAGCAGTATGAGTACGGTCAGGGACGCGATGTGCTTGGCACCGCGCCGTTTGCGCCGTGCGGTGGCGCCTGTGAGGTTCGCTGATCTGATGGGGGCTGCTGGTGAGGCGTTTCGTGATGGCATGGAGGAACGGTATGCGGGTTGTGCGGCTGGCTGCACGCTGCGTGGCGCGGTGGTGCCGTGTGATGTGCGGGCACGGGCTGTAGGCGGCGCGAAGCTTTGCGGCGCGGCGGATTGTGCCGCACCTCGAGGCCCGGAAGAGGATGATGTCGAACGGTTGGTGGAATGGCCTGTGGTGCGGCCGGCTGTGTTGGAATGGACTGTGGAGGATCGGTTCGTCGAGGCTGGTCTATTCGTGGACGAACGTGATGTGGATGATGTTGTGGGTGCGGGCTCGCCGTGCCTGCGGGATGGCGGTGTGAAGCTTGGTGGTACCGGGGAGCCGGAGGATTGCGCGGCAGGTGTGACGGCGGGAGTGGTGCGTCGGCGTGAGCCTGCGGGGATGAAGCTTGGCGGAGTGCTCTGGGCGTGCTTTCCCACGTTGTCCTGTGCCATATCTCCTCCTGAGCGATAACAAAACCTATGTCACTGTTGCACATAATGGCGTGCAAACGTGTGCCTAGGCGGTTTTTTTTCTCATTTCCAGCACAAGGCGGCACAGGGTGAAACTCTGCGCCGCCTAATAATTAGTCGTTTCCAGTGTATTCGTCTACTGCACTGGGCATACCACGTTATTGAGATATGCCTCGGAAATGCCAAGTACCTGGCCGGTGTTGATGTCCTTCACCGCACCGGTTTCCGTATCGATTTCGCCGCCGGTGGCGGTGTCGATGTACTTGCCGTCCGCGGTCTTCTCCACGCCGTCGGCGACCCTCGTGTTCTGCGGGGTCGCCTGCGCGTTGTCCTGATCGCTCGGCGTGGAATCCTGGGCCTGGCCGCTGGTGTTGGACGAATCGTTGTTGGTATTCGCGGAATCGGAGCTGGAGGAATCCTGTGCCGGCTGTTCCACGAACGGCTTGCCTTCGCGCATCTTGGTCCACAGCTCGTCCGCGGAGGAGTCCCATACCACGCGGTTGGGGTCGCTCGGCGCCTGCACCACGGGCAGCGTGCGGGTGTACATATGCGAGACGTTGAGGTTCTTCAGGCTCATGGCCAGTCCGGCGAGCGTGGCGGTATCGGCGAGCCCCTGGGAGATGTTCAGCGACTTCAACGCGGATTTGGCCAGCTGGTACAGCTCGCTGGTATGCGTGAAGATGTTCTTGTCGAGTGCCTGCTGCAGCAGCTGCTTGATCAGGTACTGCTGGCGCGTGGTGCGCTGCACGTCGGATCCGTCGCCCAGGCTGTAGCGGGTGCGTGCGTATTGCGTGGCGGCCAGGCCGTCGAGCTGGTGCAGGCCCTTGGTGAGGTCCAGACCGGTGTACGGGTCCTTCACGTCGGAGGGGATGCAGATCTTCACGCCGCCGATGGCGTTGATCATATCCTTCAAACCGTTGAAGTCCACCACGATGAAGTTCTGGATGTTCAGGCCGGTCAGCGAGTTGACCGCGTTCACCGTGCAGCTCGCCGCGGAGGCGAGATCGTCGCCGGTGGTGTAGCCGTTGGCGAAGATGGAGTTGAACATCACGTTGTATTGGGCACTGATCGTGCCCTTGCTGGTTTCGCAGCTCGGCGCGTCCACCAGGGAATCTCGCGGAATGGAGACGAGATTGATGTAGCTGCGGTCCGCGGAGATCTGCACCACCATGGTGGTGTCCGCCTGATGCGAGCCTTCGCTGGTGTCGCCGCCGCCGATGGATGCGTTGTCGGCGCCGTCTCTGGTGTCTTGCCCCATGACCAGCAGTTCGATCGGCTTGCCCGCATTCGGGTCGATGAGCTTCGGTTCCTTCTGCCCCTTTTGCGGAATGATCTTGACTTCGCCGTCTTTGATCGTTCCGTTGATGTCGAGCAATGTGGCTGCGGCGGCGGTTCCCACGAAGGCCAATGCGGCGACCAATACATATATAACGGTGTTGCGTACTCTGTGCTGCATCCGGTACGCCATGCTGTGGCGTGGCGCGATATCTTTCCAACCGCCTACGTTGGGAATGTCGGCATCGGATCGTTCTTCGTTCACGCTTGCGAACCTTCCTGTATGGGGCAAAACGCTTTGATTGTACGGCATGGAGTTGAAAAGAGGCTTTCAGCCGCGGTTTCCTCACAGTCCTTTTGAAACCCTGGAACTCGCGCAGCGGGTGCCGCCTTCCGTTCGGGGGATTGCGAACTGTATGGCGATGGGCGTTCGCCCGGGTGGTTTCGTGCCTGTGCAGGCGCGAAACCATATAGCACAGATTCATGCGAACCTGTGGTAATGACACAGCTTGAACTTGACAAAAACGAAGCCCCAAGTGTGTAATCTATCTGTTGCAGACACATCAGAATAATGAAAAGCCAGGCAAGGAGGATGCACGTATGTGGGGCATCGCCAAAGATTCCGAGGGGGAGCCGTCTGGCGAACTGTGGGGGCTGTTCCTGCCGGACGGTGATGTCACGTGGCAGAACAAGGCGTTGTGTTCACAAACCGATCCGGAGGCGTTCTTTCCGGAAAAAGGCGGTTCGACCCGCGACGCGAAGCGTGTGTGCGCGCAATGCGAGGTACGCGAGCAATGCCTGAACTGGGCCATCGAGCATGATGAACGATTCGGCATCTGGGGCGGCATGAGCGAACGCGAACGTCGCCGGTACAAAAAGATGCGCAAGGAGCAGATTTGACTCAAGATCTTGAACGGATTCTCGACGGCGGCGTGCGTCAGGTGCTGACCGACGCGGTGGCCAACCGCCCGTATTCGCACTGTCAGTTCGTCTCGCAGGCTGTGGCTGCGGTGGTTACGGTCGAAGACGACATCCGTTTTCTGCCGGACACGCTGGCGGCCGTGCTGGAGCAGACCGTGTTGCCCGGCGTCATCGTGGTCGCCGATTGCAGCGGTCAGACCATGCAATCCATGGAGACTACGTTCGATGTGGTCACCACGTCTTCCGAACCGTTGGAATATGTGCCGCAGGCGCAGACCGTGAGCGTACAGATCGTGAATACGCGCGGTGCGCGGTCCTTCGGGGACGCGGTGCAGAAAGCCATCGGCCTGGCCCGCATCGCGCCCGAGGTGAAGAACCTGTGGCTGCTGCACGACGATTCGCGCCCCGCAAACGCCGAATGTCTGAGCGAACTGCTCGAAGCGCAGCGCAATACGCCGGGCGCTTCCATCCTGGGATCCAAGCAGCTTGACTGGGACGGCGTGAACCTGCATGATGTCGGCGCCTACGCGAACAAGCATGGCGTCGCCTCGCTGGTGGTCGACGGCGAACCCGATCAGGAGCAATACGATTCCCGTGCCGACGTGTTCAGCGTCTCGCTGGCCGGCGCACTGCTGCCATTGACCACGTTGCGCAGCATGGGAGGGATCGGCGTTTGGTTCACCACATACGCCGAATCCATCGATTTCTGCCGGCGTATCAGTCGTAGCGGCGGCCGTGTGCTCGTAGTGCCGCAGGCCCGCATCGCACATCGCCGTGCACGCTATGAGGGCGTGCGCACGCGCGGTGGCGAGGAAGTGGACGAGGAGACGCCCATCAACCCCGCCATGAGCATCCTGGTGGCGAAGCAACGGTACTATTACACCGATATCGCACGATTGCGCTGGCCGGTGGTCTGGGTACTCTCCCTGTTTGCGGCGTTCTTCAAAACCCTGATCCGACTGGTCAAAAAACAACCGTATGAGGCATGGTGCGAATTGTGCATGCCGTGGCATGCGCTGGTTTCCGCAGCAGCAGGCACGAAGGCGCGCGCATTGGTGTCCAAACAGTCGAAGGTCCCGCATGCGCAGCTGAACATGATCACCGCCACACACGCCCAGCTCACCCAGTGGAAGGATCGCGTTCGCGCATTGGACGGCCAGCGCAACACCACGCTGCTCAGCCCGCTGGTCCGTTCCCACCTGCGCGTCCGGGCGATAAAACGTTGGATTGCGGCACTCGTCATGGCCGCCGTCGCCTTCGCATCGGTGGTCGTGATGTACTGGACAGTATTGCGCTCCCTATTCTCGGGCGGCTCGCTGTACTCCGACCAGTTGACTCCCACCGGCGCCACCTTCGGCCAGCTTGCCGAGGCTGCCAGCACGCAATGGGTGTGGGGCATCGGAGGGGGAGTGTCACTGCCACCCACGCCGTGGCTCTGGGTGCTGCTGCTGGCATCATTGTTCACTTTCGGCAACGTGGCCGCAGCCACCGGTCTGCTGTTCTTCCTCGCCGCGCCGTTGAGCGCATTGTCGTTCTGGGCGCTGGCCGGCATCTTCACCCGCTCTGACACCGTGCGCATCGCCAGCGGCCTGCTGTGGTGCTCGTTCGGTCTGGCCATGGGCTTGTATGCCACAGCCAACCTGCCGATGATGACCGTGATGATCTTCCTGCCCGCCGCATTCGCCTTCGTGTTCCGCGCAGTCGGCCTCTACCACACCGAGGATCAGGTGCGCCCGCGCGCATCCGTGCAGGCCGCGGCCGCCGCATCATTATGCTTCATGCCGGTCGTCGCAGCCGAACCACAGCTGCTGCTGCCGCTGATCGTCACCTTCCTGGTATTCCTACTGTTCATCCCACGCCATCGCGCCATGCTGCTGCTCATGCCGATCCCAGCGGCATTCCTATGCGCGCCGACACTGGTACATGCCGCGCGCCTCGCCCAACACGGCGCCTGGCGTCAGCTGTTCGGCGACATCAACGTGCCGTCCGTCGGCATGAACGGCAAACCCGCCTCTCTGAACCTTTCCGGAGTTGTGGATCGCGCATTCGGCATCGACATCCACAACCCGCTTGCCGACCTGATGGACGGCGGCTACAGCATGGGCATCCTCGTCGCGCTGATCGTCGCACTGCTGCTTGCCATCGTCTCACTGGTATTACCGTTCGCCCTGCGCACCTCGCGCATGATGTGGATCGTGATCCTGACCGGCGGGGCGCTCGCCATCGTATCCGCGCACGTGACCATCTCACTGAGTGAATCCGGCGCCGTTGCCGGTTCCGTACTGCCCGGCCTGACGCTCGCCATGCTCGGCCTTATGTCGTGCGTATGCCTGATGGCCGGTGGCGCGGTACGTAAATTCCAGGCGTTGCGCGTCTCCAAAACAACCAAAACACAAGCACAGGAGGGCGGGAGCAACGGTAAGACAGCATCCAACCTGCATTGGCTCGTGGTGGTCGGCCGCATGCTACTCGTGCTCATACTCGCGGCCAGCATCGTGGTATGGTCCGGCTTCGCATTCGAACGCAACGGCAAAGGGCAGGTAGCGGTAAGCAGCAGCGGCATGCCCATGGTCGCCACAGACAGCGTGCAAAGCAACCACGATCAGCGTGTGCTCGCGCTGTACGCGGATTCACGCACCGAAGTCTCCTACAGCATCATGCGCACCTCGCGCGGCGACCTTATCGACAGTTCGCCCGCATGGCGTGCAACCGTGGCATCCGGCGGGCACGACAACACCGATCGCACCATCGGCAAACTCGCCTCCAGACTCCTGTCGAACAGCGACTCCTCGGCAGTGGCCTCGCTGGCCAAACTCGGCTTCGGCGGCATATTCGTAGTGACCGGCGGCATCGGCAGCGAAGAGCTCGCCACCAATCTCGCCGCATCCGACGGCACGCAAACCGTCGTCGCCAACGAGAACGGCACCTACTACCGCCTCACCGCCGCTGACGGCAAGGGCATGACGGTGAACGCCGCCGGGCAGGACGAGGCACGGCACAACATGTGGCGCATCGCGTGGCTGGCGGCCCTGTGCGTGATATTCCTGCTCTACGTGCTTGTCGCATTCCCACGCAAGCGCGACCAGCAGCCTCAGGAGGAAGCATGACATCGAATTCAACCGCTGCTCGCGTGCTGCGCGTCATCGCCGCCATCATCACCTCGCTGATCCTGGTGGGCGCGCTCGCCTTCATGGGTGTGGCGAATATGCCCCAGTGGCTGGTCGACCCGGCGAATGGCAGTTCCGCAACCTCGCATCGTGTGGTGCAGGAACGTTTGGAATCGTATTGCGGGGAACGCATGCAGCTGCCGGATTCCACCGATTGGGGCGACAGCGACTACCGCGCCTCCGAAGGCAATGTCTCGTCTTCCGCCAGTTTCGCCGCGTTCGGCACCGTGCATGCCGCGTCCGTCAGCCCATTCGAGGTCGCGGGCGCTCAAACCGCCAACCTGTCAGGACCGGCCAATGCCGACAGCGATAACGGCATGACCTACCGCGACGACAACGGCTACCCGCGCCTGTTCGACGCGAACCTGTTGAAGGCCGACGCCAAATCAGGCCAGGCGGGCATTCTGGCTTCCCAGGCTTCGGAAGGCGATCTGCGCGGCATCTCTGCCGCTACCTGCGTGGTGCCGGCCATCAGCCAGGCGTTCCTGCTGCCCTCCACTGGCACGGGTTCCAACCAGCAGCTCGTATTGGCGAACCCGTCGTCCAAGCCCACCACGGTAAGCGTGGAGGTATATGGCACGAAGAACGTGGGCAAGATGAGCCTGGCCACGTCGGGCAACGTTACCGTGCGCGGCAACGGGCAGTCCACCATGGACCTGTCCGCCGCGGCCCCCGGCCAGGACGGACTGTATGTGAAGGTGACCAGCGAATCCACTGCGGTCGCGGCGAGCGTGCGCGTGCTGGTAATGGACGGCTTGACGCCTAAGGGAT
This sequence comes from Bifidobacterium angulatum DSM 20098 = JCM 7096, assembly GCF_001025155.1. Lineage (NCBI taxonomy): Bacteria > Bacillati > Actinomycetota > Actinomycetes > Bifidobacteriales > Bifidobacteriaceae > Bifidobacterium > Bifidobacterium angulatum. Next base: position 1,307,124 of record NZ_AP012322.1, on the reverse strand, counting down.
CCGATTTTGCCATGCCGTTGGGCACCGAGGGCACGTCGAATCTGATTCCTTCGGTCAGGAAGGGCGACAAGACCACCCTGTACCTGTATGGCAGGAAGAACGCCACGGTTCGAGCCTCGTGGGTGAGCGGCAACGGTCTCATCTCGTTGGGCACGTTCGATATCAGAGGCCAGCAGGTCAGTGCCATCGACTTGGGCAGTGTGCCGTCCGGCGTGAGCGGCATCCAGCTGGACAGCGACGACGTGTTCCTGGCTCAGGCCAAGGTGACGGCCAATGGCGGCGATGGTCAGGAGGATTTCGCCCTGTTGCCTGCCGTGGCTCCCGAGAAGCGTTCCGCCATAGCCCTGCCGGACGGCTACGATCTGTCACTCACCTTGGCCAACACCTCCAATGCCAAAACCACCGCCACCGTGGCGTTTATGAACGATGACGGTTCGATGCGGCAGGGTAAGCAGGTAACCATCAAGGCCAATAGCGCCATGACCATGGACACGCAGGGCGTGGCGGCCGTGGTGGCATGCAAAGACGATACGGTTGCCTGGGGCTTGCGGCTTGGAGCCGACGCGTTGGCGGGCAAGAAGGTCGCCGGCGTGTCCGTGGTCGGGCCGACCAAGCTTGGGGTGCGCGTGGCGCGTATCACCTCGACCAACAGCCTGTCACTGGTGCGCTAGCCGCTGGAAGGCTGAAGGCGTAATCGCGGGCATAATCGAAACGCGGGCTCCGGCATCGTTGAATGCCGGAGCCCGCGTTTTCATTCAGGGCTGAAATGCCGTGCTCACCACTGGTAGTCGGGGTCGATCTCCTCCGGTCTGCGCCCGTAGAGTTCGGCCACACGCACCACCAGCTCGTCGCGGATCGCCCATTGCAGGTCGTCCCGGTTGCGTGCCCTGCTCTGCAACGGCATACGGTAGAGCACAATGCGCGCCGGCATGCCATGCGCGGCGGGGAACAGACGCGACATCACATTGGGCTCCAACTCCCAGGGCACCGGGTCGGAAGGCGGCACGTCCTCCACGGCGAACTGGATCGGGCGGATCAGTTCGGGCCATGCGTTATTCAATCTGCGGATATGCGCCGCGAGCAGATCGTCGAACATGCCCGAACGGGTGCGGTACCTGGGCAGGCGCACGCCGAACATGGGAGTGCGGGTGCCTCTGCCGTGGCGATTACGGTAAACGCGAGTATTCCATGGAGCTTCAACCATGGTTTCACTGTATGACATGCCACTGGCATTAGGGTAGGATACTGAACATTCAACCGTGCACGGCAAAGGAGAGCAAGCATGATCCAACGATGGGACCGTTTGGACTACGACGCCCTTGCCGGCAGCGCACGCATCATCGGATTCGATCTTGACAACACCCTCGCCAACTCCCGCAAGCCCATGCTCCCCAGTGTGGCGGGGCGTTTCAGCGAACTCACCAACCACATCGACGTGGCGGTGATCACCGGAGGGCGTTGGGAGCTGGTCGTCAGCCAGATCATCGACGTGCTCACCCCGCAGGCATGCAAGAGCAACATGCATCTCATGCCCACCAGCGGCACCCGCTACTACCGTTGGCTGAACGGCGAATGGGCGCGCGTGTTCAGCCATGATCTGACTGCGGACCAGTGCGCACGAGCTTCGGCGAGTCTGGAGCGCCGCGCCCGCGAAATGGGCCTGTGGCCAGGCCATGTATGGGGTGAGCGCATCGAGAACAGGGGATCGCAGATCACATTGTCGGTGCTCGGCCAGCAGGCCCCGTTGGAGGCGAAACAGGCGTTCGACCCGGATGGTTCGTTGAAACGCCGCCTGGCCGAAGCGGTGGCCGCTGACCTGCCGGATTTGAAAGTGCACGCCGGAGGCTACACCAGTATCGACGTTTCGCAGCAGGGCATCGACAAAGGATTCGCGGTGCGCGAACTCGCCAGACTGAACGACTTCCCGGTGGAACGGATGATATTCGTAGGCGACCGCATGAACGAGGACGGCAACGACTACCCGGCCGTACAGGCAGGCGCCATGGGAGTTGCGGTGAACAACCCAGACGACACGGTGAAGTTCATCGACGCGATGCTGGAGCGTATTGCGTGAACGGCACGCTTCAATCAGCGGCCCAAACATTCTGGCGGGGCATGCTGGGGCTCATCCTGCCCAGAGGATGCGCAGGCTGCGACAAGCCGGACGAAATATTATGCAGCGACTGCCAGTCGCTATTCCGCAGACATACGGTCTTGCCACTCAACGGCGCACCAAGCGGCGCATCAGACGGCACGCCGGGCGCAGTCACCGCGCCAAACGCACTGAACGGCATACCATCGGCGGCAATCCAACAATCGGCCTGCGCGATGATATACGTGGCAGGCACCTACCAAGGCCACGTACGCCGGGCAATCCTCTCATGGAAAGACCACGGCGACACGGAATGCGACAAGGCATTCAGTCAAATATGCCGGCAACTGGTAGCCGGCAGCGGCATCATCGAAACACTACAGACCAAGCCACAGACTCTGTCGCAGCCCATGCCACAGACGGAACACCAAACAGGCAGTCAAACACAAATACTGGTCGTACCAGCACCATCATCACCCAAATCCATGCGCACACGCGGGCGCAGACACCTCTGGCCGCTCGCGAAAGCCACAGCCGCAGAACTGGCAGCCGCCGGAGTGGAAGCCTGTGCCGTGAACGCGCTACGAACACGGCACGTACAAGGCAAAGCCGTGGAAACCCACAGCGCACTCGGCAGGGCAGCCCGACTCGACGGGCAGTTGGAGGTGAACGACCCGGGGCTTATAGCGGGCAAGAAGGTGCTGATCCTGGACGACATTGTGACCACAGGGACAACCATGCGCCGGTGCGCCGAAGCGATACGTGGGGCGCGGGGGAGCGTGGTGGGAGGATTGGCGCTCGCCGCCGTCCCACCGCCTGCTGAACGGTGAATGATGGACGATGAACCCGCACTGCTACAGGCCCATCATGGGTATATCCGTTTACTGTGACTGCAGTGACAACAACACGAGGTAAAAGTGACAGCAACTGTGACTGGAGTGACAGAATATGTCCCATTGGTCACAGTTGCTGTCACGCAGTCACAGTTATCGCTGCGTAGCAGCGGCTACAGTCCCAAGCCACATCATTTGTGCAGCTTGGCGACGGTCCTGCGCGCCAGGTCACGTGCCGAACCGGCACCCTCGCCGCGCACACCGAGGAACACGATCACCAGCATCACCGCCACGATCAGCGTGCTGAGGCGCAGCACCGACTGCACGCCGAAAATACTGCCCGCAATCGCAGCCGCATGCCCGCCACCCAACGCGGCGGTACGTGTCGCGGCGATTGATTCCATGACGATCACCAGAATCGGCGCACCCATGGCACCCGCGATCTGGCGTACCGTGTTCGTTACCGCCGATCCTGCGGCAACCTCATGTGAGGCGAGACAGTTCAATGACCATGTAGTTACCGGCATCAGCACGAATCCCATGCCGATCTGGCGTGTGAACTGGCAGATCGACACCCACCAGATCCATGTGTGAGGCCCGATCAGGCTCATGCCGAGTGTGCCGAGCAGCAGAATCGTGGTGCCGACCAATGCCACGGGGCGTGCACCGAAACGGTCGAGCGCACGCCCGCCACCAAACTGTGCGATGCACTGGCCGATCGCGCCTGGAAGCATGATCAGGCCGCTCATCATGGCCGAATAGCCGCGGTCGTTTTGAATGTAGAGCGGAATGATCACCATGATCGAGCTAAACGCGAAGAACGCCAACGCTGCCGTCATCGTGCCCACTGTAAAGCTTTTGTTGCGCAGCACATGCAGGTCGAGCAGCGGCACTTCCACCTTGGGGGAGCGTGCGACCAGCCGCTTCATCACGTTGGAACCCGGTTCACATGGTGCGATGAACTGGCGGGCCACAAACCATATGATGCCCAGCACTCCAATCAGCATTGCGCACCACACCATCGGGTTCGTAAACGGATACGCCTCGATGTTGGTGAAGCCGAACATCAGCCCTCCGAAGCCGAATATCGACAGCACCACGGAGAAGAAGTCCGCATGCGCCGTGCGGTCAGATTCGCCGAAATTATGCAGGAAGCATACGGCCAGCAGCACCGAGGCCACGCCGATCACCGTGAGCGTAAGGAAGATGGAGCGCCAGCCGGTCATGTCGGTCTGCCAGCCGCCGATGGTCGGGCCAAGCGCCGGAGCCACGCTCATCGCCATGCCCACGGTGCCCATCGCCACGCCACGGCGTGACAGCGGGTAGATGGAGAACACGGTGATCTGCAGTACCGGCCACATCACGCCGGTGCCCACAGCTTCGAGCAAACGGCCCAGCAGCACCAGTACGAATGTGGGGCCAAGCCAGGCCAGTGCCGAACCGAGTGTGAACACCACCATGGAGCAGATTACGATCTGGCGTGTGGAGAAGCGGCGCGTCAGGAACGCGGTGAGCGGCACCATCACGCCCATGACCAGCTGGAACACGGATGTGAGCCATTGGCCGGTGGTTACGGAAATGTGGAAGTCGGCCACGATGGTGGGCAGTGCGGAGCTGAGCTGCAGCTGCGTGAAGTTGCCAACGAATGTGATGAACGTCAGGATCGAGATGGACACCAATGCGGGGCGGGTCAGTTTGCCGTTCACGTATGATTCCTCGTGGGTCAGTGCCCGTGCCATCGAAGCGCCTGTGGAACCTGTGGAAGCCTTGGCGGAATCCTTGCCCGGCTCCTTGGCGGAATGACTAATCAAACTTTTGTTCTTCTTCATAACCCTGCTCCATCTACCTACAGTCCATGCGTGGCTTCGTCTTTTGCGGTCTGATCCCGAGCTCGGTGCCGGGCCGCCGCCATGTAAGCATGCTTAGCTTTGCCCATGCTGTTTCCCATACAAGCCTTTGCCATACTATTCCCACCGTTGACTGTTGGTGGCCGGGTGGCTCGGGGTTTGAACGCATAACGAAGTGCAAAGCCTGCAGGCGTGTGGTGCTTGGCGAACTGCCGTGCGGTCCCGTTGCCCCCCGTTAACGCTCGCCGCACCATCAACATTTGTTGATGAAAAGTGTGTGTTTTCGTTGGAAATGTGTTGAAATGCGGAGAAAATCATATCGAAAATGACATGGAAACGCTGCAAAACGTGCGTAGCAGCAAGACGCGCATATGCTGAGCTCAAAAATATGGGTAAATTTACTGAAAGCACGCTTGTAATGTACTGAGCGTTCGATAAGTTGAAGGTTGCCCCCTCCTATGCGCTTTGGGGGGAGAGCCGGCAGGAGAAAGAAGACATGACGCAAGCCAATAGCACCGCACTGAAAGACACATCGTGGCAGCAGCTGGTGAATGTTGCGTATTGGAGGTTCTTCGTCAATGCGGCATTGACTGTTTGCGATATGGCCGCGTTTGTGCTCGCTTCGGTGATTGTGCTTATGGCGCGCAATGAGGCGGCGCTGTATTCCGCTCGTTTCCATTTCCATATCAATCTGGCCGTGTATGTGATTGTGTGCGCGCTGATTTGGGCGCTGTGCATGCACAGCGTGGGCGTGTATCACCGGCATGTGATGGGTGACGGCTACCAGCTGAACCTGCTGCTGTTCAAGGGCGCGGTGCTCGCCGGCATTATGGTGTGCGCGGTCGATTATATTCTCAACTCGTATATTTCCCTGCTTTCCACGGCGCTGATCATGGTGTGCGCGCTGCTGATCACCATGGCTGAGCGGTTTGTGATTCGCCGCCTGGTGCTGTTCGGCCGTGAGAAGGGCGCCTACTCGTATGCCACGGTGGTTGTTGGCTCGTGCGAGGGCATTGAGCATGCGTTGCGTTTTCTGAGCCAGAAGCAGCAGTTGAATTACCGCACGGTGGCGGTGTGCCCGATTGGCTTGAATGCGCAGACCGGGCATATTGAGGCTGCCAGCGCACCCGAGGAGTTTATGCAGGAGATTCGCCGGATTGGTGGTAAGGAGATTCCCGTGCTGGCGTATGGCGGCGATCTGGCCGAACGTGCTGTGGCCATGGGCGCACAAACCGTGATGGTGACGGATGTGCTGCAGCGTTTCTCCGACAATTTCAATACGTTTGCGTTGAGTCTTGAATCCATGAACCTGGAGATTGCGCTGGTTACCTCTGCCGCTGATGCGAGCGGCCATGAGACGAATGTGCGTGTGATTCATGGCGCTACGGTGATGACCATCTGTCTGTCGCAGTATTCGCCGGCTGTGATGCTGCAGAAGCGTGTGTTCGACGTTGTGGTCTCGCTGCTCGCATTGGTGGGTACGGCCATCATCACTGTTCCGGTGGCCATTGCCATCAAAGTGACCGATGGCGGGCCGATCTTCTATACGCAGACCCGTGTAGGCCGCCGTGGCAAGCCGTTCAAGATGATTAAGTTCCGTTCCATGGTGGTGAATGCCGACAAGATGAAGGCTGAGCTGGCTGCGGAGACTGGGCAGAAGGGTCGTTTCATTTTCAAGATGAAGGACGATCCGCGAGTCACCAAGGTGGGCAAGTTTATCCGCAAGTTCTCCATCGATGAATTCCCCCAGTTCCTCAATGTGCTCAAGGGAGATATGAGCGTGGTGGGCCCGCGCCCGCCGCTGCCCGAGGAAGTGGCTCAATACAACCAAACATACGCTACCCGTATGCTGGTCAAGCCCGGTATTACCGGCCCCTGGCAGGTGTCAGGCAGATCCAACCTGAGTAAGGAGGAGTCGGAGTCTTTGGATGTCAGCTACGTGCAAAGCTGGTCTGTGTTGGGAGACATAGTGCTGCTTTTCCGCACAGTCGGTGCAGTCATCACTCATAAGGGTGCATACTAATAGCGGGAATAAAAGCGTAACAAAGATTACAAGGGTACCGTGCGCGGTTAAGGCAGTAAGGATTTGAGTTCATTGAAGATTGCATTCATTGGGCATAAACGCATCCCCTCCAGGGAGGGTGGCATTGAGATCGTGGTCGATGAGCTGGCTACGCGAATGGTTGATCGTGGACATCAGGTCATTGCATATAACCGTAGCGGGCATAACGTCGCCGGATCCGAATTCGATGGCGTGGCCAATGGGCACGGCAAACGATTCTCCTATCACGGGGTGAATGTTGTTTCCGTTCCCACCATTGAAGGCAAGGGACTTGCCGCACTATCCTCTTCCTTTTTCGCCACACTACAAGCTATCAAGGCTAAACCGGACGTGATCCACTATCATGCCGAAGGCCCCTGCGTCATGCTGCGTCTGGCGCATTGGGCGGGCATTCGCACGGTAGCGACCATTCATGGTCTTGACTGGCAGCGTGCCAAATGGGGCAAGTTCGCCTCCATGTACCTGAAGCTCGGCGAGCGGACGGCGGCCAGGTGCGCGGACGAGGTGATAGTGCTGAGCCGCGGCGTTCAGGAGTACTTCCAACGGACGTACGGCCGGTCCACGCGTCTGATCCCGAACGGCATCGAGCCGGTGGAGTCGGTGGCTGCGGACCTGATCGCGAAGAAGTGGGGGCTGGTGAAGGACTCCTACGTGCTGTTCCTGGGGCGCATCGTTCCGGAGAAGGGCGTGCATTACCTCATCGACGCGTTCAAGCGCCTGGACACCGGCAAGAGGCTCGTGATCGCTGGCGGCGCATCGGATTCCGCCGAATACTACGAGTCGGTCAGGAAGGCAGCTGGATCGGATCCGCGTATCGTGCTTGCCGGGTTCACGCAGGGCGCGGAGCTGGCGGAACTGTATTCCAACGCGTACGCGTACGTGCTGCCCAGCGATCTGGAGGGCATGCCGATGAGCCTGCTCGAGGCGCTGAGCTACGGGAACTGCTGCCTGACCAGCGACATCCCCGAATGCGCCGACGTGCTCAGGGGCGAAGACGGCGTCATGCACGGCGTGACGTTCCGCGAGGGCGACGTGGACGACCTCGCGGCAAGGCTCCAGGAGCTCCTCGACCACCCAGACACGGTCGCCGCGTTCGGAAAGGACGCAGCCGCATACGTCACCGGCCGCTACAACTGGGACGCCATCACCCGACAAACACTCAACACCTACAAAGGAGAAGATCAATGAGTAATACAGCACTTCCCCTTATCAGTGTTGTTGTGCCTGTTTATAACGTAAAGCCCTATGTTGCTAAATGTCTAGATAGTATTTTGCGACAGACATACACCAACATCGAAATAATTGTCGTCGATGATGGGTCAACCGATGGATCTGAACTCATTTGCGATGATTACTCCAATAAAGACCCACGAATCACGGTAATTCATCAGAGGAATACCGGTCTTGCAGCAGCGCGCAATACCGGTATTGATGCAGCACATGGTGAATACCTAGGCTTTGTGGATAGCGATGACTTCATTGAGCCATTCATGTATGAGAAATTGCTTAATGCAGCCCAAAAGAATAACTGCGTTCTTGCTGTATGCGGTATTAATTATGTATTCGATAACGGTACAGTCATTCCAAAGGCAAATATCGAGCCTGATCAAGTATTTGACTTTCCCGATGCAATCACAGAGATGAACACTTATCGACTGTTCGATATGGGTGCATGGAGCAAGCTCTACAAATCTGAGCTTTTCGATGGCATACGCTTCCCCGTTGGCAAGCTTAGCGAAGATTTCTTTATCATGTTCAAAATCTTTGATCGTGCCCAAAAGGTAGCCTTCGTGTCAGACGCTTGTTACAACTACTACCAGCGGACAAACAGTATTACTAAAAGTAAGAAAATCAATCATGATTTCCTTGAAGCTGCATATAAGCAAATGCGTTATATAGATCGAAACTATCCGTCCTTATCTGTAATTGGACATACTGCATATGCATCTGCAGCGCTGACCGTTTATGACTCATACTTGAAGAATCAAGTACCTTGTCCGGAAGCATTTCGTAAGCAATGTGTTTCCATCATTCAAAACCAAAAACAGTACATTGCACAGGCAAACTACATATCAAAAGCAAAACGTATCCAATTCCATTTATTTTTGATAAATGCAACGTTATATAAAGTCATATTTATGACTTATAAAATACGCAATAAAATCTGATCTATTTTAAATAGGAATAAAAAAACTTGATAATTTAAATAGGAGGTGACTATGTCAACGATATCTAGATTCCATATCACGCAAGAAAAGCTATGCATGATATTATTTGCATTTATATTACTTAGCCGAGCCTCCATTACCACTGAATTCAATTACGTTCCTCTTAATACTACTGCGGTACAGACTTTTTATTCTTTATCTATGTTAGGTCTTTATGTCAGTAAAAAAATAAGTACTAAAAAAATCGGCACTATGCATTGGTCAACGGCATTATCTGCCTTGCTGATTATTTATATAATATTATTCGGTGCTATTTTTGTTAATCCACCGTTAGCGCAATACACGAACGGTATCTTACTCAGGCAAATGCTCTTTCTTATGATCGTGTTTTCAACGGTCTCTGTAACAGTGGCATATCGACTATTCGATAAAATGTTGCTTACAGCATTTTATACATTTTCTTTTATTTTATTTTTCCAGTTTGCTACTCATATAACTGATCTCGGTTTACTTAATCCTTTGACAGTATTCAGTGATTCGAGTCGAGTAAGAGCAGATTATGGTTTTAGCCATTACAATGCTCTAGGAGCATTTTGCGCATGCCATATTATCATTTGGATGATTCTCAAAGCTCGACATCTCATTCCTTTTAAGCATAATATCCTGAATGTGATTGTACTTCTTATAAGTGTTCTCATGCTGTTGGGAAGCGCCTCTCGTAATGCGATTTCAAGTTTGATCGTGTACGCAATCTGCTATGGGTTCATGTCGCTGAAAGAAACACCCAATAGACGTTATTTTAAATTACTTCTTGAATGTCTTCTATTACTTTTCTTGTTTGTTTTCTTTGTGGCAGGAGCTTCCAATATTCCATTAACAGATTTGTTGAATCAATCCAACAGAGAAACATTGTTTGAGGTAGCATTACCAACGTTCTTCTCAAGCACACGTACGATGATAGGACTCGGATTAGCTTCCAGTGAAATTTATGGCATGAACCTAACCCCGTACCCAACATATTGGCTTGACAACAGCTATGTTTATGTACTTGTTACTACTGGTTTTATTGGAATTATTCTATACATTTTAATGATATTGGTCCTATTTATTGGACTAAGACATGTTCAATTGCGTGCAATGCGAAAGCATACAATTTCATTAACAATCATGTGCCTATACTCAGCCCTATTTGAAACAACTTTATTCTGGGCTGGAGTCATGCAAAATTATGTTTATCTTCTCATTCTTCTCGTGGCTATTAGCGGATATTTCAATAATCAATATTCGAATATTTTTTCAAAATCAATTAAGGAGACAATATGACAACGAACGCAGACACCATCGGTATGATGACTTTCCATGCGTCCCACAATAATGGCTCTATGCTTCAGGCTTTGGCGCTTCAACACATTTTAGAAAACCATTTCCACCAAAAGACTGAGTTAATTGATTTTTCCAACCAGGGCCAGCGTAATATGTACGCACCGGTTCCAAAGCCTAAAAACTGGAAACAAGCAATTAAAAGCCTGATTTGGTCCACCAATATGAGTCAAATGAAACACCAGTACGACTCTTATGAAGCATTCGAAAAACGATACTTCCATATGTCCTCTGATACGTATTCTTCAATTGAAGAACTTAAGCCGCTCGCCGATAAGTATAAAGCCTTCATAACCGGAAGTGATCAAGTTTGGAATATCAAGTGCATTGATGCGGATGATGCATACTACCTCTCGTTCGTTAAGGACCGACCCAAATTCGCCTATGCTGTGAGTTTCGGCGCTAACAATCCTTTCATTCTTGAAGGCGATACAAAACGTTATGAGAACTATCTTGAACATTTTGACAAAATTTCTGTTCGAGAAAAGAATGCACAGAAATGGATCAAGGAAGCAACTGGCGTCGAAGTACCTATCTGCCTAGATCCCACCATGCTTCTTGATGAAAGCGAATGGGAACAACTTGTCGACGTTGGTGATACACCTGTTATTAGTGGAGATTATATCTTCTACTACTGTTTCAGCATCACCGAAGAAGTCCAACATTTCCTGAAGTCCATTTCTAAGAAGACCGGAATGCCTGTGTATTTCATGGAAGCAAAAGAATGGACTCTAAAAATGTGCTGGCGTAACGACATTAGACTCATACGCTCTTATGGACCTGACGTTTATATGAATGTGGTCAAGCATGCAAAACTCTTTGTCACAAGTTCGTTCCACGGAACTGCTTTTGGCACAATTTACCGAAAGAACTTCTGGTATATCCGCAGCAAGCATAGCGAGTCCTCGCTCGATGATCGCGCGAGCTCATTCTTAACACAGCTTGGTCTCATGTCACGATACCGTACTATCGCTGAGCTTTCTGCTCTTGATTTGTTTGAACCGGTAGACTATACGCAGTTGCCTGATAAATTAGAGCCACTTCGAATTCATTCGTTCGAGTATCTTCAATCTGTAGTGGATTCATTGAACTAATGTCTCAACACGCATATTTGATTATGGCGCATCAGCATCCTGAGCAATTGAGGATGCTGATGCGATGTTTGGACTACAAGAACAATGACATTTTCTTGCATATTGATGCAAAATATAAAGATTTTGATGGAATTAAGCATCAATTAAGTGCGCAAGTCAGGAATGCCAAGTTAGTAGTTCTTCGCAATCGTGTAGATGTTCGCTGGGGGGATTTTTCGCAAATCGAATGTGAGTTGCGTCTTCTTGAAGCAGCAACATCTGAATCGACCTACTCTTATTATCATCTATTATCTGGCGCCGATTTACCTCTTGCTTCTCAACAGGCCATACATAACTATTTTGATGAGCATCAGGGTACTGAATTCATTCATTTCGATAAACATATCTTGGATCGTTCAACCTATGAACGCGTATCAAAATATGCATTCTTTTCCGGACGTCATAAAAATATTATTGAAAAAACATTATATCGTCTTATATTAACGCTCCAAATAGGGGTTGACCGTGGACGCCGCTATGGCATCAAATATCAAAAAGGCGCCAATTGGTTCAGTATTACTGATGAACTCGCACGATATGTCGTCTCTCAGCGTAAGGAAGTAGAGCATATATTCAAACGCACACGTTGCGGAGATGAATTTATGCTGCAAACCATAGTTGCCAACTCGTATTTTAAGAACAGAATATATACACCAAATTATTGCGATAGTTATGATTCGATTCGTTACTGCATCGATTGGCAACGAGGTAATCCATATACCTTCAGACAAAAAGACTATGGTGCACTTATTTCTTCAGGGATGTTATTTGCCCGGAAGTTTGATTCAGATATTGATCAAAAAATCATTGATATGATTGTTCAATTCGTCACGAAGCAACAGGAAGTTTAGCTCATGTCCTCTCTAAAGAAGAATTTAGCATACAATGTTGCCTACCAAATTCTCGTTATTATTTTACCGCTAATCACCGCTCCATACGTATCACGAGTACTTGGGGCAGATGGACTAGGAACTTATTCCTATATATTTTCCATTGTTACATATTTTGGCTTATTTGGCATGCTTGGAATAGCAAACCATGGCAATCGTAGTGTTGCCCTAGTACGAGATAATAGGCAAAAGGTATCAGAAGCCTTCAGTAATACCTATATTATCCAGTTATGCACCACAGTTATTGCCTTGCTTCTTTATTTTCTTTTTATTTATTGTTGGTTTTCAGGAGATAAAACAATTGCATACATTGAAAGCATAATTGTTTTATCTTATGTCTTAGATATAACTTGGTTTTTCTTTGGCTTAGAACAATTTGCAGTAACAGTCACTAGGAATGCAATTATAAAGATTGCTACTGTAGTGGCAATCTTTATTTTTGTTCGATCCCGCGAAGACCTTTGGATATATGCTCTGATTATGTCATGCGGCATGTTATTTAGTCAAATATATCTTTGGCTCCGTATTCGGAAGTACGCTGATTTCTGTAAACCTTCATGGTCTCAGGTTAAGTCCAATATTAAACCTGTACTGATGCTTTTCATTCCTGCAATTGCATATAGCATATATAAACTATTAGATAAAGTCATGCTTGGCGCAATGTCTTCCATGTCGCAAGTTGGCTTGTTTGATAATGCAGAAAAAATCATTAATATACCATCTAGTCTCATTACGGCATTTGGAACTGTAATGATGCCTCGCATCACTGTTTTGTTGGGAACAGGTGACGAGCATCGCATTTCCTATTTAAATAAAATCTCAGTCAGGTACTTTACCTTACTGGTAGTTGGAGCTGCATTTGGATTAGCTGGAATATGTAATGTACTTGCTCCAGTCTATTTTGGTTCCGAATTCGTTGGCAGTGCGCCGATAATCGCAGGCCTTGGTTTTAGTCTTATATTCGTCACTTGGGCAAATGTCATTCGTACTCAGTATTTAATTCCCAATAAATTAGATAAGCCTTATGTAATTTCCTCAGTTATCGGTGCACTTGCCAACCTTGCAGTAAACATCATACTTATTCCAAAATTCGCCGGTATTGGTGCAATGATTGGAACAATTATTGCTGAATTTACAGTATTTTTTGTACAGCTAATACTTGTTCGTCGATCATTTCCTATGTCGCAATATTTACAGCCAGTTCTTTTCTTGTTCCCAATTGGAATGATAATGTTTGCTGTTGTATATTGGATTGGTGCCTATATGGGCAATACGATCATTACGTTAATTATCCAGATTCTAGTAGGTGGATTCCTATATCTTTCTGGCTCAATGGTGTATCTGAAAGTAATTCATGATGAATTTTTTGAAAAGTTGACCTCACGTATCTTTCATCATGGGCGACATAACGCATAATTTCATTAGTGATTACGAGGACAATAAATGACTTCTAACCCTTTGTTCAGTGTCGTAATTCCCGCTTATAATGCTGGGAGCTCTATTTCCAGTTTAATCAATAAATTTATTAAACAAGATTATGGCCGCATGGAGATAATCGTCGTTGATGACGGATCTCAAGATGATACCTACACCATATGTCAAGTTTTATCCAGTAAACATAGTTGTCTTACTGTTCTGCATCAAGAGAACCAAGGTGTTAGCGCGGCTAGAAACCTCGGTTTACAGCATGCTTCTGGAGACTACATACTATTTGTGGATAGTGATGATGACATATCTACAGAATATGTAGCACGGATTTGTTATCTTTGCGAGCATACTGATGCAGATTTAATTCAAATGAACTGGTTTGAGGGTACGCATCAGAGTGGTTTCATTGATGGTTTATTTGGCATTCAAAGGGGATTCATACCTCTTGACGATTATATCGACACGGTATTGCAACAACGTGTTAATCCTCCGTGGAATAAGATTTATAAGAAATCGATTATCGATGCTTATGGTCTAACATTTAATACAATGCTTTCTATGGGCGAAGATCTTGAATTTGCACTCAAGTATCTTGAGCATGTCTCGACGGTATATATGTCATCAGATAAAGTCTATTATTACATTATTAATCCTAATGGGGTTTGCGCAAAAGCGTCACTTTCTTATTTTGCCGATATTCATATTGTTCTCATGGCAATGAAACGTATCATTAAGGTAAAGAACACACAAAAGAATCATCAGCATTATGCTGATGATTCTTTTGTGGCATCTGTTTTTCGTTTTATTGGAGGATGTGTGATACAAGGCATATCTTTCACGAATATATATCGCGCGTTGTCCACTAGCGGCGTACGTAAAGATTTGAAAAAAATGAGTAATCTATCTTTTCCTGCTCGTATTCGATGGCTTTTAATTCGTTTGAACTTATATCATCTCATTGCTGCGCTCTACGCAGCAAAAAATAGAAACGGCATACGTATATAACACCTTTGAAAAGGATAGGAAAAATGATTCACACAAAGGAAGATCTCAAAAGATATCTCTATGCAGACCGGGAAGCTCAGCCACCTCACCCAAACATTATATTGCGTCATTTTGACCCTATTTATAGAATAAAAACTTTAATACGATTATGTGAATATCATTTTAACCTTTCCTCAAACTCTTTCTATCATAAAGTTGCTTATTATTGCCGCAAGTTATAGCTTAAAAGACTAGAAGATAGGTTTTGTTCTGAATTTGCTATTAATGTATTTGATGAAGGATTGGTGATTTGGCATCCGCAGAGGATAATTATTAATCCTAATGCTAAAGTTGGAAAACATTGCAGCATATCTAGTGGCGTTGTCATTGCACAGGCTCATAACATGTGCCCCACAATTGGGGATAATGTTGAGTTGATGATAGATTGCGCTGTTTTAGGTAACATACATATCGCTAATAATGTTCGTATAGGAGCCAAGACATTAGTCATCAAAAACATTAATGCTGTCAATACAACATGGGCTGGTATTCCAGCAAAAAAGATTAGCGATAAAGGCACAATAGAAACTCCTATCCCTCGTCCTACCGCACATCTATAAACCTAGAAAGGCACTATTTACCAATTCTGATGGACATTCAAACGATTGTCATTGGTCTTCTGGCCTACCTTCATCTGATTTTTTGGAGGCTGTGGTGCGGTGGAAATCTGGCACCAACACCCACTGCCAAACATCACGAATAATCATCCGCAGCCATCGCCGCCAGCGGCGTCGCCGCCGAAGCCGAAGTCCTAGCCAACCGATATGCCGATATGGCAGCTAGGGAACGCCGCGAAACCAGACTCGCCATCCTTGCTGCCACCGTCATCGTCGGCACCGTCATCTTTGTCTGCCGGAATAAAGACGGCGGCATAGAGGTCGACACAGCAAAGTATTACCTAAATTCTTCATCATGTGTAAATTAGAGGGCACGACGAGCGCGTGGATTGGCAACGGTGTGTTGGACTGTTCCTGGAGGGTCTTTCCTTGTTGCGTGAACTCCACGGGACTCATGTAATCGAGGGTCGAGTGGAGCCGCTGGTGGTCGTACCACCACACGTACCTGTTCAGGTCCGAGCGCAGCCGTTCCACGCTCGTGCAGACGTTGTCGTACATGAGTTCCTTCCTGATGAGACGGTCGGTGGATTCCACCACCGCGTTGTCGTACGGGCTGCCGGGCCTGGAAAGGGAACGCGTGATACCGAACTCGGCGAGCATGCGCTCCATCCTTTCGCCGGCGAACCCGCCGCCGCGGTCCGTGCGGAGCACCTGGATGTCCGTCAGGGGGAAGCGCGGCGCGGCGAACGCGGCCAGCACGAGGTCGGTGTCGTGCCCGACTTCCACGGAATGGCCGGCGATCTGCCGGTTGGCCAGGCCGCCGGGCAGGCAGACGTACGACCATGAGGCACCGACCCTCACGTAGGCCGGGTCGGAGGCCAGATGGGTGCGCGGCGCATAGCCATTGAACTCGCGGGCGAGGATGTTGGGAGCCGGGTCGTCGTTCGGCCTGGCCGGGCGTGGCCTGTAGGCGGCCTTGGAATAGGAGCCGGCCATGCCGTTCCCCTTCATGATCCGGTTGATGCGGCGCCTGGAGAGCGCCACGCCCCCTGCCCCAGGGCGTGCTTGATCTTCCCGGCCCCGTACACCCTGCCGCTGTCGCGCTACACGCGCTCCACGTCCTTGTCATAAGGGTCGATGCGCTCGGTCTCGGGGTGTCCGATCATCCAGCAGCAGGTCGACTTGGCAACGCCCAGGATCCTGCACTGCGCCGATATCGGGCAGCGGCCGGCGTCGGACCGTACCGTGCCTGCCTTCGTGCGAATACCGGCGCCGCCTGTTCTGAAACATCCACTTCCATCTCCAACCGGCGGTTGCGTTTCCTCGGCTCGATCAGCTCGTTCCACCCGGACGTCCGGTTGTCCGCGGCCCGGGTGGAGCCGCTGTCGCGGATGCCCTGGACCCAGCGCCGCGGGGCCGATCGCGCGATGTCGTACCCGGCCCTGATCTGCGACGGCGGCTTGCCGTTCTCGTACGACTGCACGATCCGCCGTTTGAACGCCTCGTCGTAGCGGCGGGGATGTTTCGGGCCGGCCATCGTCGGCCTCCGATCTCATGTCATTCGTCCCTCATCGGACTGTCTAACACATTGTAGCCAATCCAGGCCTGGTAGACCGTCTCCGCGCATACGTGCATGCCCTTATTATCGGGGAAGTCCGCCCTGAGCCTGCCGGCGATCTGCTCGGGGCTCCAATGCGCCCTCAGCCCGTCGCGGATGCCCGGGTTCTAAATAGAAGCGCAACACCTTCTTGAGTTAGGACTTGAACACTTCCAACCATAGAACAGGTGTTGCGCTTCTATATAGAACCCGGGGTTACTGTGCCGTCGGTTTCGTTTGTATATGCTGTACGGAGACATTGACAGCGTAAGGATGCAGGCAGCTGCTGTGACGGCTGCCTGCATGATAGTTATGGACTTGTAATGGGTGAGCATATCTCTAGTCTAGGTCGCTTTGCATCACGCATTCACGACTTGTTGAACACGCTCCTTGTTCGAGACCGATGAAGCCGATGCTGCTGTCGATGCCGATGCGGCCTTCGGAGCAGTACCCGTCAGCGAAACGGTCTTCGGCAATAGTAATTGCAGCAGAATCGCCGCCGTGCCGCCGACCGCAATGCCGGAGGAGAGGAAGAACTGCACGAACTGCGGTGCAGCGGATACTACGTCATCAGGCAGAATCATCGTGCTCGCGCCGCACATCACAGCGACGCCAAGAATCAGTGTGGCGCGGTCGTCAAGCACGGTATCTTTAACCATCTTGATGCCGTTGGCAATCAAAGTCATGGCGACCATTGCAAATACGCCGTTGATTACGGGTGTGGGCAGCGAGGTGATGATGGCCATCAGCTTGGGGCAGAAACCGAGTACTACCAGAATCGTGCCGCCCGCAATCATGGCCCTGCGGCTGGCGACCTTGGTGATAGCGATCAGACCGGCGTTGGACGAATATCCGGTCATCGGAGTGCCGCCGAAGCATGCGCCGACCAAGCAGCCTAGGCCCTCGCCGATGGTGCCGCGATCGATGCGTCGGTCATTGAGGTCAGCGCCGGTGATGGCTTTGACAGTGAACCAGGTGCCGGTTGTATCAAGCATGACGAATAGGTAGACGACCACCATCAGCAGGCAGGCGCTCAAATTAAATTGTGGCAGGTCGAAGTGGAAAGGTTGCGGCAGCGCGAACCAGGCCGCGTTGGAAACGGAGCTGAAATCGGCTCCGCCCATTGTCACGGCGACCAGTGTGCCCACAACAAGCGCGATGATTACTGAACACATGTGCAGGAGTCCGCTGTTTTTCAGGCAATATTGCAGCACCATGCACAGTAGCAGCACCACAAAGGTGACGGAACCGCTTATTGCATTGACGGTCAAGTTGCCAGTAGTGCTGAACACTCCGGTAACTGCAGTCGGCACCAGGGTCAAACCGACGATAAGGATGATGATGCCGCCGATGAACGGAGGAATCGCTTTGCGAATAAACTTGGAGAATAGCTTGGTCACGCCGAGCAGGATGACGATAAGCGCACCCGGAATGAGGCTGCCGATCATGGTTGGAATGCCCATGGTCGCTCCAATCATGCATAGCGCGCCGAGTGGAACATATGAAGGACCTTGCGCGATGGGGTACTTCATGAACATGCCGCTTTGCAGGAGCGTGGCGATGCCGCATGCGAAGAAGCTCATCTGCAGGAAGAACGACAGGTTCCCTCCCTGCAATCCGATGGCTCCTCCGAGGATGAGCGGCATGATGTACAGATCCATAGACAGAATGTGTTGCAATCCCAGAACGATGGATTTGCCGACCGGAATTTTGTCGTCGATTCCCGCGACGAGTTGTGGGGCTTCTTCTTTGCTCATGATGTGTTCCTCTCTGATGGATGGGAAGGCTGATTTGGATGATGCCGTGTATGGTGTCTCGAGATGAGTGAGTCTCGGATGGGGCGAAAAAGGGTAGGCTCACGCCGAGTTATCAGCTTTCGTGTGGTTGTAAATATTGATATATGGACTTTATAGTGCGGCAACCTGCTTGCGCAGTTTGTCAAGTTCGATGTTGATTTTGTCGGACAAGTCGCGCTCCTCGATACCGCAGGAGAATTGGCCGTTGCTGTAGACGATCTTGCCGTTGACTATGGTAGTGGAGACGTTTTCCTGGGAGGAGGAGTAGATGATTGTGGCGTAAGGGTCATGCATCGGCGTGGATTTGAGCTTTCGCGGTTCAAACAGGAACATGTCGGCTCGCTTGCCTACCTCGATGCTGCCGAGGCGATTTTCCATGCCTGCGGCCTTCGCGCCGCCGTTGGTCGCCATCTGCAAGGTCTGTGGTGCGGTGATGCGGGCTGCGTCACGGGTGAATCCCTTCTGGATAAGCGCGGCGAATTTCAGGCTCTCCAGATAATCCGTGGTGTTATTGCTGGCCGCGCCATCGGTGCCGACCGATACGTTCACTCCGGCATCGAGCGCTTCTCGAATAGGTGCCGCGCCCGAGCCGAGGTACATATTGGATACTGGGTTGTAGCTGATGGAAACGCCATTGTCGGCAAAGCGGCGGATTTCATCATTCGTAAGGTTCACGCAGTGTGTGGCGAGCATTCTGTCAGACAGAAAACCCATTTCGTCAAGCATCGGCACGATGTCTTGCCCGTAGTTGCGTTGGCACATGTCATCATCGACTTCAGTTTCGTCGATATGCATGGCGTAGCGCACGTTTTCGGCATTGCAATACTCCAGCATCGTGCGATAGCCTTCCTTGGTGGTGGACCAGGTCACGTCCGGGCCGGTCCAGATAGACAGCATGTCACCTCGATTGGCGTAGGTTTTGCGCAGACGGCTTACTTCCTCCATGGCCTGACTGGCCGGTTGGATGAAGCATGCCGGCATGCCGTAATCCTTGCCGCAGTCTTGGAAGGTGCGGATGAAGATGCTGCGGATACCGGTGTCTTCCATGCCGGCGATGCATCCGTCTGCCAGCTCGGGGTCCTGATTGGTGTAGAAGAATTCACAGAGCGTGGTGCATCCGCTTTTGATAGCTTCCATGCAGGTTAACTGTGCGGCGAGCCGCTGCTGGTACGGAGTCATGAACTGTCCATAAGGGAGCGCGGACAAGTTGAGCCATTCGATGAGGCGATGGTCTGCGCCCAATCCCTTGAGGAATGATTGGAAGATATGGGTATGGGTGTCGATGAAACCAGGGAATAGTACCTGACCGGATGCGTCGATGGTATCCGAAGCGGTGATGTTCTCTGGTGTTGTCCCTTGGCCGATTGCTGCGATATCGGTGCCATTCACGGCTACCCAACCTTGGGGAATGCGTGTCATGGTGCTATCCATGACGCAGATATCCGCATCCTTGATGAGTAAATCGTAGTGAGTCACGTTTCCTGCCTTCCCTAGAGGCCATGTGGAAACGAAGCATCAGTCGAGATTCAACGTTCCGCGCATGGCACGGTTATGGTTGTCTCGGCAAGATTCTGCGGTGTAGCGCGGTTAATGTATCCGGCACGCTCGCATCACCAAGCCTCCGCGTTTTGGTGTGAAGGAAAACGAGGAAAACTTGTGATTCATAAGATAGGCATGCTTTGTAAACGGCCTCGCGTCCACCGGTAACCGAATCGAAACACGTATAGGCGGGCGACTTCCAGCTATGCGCGACATTGCGCGCCATCGCGGGTGATTGGTAGTGGCGCACGAAGTCGCACGTTACAGCGATATGACGAAGGGTCCGGATTCAATTTGTAAGTGCAACGCCCATGTTGGTCCTGCAATTCTAGCAGTTCGCCGACGCGCCGCCAGTTCTACAAGCCTGACGAAGGCATTGCACTTACAAATGAACAACGGGTGGCACCATACATCATGATGAACGAGTAAGGTTGACGGGGAGGGGAAATCACATGAACCAGGCATGCGTACACAACAACACCATTGACGCGGGCAACCATCATGGCCGGCCGCAATATCGGCCGTTCCTGCGATTTCTGACAACGCAGGAACGCAACGTCATTTGGCTGTTGCTGGCCATCGCTTTTCTTCCGGTGGACGGCACTACGCTCGGCCTGTACGCGCCGTTCTGGTCGCCAATCAGTCCGGCGCTGTTCGCCGTGTACTGCCTATGCAATTGGCGTCAACTGCGCATCGCAGCCAACCGGTACCTGCCAATGTTCCTCCTACCAGTGGTCTGCATAATCCTGTCCATCCCGGGATGGCTGAAATTCGGCATCCACCTCAACGCCGCGTTCATGAGCATCACCGGATTATTGGGCGTGCTCGCCACTTTGGGTGCGATCGCCATTGCGTTCGGCATCAAACGCATTCCGTGGCGTACGCCATTGCGGATTCTCATCGCTTCTTACTGGTTCTCCTTCGGCGTGGGCGTGGTGCAATGGCTATCCATCCATCTGCATATCAAGACGTTGACCGACTATTTCGCGCACCTCATGTACCGGCAGTACATCAATGAAAGCTCGGTGTGGGGCGGTGGTCGCCCGCAGTTCCTGTTCGCGGAGCCCAGCTATATCGGCATGCACCTGTTCGGCGTATTGCTGCCGCTTATGTGGCTTATGCGTGGGCGCGACCGTATCTATGCCAAGCGGTTGCGCAACCTCATCGTTGTGTATGCGATTGGCGCTGTGCTGATGCAGGCCGGCACCCGGATCGTCCTTGATTCGGTGGTGGCGTTGCTGGTTGCCATTATTGTGCATAATTCGTGGTGCGACAAGAAACAGCGTGTGCGTGGTGTTGCGCAGCTGCTGGGTGCGGTTATGCTTGGTCTGCTGGGCGTGCTTGCCGATTCCCGACTATCTTCGATTGCGGAAAACGGTGCCGAAGGAGACGGATCGTTCTTCGCGCGAATCTACCAGAGTCTTGACCCGATATGCGGGTTGCTCGCCCATCCGTGGACGGTGTTTACCGGATATGGCTCCGGCAATATCATCAACGCGGTATGGGCCGGTGCGAAGCATGCGGGACGATTGTTGAATGGCTTGGGCATGAATGGAAGTGCTGCGGTGGGATTCGCGGCTGGCATGAATGCGGACACCGTATGGACGATGTGTGCGTATACCAATACTGGTTCCGTATCGATGCCCACAAGGTGCTGGAGGAAGTGCTGTGGATGTTTCGGTCTGCGACCAATCGGCGCACTGTAGTGTTCGAACGTGAAATCGGAAAGAAGACTAAGATCGGCGCTCAATTCCCCAACATAGGGAAAATCGCTCACCTTGTTCGGGAGAACGCGCTTCTTCTCTCGGCCGCGGCCGCACTGAACATTACAAGTGTGATACCTGCATACAACATTATTGCAAACAGTATCCAGTGCTATCTCGCCGTGGATTTCGATAATTCCTTCGGGGTTTTTATACACCGAATCCGCAAGAATCCAGGCCGGGCATTGTTGCTGTCGAAACTGATCAGAGTGGCCGATCTCGGTATAACCGATGTCGATTTCGAAGAAAAAGACGTTCCGGAAGAACTGCTGGAAGAACTGCGAAAGCTGGAGGAAAGCGGGGTGTCGGGCAGTTCGGTCCCAACAGTTGATGAGGCATTAGGCGATTCCAGCGCATCGTCTTCCCCTAAGTACTTTATGCCCCGCGTACTGTTCAGCCATCAAGGAAAAGGCGTTATCCGTCAGCTTTCAGAACAGTGGGAATCGCAAGGTACCAAAAACGTGATGCTGCTACTTGACTGGGTGCTTGATTCATTGGAGCGGCCCTCAATCACATTGCTTGATGAGACGGACGTCAGCATCAGTACGAGTCTATTCTCTGAAATCATCAGGCTGTATAGGGATCCGGCAACGAATCCCAACAATTCGCAGCTGATTTTTACCACGCATAATGAGACGTTGATGAGTGCGTCGGGCGCTGATGATCGGTTGCTGGATCGAGACCAGATATGGATTGTGAAGAAGGATCCCAATACGGGTGAATCCACGCTGAATTGGCTGATGGATTGGAGCCCAAACTCCAAGGAGAATTATGGGAAGAACTACCGTCATGGCGTATATGGTGGTCTTGCGCAGCCGAATCTGTATGCGACTGTGAAGGATTATTTCGCTAATGCCAAAGACGCTGAAAAAGAAGCTTAACGCTGATATGCAGTTTCTCTGATCGTACATTAGGCAAAACGGAATACGCGAATGACCTCTGAGGGGGGGTAATGGTACGTAGTCCAAATGCCGGGCATCGGGGGAAATCAAAGCCAAGGAGCAAGCGGTTCCTCATCTACAGTGGTGGCATTGTCACAGAAGTGGAATACTTCCAATATGTCAGACGGCATTTGTTCGGAGACTATGTAAGGAATCTTCGGATTAAAAGCGGCGAGGTGCGTGATCCGGTTTGTGTGGAGGCAGAAGGAGTCGATCCAAAGACTCTTGTGGATGACGCGACAAGGCTGTTGCGCGAGGATAAGAAGGATGCGAAGAAAGAGTCGTATGATCCATTCGCTGTAGTGTGGGCGGTAGCGGACGTGGACGATTTCGGCAAAAATGGTGACAAACTACGTGCGGCCGTAGATAAAGGATATCGAAGTGGCGTTGAAGTAATCATCTCCAATCCATGTTTTGACGTATGGTTGATTGACCACAAGCAGTCATGTCCTCTGTCATACACCGAGACTTCGGAATGCGAGAAGCTTGCGAAAAACCTTCAGCTGATTGACATGAGTCGAAATCGAAATAATCCTAAGCATATTTGTCAGAAATCGATAGCTGGGAAGTATGCCGCGGCAGCTAAAAATGCGCAGAAGCATATGAATGAGCGACATCGTCTGATACGAGACAACAGACCTTCTAGCGGGGATTATGCGCCGTGGACGGACATTCCCAAAATTGTGGATACGCTGATTGACGAGTACCGAACATTGATCAATAAGGGTGAAGAGGAAACGCTGTAAGCGCATGTGAACAATCACCAGAGAGTTTCTTGAGAAGAGGGAGTAACCCTTCTCTCCGCGAAGATGGTTGTGTTCCTGCATCTTCGGATCTTCGGGTAACGCATAACGATGGTTCAGCAGACCGCGGAATCTGCCATAAATGAGCAGAGTAACGCTTCAGGAACCATAAAAGCCAGTTCACGTCAGTCAGGCCACGGCGACTGACGTGAACCTATGGCAGTTGCGTCACCTCAGAGAGTCCTTGGGCGGCAGAATTTCCTCTACGGGAAGCTCATTCAGCAGGTTCTCCGCAAGGTATATGGGCTGCGCCTCTCCCTGGCTCTTGTGGTATCGCACGATGACTCGGCCGCAGAATTTGCGGTATTCTGGCAGTTCCTCGCCTTCGTAGCCGACGTAATGCTCTGCTTCATTGTCTTCCTCCGGGCGGTCGAGCGTGTTGCTGATGCGCTTGATGCAGGTGAGCACCCAAAGATCCTTGTCAATCGGAAGACGGGCCAGACCAATCACATTCCATCCCTTGTGCAGGTGCTCCGCGTCCCTCCCGTCTTCGTTCTTCTTACGGGCCAGGATCCATGCGGTATTGAACATGTCGGGGTCTTTCTGGAACTCCTCGGCAGGATTGTACCCGTTATAATCCGTGCAGCAGCGAATCTTCGTCCTGCGAATTTCCTCATCGGTGAGGTGGAGCAGGTCATTAAGCATAATATCGTCACTCATGCTTTAAGTATAAGCATATGTGCCAGCGCTTTGATAGTTCAGGGTTTTGAGAGCGGCTATAGGTACAAAAATTGGATTATTCGGGGATCCTATTGAGACACGCTGAGTTGGCATTACTGATATGTGTGACTAAATTTTTAATGCGATAAAGCTGAGCGTTGTTCAGTTCGCAAAAGCCGTTTCCTGGTTATTGGGAGACGGTTTTCGTGCATTTAGGGTGTTATGTTGAGACCATTCATGGCGGCGGAATGCCATATATAGCGGCTTAACAGGCGCGGTCTGCGAACCGATACGTGCACTCCGGTTCCTCTGATTCGGTTTTGAAGTCATATGGTGGCTCCGGTATCGAAGCGAGCGGCGCTAAAATCCCTGGAAACGAGCGACGCCTTGCGCTCTGCGGGGAGAGACAGTAAAATAAATTCTTCCGAAATTAACTCCCGTATACTTAGATGCGGGAGTTTCCGGAGTAAAAGGAGGAGCCATGAAATCGATACAAGTAGCGAATGCTTTCATTCTTCGCCATGGCTCTGATATCGACATCACGAATCTTGTGCTGAACAAGCTCGTTTATTTCGCGCAGGTTGAATCCCTGCGCGAAACCGGAAAGCCGTTGTTCGAAGACAAGATTGAAGCATGGCCCTACGGCCCGGTTGAGAAGAACGTTTACTTCGCTTTCCAAAAGTATGGGCGCAACAGGATTCCTAAGCCTGAGGGCGAAGTTACGAAGGATGAACGGACTTTATCCGTTGTTGACAGGACGGCAAGGAAATACGGTTTTCTTACGGCATTCGATCTTGTGGGGTTCTCCCATCGAAAAAACTCCGCTTGGAAGAATGTCTACAGGGAAGGAGAAAACGTCGAAATCACCAACGATGCCATTCTCGCATCCGACGACGGTCTGACCTTCCCCAAAAACACTCTTGCATCCAGTTTGGATGAAGTAAATGCAAAGTGGCGGAACACCTTCAGGATTCTGCGCAATGCCTGAGCGATACACTAACGAGTGGTGGCATATCCAAGTGCCGCCACTCGTCTTTCCATCCGATGACCTCGTTGAGGCAATGGCGCAGGCAATCGTTCAGGTACACAGGAGGCAGCTTAAAGACACCGGCGGCTTCACTGTGGAAAGAGCCGATGACATCGGTTCCGTAAGCAGCGTTGTTGACTCGACCTTTCTGCCGGTATTCGGACAATCGCCGAAAGAACGATTCGAGGATCTGTTCCGACAAGTGGCTCATCTCACCTTTCACCTAGCCAAAAATCATTATTTCGCCGACGGCAACAAGCGCACCGCAATGGCCATATCTTTGGCCATCCTGAAAATGGAAAGAATCGATTTGGATATCGATGATGATCCAGAGCCAGAACGAAATACTCTATATAAACTCATTTCCAGGCTGGTGACGGAAGAAATCACGGAAGAACAATTTGCCGCAAGCCTGAGAGAAAGCGGACGTTTGGTCGATGAATAATGGCAGGTTGCCGTCTGCTCTATCTACCGGATCAGCCTCCGCATGTCCGATTCGGCATCAGTCGTTCCGCCATCCACCCAGCCAACAACAACCGCCATGACCCATTTCCTCGCATACCTGATCGCCGTCAACCTGGTGACATTCCTGACACTCGTCGTCACCCATCGCACCATACGAACCCCCGACGGCCGTCGCAGCAGCACCCGCAACCGCAACATTCGTGGCAACAGCCGTCAACCTGCCGATTCGCCGGCCGCACGCGTTCTCACCGCGCTCATGCCGCTGCTCGCGCTCGCCGGTGGCTCAGTCGGCATGCTGCTGGGTTTGATTCTGTGGGAGCGAAACGTCAACAAACATAACGTCGCCTGGTGGTTCGAAACGGCGGTGGGACTTGTGGCGTGGGGCATGGTGTGCGCCTGGAAATGCGGCCTCGTGTCGTTCAACGGAGCCGGCATGTTCCGTGCCTTCAACCCTGTTATGCTGCGGGGCCTTGGGATCTATCTGCTCGTGATGAACTGCGTCACCTTGCTGGTGTTCGCCGCCGATAAGAGAATCGCGATCGCCAACGGCGAGGCTCCCCGGAACCGCGGTGGGAGAGCGGGCTCCGGCCGATCCAGCGGAGGAAGCTGGAGCCGGGTGCCGGAATCATGGCTGATGGGGCTGTCGTTCATGGGTGGTGCCCTCGGCGGCATTATTGCCATGCGGCTATTCAACCACAAGACTAGGGACTGGTATTTCGCGTGGGGGTTGCCCGTGTTCGTTGTACTGCAGACCGTGCTGTTCCTGTACCTGCATGCAGGAGGTCTGTTCTAGAGCGGGCTGCTCGAAGTATGCTGGTTTGCCTGGACGATCGGGGTACGACTCGGCTGGGTAATAAGAACGGTGCGGATCCGAGGTGCCGCCAATCAAATGCGCTACGGGGTTGCTTGGGATTTCAGGGAGTTCGGAAAGCCGGCAGACGGCGCCCTTGCTGCTGCCGGCTTGAGCTGAAGCAACCGGTGCTTGAGGCGATCAGTATTTGTTGGCGCCCTCGCCAATGAAGTTGACGGTGAATCCGCGGTGGTAATGCAGGAACATGTCGGCGCCGTAGCGGTCGACGGGGCGGTGGGTGAACAGCATGCGGATGGCGAATGCGGTCTGCACGTCATCCGGCAGATTCATGAACTCCTTGTGGGCGTCCCAATACGGATGCATGGTGATGGCCGCGTCCGGCACGTAGGCGTATCCGTAGCCGTCCTCGTTCACATAGCCCATGAACGGCAGATCCCAAGCGTCATGATCGGTGAGCTCCTGCTTGAAATTCTCTACCTTGGCGAGTGCTTCATCGCTGATGCCCAGGTTTTTCGCCACCTTGTTGGCTTCGGCTGTTTTGGCGTCGGCGTCCTTGTCGAACATGTCGAGATTCACGGTGATGACGGTTTTCTCGTTTGCCATGGATAATGCCTTTCTACGAGCCGCGCATAATGTGCATTATGCATGTTCGTTTGTAGTCGCAAATGAACATTATGTATGACTGGTTTGTGTTGTGTGGGGTGAACGCTTGCTGTGTTCGCTATTGATGCTACCACGCATATAGAAGGTGAAATGGTTGAAAAATGAACTTTTTGTGTACTGTGGTTTTGTGAATCGTTGTCATAGCTGGGTTTACGGCAAGTGCCAGGCGGTTTAAAAAAGATAACATTAAGCGTGTTGTCTTTTTATGATATTCCGTGTTCTGTTAATGTTCGAATGAACATTTGAAGCCGTGAATCGTTGTGGCAATATCATCCGTTGCGCGGTGAAATCAATGGGTGCATATAGTGCAATGTCGAGTAGGGTTGGTTGCGGAAAGGGGCGCGTGTGATTCGACCGAACAATAGTGAATGCGAAGTGGCTGCCAAGGCCAAGGCTGGCGTCGCAATTGATGATGCCGCTGCACAGGCGCAAGCGAGCGGCAGACAATCGGCGGGGCACGCCGTTTCCTATCGCCCAATGCTGCGATTCCTGACGACGCAGGATCGGAACGTCATCTGGCTGTTGCTGGGCATCGCGCTTCTCCCGGTGGACGGCACCACGCTCGGCCTGTACGCGCCGTTCTGGTCGCCGATCAGTCCCGCGCTATTCGCCGTCTACTGCCTATGCAACTGGCGGCAACTGCATATCGTAGCCGTGAAGTATCTGCCTATGTTCCTGCTGCCGGTCGCCTGCATCATCCTGTCCATCCCTGGGTGGCTGCGCTTCGGCATTCATTTCAACGCCGCATTCATGAGTCTCACCGGGCTGTTCGGTATGCTCGCCACGTTGGGCGCGCTTGTCATCGCCTTCCATATCAAACGCATCCCCTGGAACATGCCGATCCGGCTGCTTATCGTGGCCTATTGGTGCTCCTTCGCCGTGGGTGTCGTGCAATGGTTCTCCATCCATCTGCGGTTCGAGCCGCTCGTCAACTATTTCTCGCATCTCATGTACCGCCAGTACATCACCGATAGTTCGGTGTGGGGCGGCGGTCGGCCGCAATTCCTGTTCGCGGAACCCAGCTATATCGGCATGCACCTGTTCGGCATACTGCTGCCCCTCATGTGGCTGATGCGAGGTCGCGACAGCATCTATGCCAAACGGCTGCGTGACCTCATCGTCGTCTATGCGATCGGCGCGATGCTGATGCAGGCTGGCACCAGAATCGTCATCGACTCCGTTGTGGCGCTGCTGGTCGCCATCATCGTGCACAACACGTGGCATGATCGGAAGCAACGACTGCGTGGCATGGCGCAGCTTGCCGGAGCATGCCTGCTTGGTCTGCTGGGCGTGCTTGCCGATTCCAGACTGTCTTCCATTGCCGAAAACGGCGCGCAGGGAGACGGTTCGTTCTTTGCGAGAATCTACCAAAGCCTCGATCCGCTCTGCGGCCTGCTCGCCCACCCATGGACCATGTTCACCGGTTATGGTGCGGGCAATATCATCAATGCGGTGTGGGCTGGCGCATCCAAGGCCGAGCAGCTACTAAATGGTCTTGGCATGAACGGCGGCGCGGCCACAGGATTTGCGGCCGGCATGAATGCGGACACCGTATGGACGATGTGTGCGTATACCAGCGTCGTCGCAGAATACGGATTGATCGGCCTGGTTCTGCTGGTCATCGCTTCCATAGTTTCCATGACACATGTTTTCGATACTGCAGCTGCCGAGCATGGTGTTTGGAGCAAGACTGTTATCTGCTGGCTTGTCCTGATCGTGTACCTGTATATCCAATGCGAGAACTACGCGTTCGCCGCGCTGCCATTGTTTATCTTCGCGGCAAGCAAGCTGCGCGAGTAACCGTATTTGACGGGGTGCGGATGTCTTCTTCTCGATAACGTACAGTTAGAGAAGCCGCTATCGCAAATATTCTTTAACCTGTCCACAAGGCGGCTGACATTAGTAATCATTTGGGTAGGTAATGCGACTGTTCGGTTTTTGAGCCTTGCCGCTCTGGAGCTGCCATAAGCGAAATGAGACGTGTTTCGTTGCTGAGGGTGCAGTGGCCACGGCCTGTTCGGACCGCAGCTCCTCGATACTTATATGCAAGACGGCAGTCGATGGCCGTCTATGCTGGGCGAAGTGATCTGAAGTGATTTACAAGCTGCGGATTTGCGAGCCGAACGGCCATAGCGCTAATTTGGCCATCTTGAATGATTGAATACCGAACGGAATACCAATGATGGTGACGCAGTTCAGCAGGCCGGCGCCCACATAGCCGATCGCCATCCATATTCCGGCCAGCACCCCCCCCGTGTTCACCGTCATGATCGCCCTCGGCGACGACATAGTGCTCGCCAGCGACGGCTACCCCTTCCTCGAACCCACGCTTGACCAATCCGAAAGGGCGCTCGCGGAACTCAAAGCCAGCGACCCGCATCTCATCAGCCGTTTCCCCACGACCAAAGGCTTCGAACCAGGGCTCGACTCCTTCGACGACCGCGCGTACCTGCGCTTCACCGTCGGCCCCCCGAACACACAAGCGTAAACGCTTGCGGTGAGCGCTTATGAAAGTGTTGATGCAAAAACCGGTTTTGCTGGAAATAATCCCCCCGTAGCCGTAAACTGCGAATGATTGAGACAGTCAGACAGGAGAGAAGCGTGGCTGAAGACAAAGCCCAACAAAACAGCATTCTTATCCCGGAGAACCGTATCGATGCAAACCCGCAGAATGTGGTTCTCGCGGAACGATCAGAATCGGATGCAGACGAAGGCATGACCCTGATGGATCTGATCCGCATCGTCGGCAAGCACATGTTCACAGCGATTCTGGTGTTCGTTCTCGTGGTCGTCGGCGTAACCGCATACACGCTGACCGCGCAGAAGAAATACACGGCAACGGCCCAGCTGTTCGCCAGCTACAACAACACCACCGCCGACGCGCTCGACAGCAGCGTGAGCAGCCAGAGTACAGCCGGCGCCTACATCGCCACCCAGCTCAAGAGCTACCCGGATCTGGTCAAAACCGAGGCCGTGCTCCAACCGGTGATCAACGAACTGAACGACAACTCCATCACCACCGACGATCTTGCCACCATGGTAACCGCCACCAACCCCACCGACACCTACATGCTCAACGTCTCCGTTGAAGCCACCAGCCCGGAACAGTCCGCGCAGCTGGCGAACGAAGTGTCGCAATCCCTTTCCAAAGTGGTCTCCTCCGAGCTGTACGCCTCCGGCAAGAAGTCCATGGTGAAACTGTCCGTGGTACAGAAAGCCAAGACACCCACCTCCCAAAGCTCGCCAAACACCAAGCTCAACATCGCCGTGGCTGTTGTCGCCGGCATCGTACTGGGCATCTTCGCGGCACTTGTACGCGACCTGCTGGCCCGCAAGCTGCAGGACCTCATGGACCTGCAGTCCATCGACCCCAACGGCAGCATCGCCGGCATTATCCCCAAGGACGAAGTGCTTAACGTCACCAAGCCGGTTATCGTCACCAAGCCGGACAGCCCCATCGCCGAGGAATTCCGCCGCATGCGCACCAACCTGTCGTTCGTCACCTCCAAAGACGGCGACAAGGGCCGCCTGATCGTAATCACCTCGTCCATGCCGTCCGAAGGCAAAACCACTGTGTCATGCAATCTTGCGGCCGCGCTCGCGGAGAACGGCGCATCCGTGCTGCTCATCGACGCCGATCTGCGCCACCCGTCCGTGGCCAAGCGTCTTGGTCTCGAAGGTGGTGTTGGTCTTGCTCATGTGCTGAGCAATCAGGCCAGCGTCAAGGACGTGGTGCAGCGTTACTGGAAGCCGAACCTGCATATCATGCCCGCCGGTCCGCGTATTCAGAACGCCTCCGTGCTGCTCAACTCCCGCATCATGCACGAACTAGTGCATCAGGCCGTGCAGCAGTATGACTATGTGATCATCGACACCACGCCCATGTCCGTGGCGAACGATGCCGCCGTATTCGGCCAGATGGGCAACGGCGTGGTCATGATCTCCGCACGTGGAGTGACCTATAAGAGCGCGTTGCGTGGCGCCGTCAACGAACTTCGCGATCTCGACGTGCCGCTGCTCGGCTACGTGTTCAACCTTGCCGACGAGAAGCGCAACCGTGGATACGGCAACTATTACTACTACGGTTCGTACTACTACAAGGGCGAATACGGCAAGGAAGACAGCAAGAAAGACAGGAAGCGCCGCCGTTCGCACAGGCGTGGCAAGTGATGGCACGAATGCGCGCCATATGCCTGACGACTTGTCGTGACAAGTGATTCCAAACTGATCGAGTCCCCGTTTCTTTTGGAGCGGGGACTCGTCATATCTGAACGAATGTTGCAGCGCTGGCCGTTGTGCGCTGTGAAGTGTGCGTGACTGGGTGCGCGCCTGCTTGCAGGAATTCAGGCCACCGCCGCGGCGATGCGCTTAAGGGCACGCACGGTTTCATTATGCGCAATGATGTACGCTTCCATATCCTTACCCTGTGGATCTTCGATGTCCGCCGGGATGGAAATCGACATTCGTAGCAGGGGAGCGGCATTGGCCACGCAAAGAATCCTGTCTTCAGCGGTCTATCGCCAATCTTGACAGTACGGTCAGGAATCTTGATAGGCATGTCGGCATCGCCTATGCCAATACCAGCAACCCCGTCTGGCGCATGATGAGCGGCATGCCGCAGTACGGTGGTAATGTCGCCGCCATCCGTACCGCCGTGGATGCGTTGCACGATCATGTCTCATGATGCGTTGCCGTTGATGGTCGACGCTATGGGAGATGTCGATTTGACACGATTCAGCGTCGAGGAATCCACGCGGCAATCGCCATAGCATGAAAGGTCTCCCTCGGGAGGCCTTTTTGTTGC
This sequence comes from Bifidobacterium angulatum DSM 20098 = JCM 7096, assembly GCF_001025155.1. Taxonomy (NCBI): domain Bacteria; kingdom Bacillati; phylum Actinomycetota; class Actinomycetes; order Bifidobacteriales; family Bifidobacteriaceae; genus Bifidobacterium; species Bifidobacterium angulatum. Next base: position 1,274,821 of record NZ_AP012322.1, on the reverse strand, counting down.
CGTTAACCGTATGCTTCTGCAACATGTTGTAGTTCGGTTCTACGGTCAACATGCCAGCTGCGGGGCGCAGGAAACAAGCGAAAAAAGAACCGGGATGGAAAAACGATGAACAAGCGGCACGACAAGGAAACGGCGGGAATCGGTTTTCGACGGTTGGCCACGACAATACAGCAAGAAAATACAACGGATAAAAAAAGAAGGTAGGGACGCCGTTGTCCCTACCGAAGATGCACTTGTGACAGGATATGATTACGTGATGTGATTGCGGATGCCCTCAACTGCCTTCTCGTATTACTCTTCCCAAGAGCATATGTTACCCCACAATATGGTATTTGGGCAGCACTATCTCAAAATTGGCACCTCGGGAATCGTCCACCACCTGAACGGTGCCCCCATGCAATTGTGCGGCCCACCGTGCGATGGACAGGCCTAGCCCAGTACCGCCGGACTCCGTGCCTGGGCCGGTTTTGGCGCGGACGAATCGGCGGAAGATATCGGAGCGTGAATCCGGTGAGATCTGCGAGCCGAAGTTCACCACGTTGGTCACCACAGTGCCATGCGGAATATCCTCATGCGCCTCCACCAGCACATTCGTGCCGTCGGGGGAGTGCTTCAACGCGTTGCCGATGATATTGGTGAACAGCTGGCGCAGACGATCCTGGTCCCCTTCGATCATGATGCCGTCGGGAACGTTCATTTCGATGATATGCGCATGCCCGCCGTCGGCGATCTCCAGCGGTTCGATGGTGTCGTCAAGAAACTCGGCGAAGTTGAACCTTTCGATATCCAGGCTGGCGGCTCCGGCCTCCATGCGGCTCAGATCCAGCAGGAACGCGATCAGATCGCTTAGCCGGTGCGTCTGGTTGAGAATGCTTTCCAGATTCGCCGGTGTCGGCTCGGTCACACCGTCCGCCATGTTCTCCACCTGTGCCTGCAGGGCGGAAACGGGTGTGCGCAGCTCATGACTCACGTTGGCGATCATGTCCATGCGCATCTTGTCCGCATGCTGCAGTTCGGCGGCCATCTCGTTGAACGACCGCGCCAACTGCTCCACCTCGTCGTGGCTGGAATCGTCGATCGGCACGCGCACGCTGTAGTCGCCGTTCGCCATGGCCTCGGCAACGTCACGCAATTGACGTAGACGTGCGGTCAGACCGCGGGAGAACGTATAGGTGAAGCTCAATGCCACCACCAGTGTAAGGGGCATGGCGATCCACCAGCTCAGATCGAGCTTGAGCAGGATCCAGCACACCAGGAACGCGATCGCCGTGGCGATCACGATCAGGGCACTGAGCTCCATTTTGAGGGAGCGAAGGAACAAGATAGGGCGCACGCCGGTACGACGTGCGCCCTGAAAGCGCGGTTTACGCTGTTTGACGTTCATCAACAACCTTGGGTAGAAGCCTTATTCGCCGTCGGATGGCGGCTCAAAGGCATATCCTACGCCATGCACCGTGCGAATCATGTCAGGGCCGAGCTTGTGTCGCAACGCCTTGACATGGCTGTCTACGGTACGGGTGCCGGAGGCATCCACCCAATCCCACACCTCTTCGAGGAGCTTCTCACGGGTGAGCACGGACTTCGGCTTTCGGGCGAGGGTCGCCAGCAGGTCGAATTCGGTGGGCGTCAGGTGAACATCCTTGCCGTTAAGGCTGACGGTGCGCTGTGCCGGATCGATGATCAGCGAGCCGAAGTCGAGAACCTTCTCGTTTTCCGCATTCTTGGCGATGACCTTTGCCCGGTCCACCCGGCGCAGCAGCGCCTTGCAACGGGCGATCAGTTCGCGCATGGAGAACGGCTTGGTCATGTAATCATCGGCACCGGCGCCCAGGCCGATCACCTTGTCCGCCTCATCGTCGCGTGCGGTGAGGATGAGCACCGGTACCGGGCGGTCGGCCACGATGCGTTTCGTGGCCTCAAGACCGTCCATTACCGGCAGCATGATATCCATGATGACCAGATCTGGCCTCAGCTGGGCTGCCGCCTGGACGGCACTCGCCCCGTCTCCGGCAACGCGTGCGGACCAACCTTCGGCGGTGATGCGCTGAGCGATTGCTGTGGCCAGCGTCGGTTCATCTTCGACGACCAGCACGGTGCGAGGCTGAGCCTGCTGTTGTGCTGTTGAGTTGAGCATTTCGATAGCTGCCTTTCAGCTGGGTATATCAGTTTTCCGGCTTCAAGAATACCGCAGCAAGCGCAGGAACGGTGATTCGTGCGGAAGCGGGGCGGGAATGGTATTCGCCGGCATCCGCTTCGAAGGTGCCGTTCGAGATGCCGGAACCACCGTACACGGTGGAATCCGTGGACAGCACTTCTGTCCAACGGCCGCCGTGGGGGAGTGCTACCTGATAATCGGACCATGCCTCGCCGGAGAAGTTCACCACCACGACGCATTCCTCGCCCTTGGTACCGATGCGCACGAAGCTCAGCGTGTTGTGGTCGGCGTCGTCGCTGGTGAGCCACTGGAAGCCGTCCGGGGTGAAGTCCTGGCTCCAGATGGCCGGGGTCTGCTTATACAGCTTGTTCAGGTCGGCTACGAGACGCTGCACGCTGGCATGCTCCTGCCAGTTCAGGCAATCCCAGTCGATGGAATTGTCATGATCCCATTCGCCCCATTGCGCAAGCTCGTTGCCCATGAAGGTGAGCTTCTTGCCCGGGTGCGCCCACTGGTAGGCGAACAGGGCGCGTACGCCGGCGTATTTCTGCCAGTTGTCGCCGGGCATTTTGCCGAACAGCGAGCCCTTGCCGTACACGACCTCATCGTGGCTGATCGGTAGCACGTAGCGCTCGGAATAGGCGTACACCATCGAGAAGGTGATCTCGTCATGATGCCATTTACGGTTGATTGGAGACTCATGCAGATATTGAAGGGTGTCATGCATCCAGCCCATGTTCCATTTGAGGCCGAATCCCACGCCGCCCGCATCGGTCGGAGCGGTGATGCCGGGGTATGCAGTGGACTCTTCGGCGATCATCATGATGCCTGGATTGTTCTTGTATGCGGTGGCGTTGGCCTCCTTGAGGAAGTCGATGGCCTCAAGGTTCTCGCGCCCGCCGTAGATATTCGGGTGCCATTGGCCGGGCTCACGGCTGTAGTCGAGGTAGAGCATGGAGCTCACGGCGTCGACGCGCAGGCCGTCCATATGGTATTCGTTCAGCCAGAAGCAGGCGTCGGCCACCAGGAAGTTGCGCACTTCGTTGCGCCCGAAGTTGAAGATGTAGGTGCCCCAATCCGGGTGTTCGCCGCGGGTGGGATCCGGGTCCTCATACAGTGGGGTGCCGTCGAAACGTCCCAGCGCGAAGGCGTCCTTCGGGAAGTGCGCGGGCACCCAGTCCATGATGACGCCGATGCCGGCTTCATGCAGTTTCTCGACCAGGTATTTGAAGTCGTCAGGACCGCCCAAGCGCGAATCGATTGCATAGTAGCCGGTGACCTGATAGCCCCAGGAACCGGTGAATGGGTATTCGGCCAGCGGCATGAACTCCACGTGGGTGAAGCCCATCTTCTGCACGTAGGGGACCAGCTTGTCGGCCAGCTCACGGTAGTTGTTCACGTCCTTGCGCCAGCTCAGTGCGTTGAGCTCGTAGATCGTCACCGGGCCGTTGTGCGGGTCGGTGGCCGCACGGCGTTCCATCCACTCCTCGTCATGCCACTCATGCTTGGAATCGACCACGACCGAACCGGTTGCAGGCGGGATCTCGTGGGAGCGTTCCATGGGGTCGGCTTTGTCGACCCACTCCCAATTGGCGTTCAGAATCTGGTACTTGTACACGTCTCCGGCCTTGACGCCCGGAATAAACAGCTCCCATACGCCGGAGGACCCGAGTTCGCGCATTGCATGGCAGCGGCCGTCCCAGCCGTTGAACGAACCGATCACGCGCACGGCATGCGCATTCGGCGCCCATACGGCGAAGGATACGCCGGTCACCTTTTCGCCAGGCGTGCCGTCCACGCCACCCATCGGATCGTCGTACTCGCGCACATGTGCGCCCAGCGCGTCCCACAGGCGTTCGTGGCGGCCCTCGCCGAACAGGTACATGTCCATTTCGCCGACGGTCGGCAGGTAGCGGTACGGATCGTCCTGAATGGTTTCGGGAACATCCTCGTAGGAGACTTTCACACGATAGTCCGGCACGGAGTATCCGCCGTCATCGTTGACAACGGAGGGGACAATGGCCACGAAAACCCCGTTGAATTCGTGCCTTGCCTCGTATTCGCCGGCCTGTGTCACGATGGTGACCGTTTTCGCAAACGGGCGCAAAACGCGGACCGTGGTGTATTGAGCCTGTTCGCCCTCGGCGAGATGTGCGCCGAGAATGGCGTGAGGATTATAGAAAGTGGCGTTGCTTACCTGATCAAGGTCGCCCTGATTGACCTGGACGGCAACGATATCGTCATTGATTGTCGTATTTGTGCTCATGGTCATTAGTGTACGGCTTTAATGCTTAAAAATGGAACATTTGGCGCGTCGAAGTGCAATTTTTCCGGACTTTTTCCCAAGTCCAGTGGCTATGGCATACTCGTTCAGGTTTTTTGTGTGTCCGCTCAAGCTCAATCGGAGGTTTCATGGGATACAAGGTCGGCGATATGGTCGTCTATCCGCGTCATGGCGCGGCAAGGGTTGAGGCCATTACCGAGCGGACGGTGCGAGGGGTGACCCGCGAATATCTGGAGCTTTCGGTGCTTTCAGCCGATGGCCTGGTTATTAATGTTCCGGTGGATAACGCCAAGAAGGTCGGCGTCCGTGACATTGTTGACGCCAACGAGGTGGCCAAGGTGTTCGAGATTCTTCGTACGCCGATCATCGAGAAGGAAATGAATTGGTCCAGGCGTTACAAGCTGAACGTCGAGAAGATTGCCACCGGCGACGTGAACAACATCGCCGAAGTGGTGCGCGACCTGGCTCAGCGCGACGTGGACGAGCATGGACTGTCGGCCGGCGAGAAGCGCATGCTCACCAAGGCCCGTTCGATTCTCACCTCGGAAATCGCTCTCAGCGAAAAGATCGAAGAGAGCGAAGCGCAGCGTCTGCTTGACGTGAATCTGGGGTACAGCCCCGCCAAGCCCGGCGATGAGAAGCATCACACCCAGGAGCCGGAAGAAGCCGCCAAAGACACTTTGGCTCGTGTGGAGGCTTCGAAGAAGTCGAAGAAGAAGTGATTCGGCTGGCACCTGCCGGTACCATATGAGATGTGAGGGAAGTCGCCCCAGTGACGGCTTCCTTTTTTCATATCGTTGCACGGTTTCATACTGTTGTGTATTGATGCGTATTGCCGGCTGGCTCTTGTGGCTTGGCCAGACGTGACTGGTGGAAAAGGAATGGAGAAGATATGACCATGCGCATAGGTCAAGGGTTCGATGCCCATCGCTTTATGGGAACGGATGGTACGGAGCCGCATATGGAACGCGAACTGTGGCTCGCCGGTGTGCGATGGGATGTTGAAGGTCTTGCCATTGAAGGCGACTCCGACGGCGATGTGGCCGTACATGCGCTGATCGACGCGTTTCTTGCCGCTGCCGGACTAGGGGATATCGGCTCGCTGTTCGGTGTGGGGAAGACATCACGGGGAGCCGGAATGCATGGTGCGGACATGTTGCGCGACACCGTCGAGCATCTGCGCTCCCACGGGTATACGCCTCAATCCGCGTCCGTCGTGATCATCGGCAACAGGCCGAAGATCGGCCCTCGCCGCGAGCAGGCCGCAAGCGTGTTGTCCCGAATTGCAGGCTGCCCGATATCCGTGACCGCAACCACCACCGATCACATGGGATTTACCGGGCGTGGGGAAGGCGTCGCCGCCATTGCCAACGCGCTGGTAGATGCCTGATGGCGAGGGATGCCGGGGCAGGCCGGACTACTTACGGCGAACGGCTTCGATGCCCTTGGCAAGCGCCCAGAACAGGGTGGACAGCGTGACGATGACGAAGCTTGGGGGAGCGGGGAACATCGCCGAGACCATAAGGCCTCCCCAGATGGCGGCCAAGCACAGCAGCCCCGACACCACCATAGATTTGAACGGCGTGCCGGTGAGGATGTTCGCCGTAGCCGCCGGCGTAATCACCAACGCGAAGATGAGCAGCGTGCCCACGGCCGGTACCGCGATGGTGATCACGCCAGCCATGATGGCCATGAACGCGATGTTCATCATGCCAATCGGCACGCCCTTGGCCTGCGCCACCTGCTCGTCCAGCGAGCTGAACAGCAGCGGACGGTAGATTACGGCAAGCACTACAAGCAGCAGCACGTCGAAGATCGCGAAACCGACGATCTGCCCGGTGGTAATCGTCAGAATCGAACCGAACAGAATCGATTGCATCTGCGATGACGCCGATGACGACAGTCTTGCGAAGAACAGGCCCAGGCCGGTGGCGAACGCCAGAACCGTTCCCGTGGCGATTTCACGTTCCGATACGCGTTTGCCCAGCGCGCCGATCACCAGTGCGCCGCCCAACGCGAATGCACCTAGGCCGAGCGAAACCGGCAGTCCGAGCAGTACGGCTCCGGTCGCGCCCGGCAAACCGATATGCGCCAAGGCGTGCGCGGCGAACGTGGAATGGCGTGCAATGGTGAAATAACCCATCACTCCGGCCGCGAACGCGATGCATAGTCCTGCGATGAAGGCGTTCGTCATGAACGGGGTGGTGAGCGTCTCCATCCAGTTTGGGTCGAAGCTGAAATCGATGTTGGTCATGGAAGGTCCTTGCTCGGATGATTAGTGGAATGGGCGCGGCAGGCTGAGTTCGCAGTGTTGGCAAAACCGGCCCGAACGGTGAAAGTCAGTGTGAGGAATACCTATGCATGCGTGCAAGCTCGTCGGCGGTGTGCATGTCTTGGACGGCGTCGGCAGGCTCGTCCGCCGTGGGCGTGACGAACATATCGCCCTGAGGCGTGGTGACCACCTGCACGTTGGTGCCGTACAAGTGGGTGAGCAGGTCGGAGTCGAGCACTTGGCGCATATCCGCGTAATGCGGATGCCCGTCGAGCAGATACACCGCGCCGGTCAGAATCGGCAGCAGCATGTTGAGATCATGCGCCACTACCTGGATGGTCATGCCGAGATCGCGGTTGAGCTGGTTGAGCAGATGCACTACGGAACGTTGCGAGGCAAGATCGAGGTTGGCAAGCGGCTCGTCAAGCATGAGCAGCTTCGGGTCGCAGACGATGGCCTGTGCGATGGCCACACGCTGGCGCAGGCCTCCGGAAAGCTCGGACAAGCGGTATTTCGCCTTGTCTGCGATGCCGACGAACTCCATGGCCTGATAGGCCTTGGCGCGTTGGGTGCGCGTGGTGGGGTGCAGGCCGAACCGGGTGCCGTTGAGTCCCAACAGCACTGACTGCTCAGCGGTGAGGTTCGATTCGATGTCGGCGGCATAGTTCTGCGGCACATAGCCGATGGAAGCGTTGGCCTGGCCTGCCGGAGCGCCGAGGACGGTGGCGCTGCCATGGCTTAACGGCAGCAGACCGAGCTCGACTTTCATCATGGTGGTCTTGCCTGCGCCGTTCGTGCCGACAATTGCGGTCACCGAGCCGGTGGGGATGGCGAAGGTGCCATGCTGCCAGATGGCGCGTTCGCCGCGTCTGACTGCGGCGTCGTTCAGTTCGATGGCGTAACTGGGCTGGTTATGCACGGCCGTACCTCCTTGACTGCTCGGGCATATCCTGATGTATTCGATTATCACAAATGATGCTGACAATCGTTTTCAATAAGAAAAGTTGGCCTGAAATGGACATCGCCATGGACGCTCGCTTTTCCAGCCGGGGAAAATACATCGCCGGAGCCTACGGCAAGGCAGACTCCGGCGAAACAACATCCAACGGGAAAGGGGAATCTAGTTCTCGGTTCCGGATTTCGTGTTGCCGGACTGGGAAGCGTCATCGCCGTCGCCAGTAGTGTACTTCTTCTGCTTGGTGGACGTATCCGAATCCTTCGCATCGGCGCTCGCATCCGTCTTATCGGATTGCTCTGATTGTTCGGACTGCCCATCCTGCGAATCCTGGGCTTCACCAGAATCCTCGCCGTCCGCATCATCGCCATCCGACGTACACCCATACTCGGGATCGATCGCGGTGGTAATCGAATCCACCAACGCCGCAACCCAATCGGTCAACGAATCATACTGCTTCGGCATCTGTTCGGTCACATCGACCACCGGGACCTCGGACTTATTCGCCGTACCCGTCAACAGGTTCGTCATCTGCGACGACTCCTGCGGATTATTCACCAGCACATCCGCCTTCCGCGCCTCCAACAGTTCCTGGAACTCCTGAAGATCGGCCGGCGCCACCTCGCCGCCGTTCATCACCGCCTGCACATAACTCTGCGGCGTCACATCCTTCACACCCAAATCGGACATCAGATAATACGCCACCGATTCAGTCGCCGCATACGTAGTCTTCGCATGCCCCTGCGCAAACTTCTGCATCGACGCATCAAGCTGCTTCTCCTGACGCTGCCACTGTTGCAAACGCTTCTTGAAATACGCCTTCTTCGCCGGTCGCACCTTCGAAAACACGGCAGCCAACTCCTTGGCCATACCCGAACGCGCATCCTTCGAAAACCACAGATGCGGATTATCGCCCTTCGTGGCCCCCACAGTCTGCCCGGCCGAAACCACCGTCGCCTCGTGTGACAATGACTTCGTAGCCCACGAATCATAATCCACGCCATTGGCCACCACAACCTCCGCCTTGCCCAGCGCCGTCAAATCAGAGGTCTTCGGCTCGAAATCATGAGCATCCACACCAGTAGACGTCAAAATCGACGTCACCTTCACATCCTTGCCACCAATCTGCGCAGCTAACGAACCCCACTGGCCAACCGAAGCCACCACGTTGATCACACCGGTCTTCGCCACAACCTTAGACTGGGCGTCACCCCCGGCCTTACGACCGCCAATACCGCACGCAGCACTCGCCAGCATCATCGCCGAAGCAAGCAAAACAGCAACGCATCTACCCAATGCACGATTCGTTCGCATGTCACATTCCGCCTTTCTCGCGGCCGTACGTCGAAGCAACCGATACGATATCTTATCGTAGTGCTCGCGCTCGCGAGTGCAGGAACCGATAGAAGGGGATGGCATGTCCATAAAACTCGACGGCAAAGCCGTGTCCGCGCGGATTAAAGAGGACCTGCGCGAGCGGGTGGCGCGTTTGAAGGAACAGGGTGTGGTGCCTGGCTTGGGAACATTGCTGGTGGGCAGCGATCCCGGGTCGGTCAAATATGTTGCCGGAAAGCATGCCGACTGTGAAGAGGTGGGCATTCGCTCCATCAAGCGCGAGCTGCCGGAGAACGCGACCTTCGAACAGATCGCGCAGGCCGTGAGGGAACTGAACGACGATCCGGAGTGCACGGGATTCATCGTGCAGATGCCCCTGCCGAAGGGCGTCGACTCCAATGCGATCATCGGTATGATCGACCCCGCTAAGGATGCGGACGGCATGCATCCGTACAATCTGGGTGAGCTGGTGCTGCATGTGCGTGGCGACGTGATTACGCCGATGCCGTGTACGCCGCGAGGCATCATCGAGTTGCTGAAGGCGTACGGCATCGATTTGAACGGCAAGGAGGTGTGCGTGCTTGGCCGTGGCATCACCGTTGGGCGTACGATCGGCCTGCTGCTGGCTAGTCGCGGTGTGAACGCCACGGTGACGTTGTGCCATACCGGCACCAAGGACGTGCGCGACCATATGCGCAGGGCGGACGTGATCGTAGCGGCCATGGGTGTTGCCGGGTTCGTCAAGCCGGAAGATGTGAAGGAGGGCGCCGTGCTGGTCGATGTGGGTGTAAGCCGCGTGTTCGACGAGGAGGCCGGCCGCTACCGCATCAAGGGCGACATCGACAAGGACTGCCGGGAAAGGTGCGGCGCATATACGCCGAATCCGGGTGGTGTGGGGCCGATGACGCGAGCCATGCTGCTGGCTAATGTCGTGGAGGCCGCCGAACGCGGATTGCCTGCGGGGATGTAGGTCGTCAACAAGGCGCGACACGCCTAGAATTTTGGGGCTGGGTGCTTGTAAACTGAACAATTGTGTGTTTGCCGAAGGAGAGGCAGTATCCTACGTGGGTACCGCAGGTCTGTGGCAGCCGCACGGATAACTGAATATCGAGTAATATCCATCAACTATAAGAAACCATTTATTTATATGGCACAGAACAATAACGAAGTCGCCAAGGTCGCCATCAACGATATCGGCACCGAAGAGGACTTCATCAAGGCAGTCGATTCCACCATCAAGAACTTTGATGATGGTGATCTGGTCGAAGGTACCGTCGTTAAGATCGATCACGACGAGGTGCTCCTGGATATCGGCTACAAGACCGAAGGTGTGATTCCTTCCCGCGAGCTTTCCATCAAGAAGGACGTGGATCCGGACGAGGTCGTCGAAGTTGGCGACACCGTCGAGGCCCTTGTCGTCACCAAGGAGGACAAGGAAGGCCGTCTGATTCTTTCCAAGAAGCGTGCACAGTACGAGCGCGCCTGGGGCGACATCGAGAAGATCAAGGAAGCCGATGGCGTTGTCGAAGGTACCGTCATCGAAGCTGTCAAGGGCGGCCTGATCGTGGACATCGGTCTGCGTGGCTTCCTGCCGGCATCCCTGGTCGAAATGCGTCGCGTGCGCGATCTGTCCCCGTACATCGGCCAGAAGATCGAAGCCAAGATCCTCGAGCTCGACAAGAACCGCAACAACGTTGTGCTGTCCCGTCGTCAGTACCTGGAAGAGACCCAGTCCGAAGTTCGCGAGACCTTCCTCTCCCAGCTCAAGAAGGGCCAGATCCGCGAAGGCGTCGTGTCCTCCATCGTCAACTTCGGCGCATTCGTCGATCTCGGTGGTGTTGACGGCCTGATCCACGTTTCCGAGCTTTCCTGGAAGCACATCGATCACCCGTCCGAGGTTGTCAAGGTCGGCGACAAGGTCACCGTCGAGGTGCTCGACGTCGATCTCGACCGTGAGCGCATCTCCCTGTCCCTGAAGGCGACTCAGGAGGATCCGTGGCAGCGCTTCGCTCGCACCCACGTTCCTGGCCAGATCGTCAAGGGCAAGGTCACCAAGATCGTCCAGTTCGGCGTGTTCATCTCCGTCGAAGACGGCATCGAGGGCCTGGTGCACATCTCCGAGCTCGCCAACCGTCACGTCGAGAACCCGGAGACCGTGGTCAAGCCGGGCGAGACCGTGTTCGTCAAGGTGATCGACGTCGATCTCGATCGTCGCCGCATCTCCCTGTCCCTCAAGCAGGCCAACGATTCCGTTGACCCGGCTTCCGAGGACTTCGATCCGGCTCTGTACGGCATGCCGGCAGAGTACGACGAAGAGGGCAACTACAAGTACCCCGAAGGCTTCGACCCGAACACCAACGAGTGGCTCGCCGGTTACGAGAAGCAGCGCGAAGAGTGGGAATCCCAGTACGCTGCCGCTCACGACCTGTGGGAAGAGCACAAGGAGTTCGTGGCCAACGAGCTCGAGCACGCGGAGGAGTCCGCTGCTGCCGACGGTCAGGCCGCCAAGGAAGAGAAGGTCGAAGAGGTGTCCAACTACTCCTCCGAGAGCACTTCCAACGGCACCCTCGCCGACTCCGACCAGCTTGCCGCCCTGCGCGACCAGCTGCTCGGCGAGTGAGCCTGATCGCAGCCACTGCACGGTATTAACTGCAGAATAAGTTGCAACGCATTAGCTGTTAGCTGAGCGGAAAGCCCGACCGGTCATCCGGCCGGGCTTTCCGTTTTTTCAGAATGATATGCAAGCGTTCATCTCCGCATCGGATCATGGAGCCACGTCATGGCATTCCCTATAAGGCACCCTGCATGCCTTGCCATTGGTGTTGCTCGCCGATAGGGGAGGGATACGATACAGGATGTGAATGGTATGAGAATTGGGTTGACGGGTGGCATCGCGGCAGGGAAGAGCACGGTCTCGGCACGACTGGCCGAACTGGGGGCGTGCGTGATCGACTATGATATGTTGGCCCGTAAGGTGGTCGAACCCGGCGGCGCCGCGCTACCGCGGATTGTCGAGACATTCGGCGGCCAGGTGCTGCGTGCGGACGGTACGTTGGACCGTGCGTGGCTTGCCGAGCATGTATTCGGCCCCTTCGCCGAACCCGGATCGCGCGAACGCCTGGACAGCATAGAGCATCCGTTGATCTACCGAGAGGCTGAGCGGTTGGAACAAACGGAGCGTGCGTCCCGGCCGCATGCGGTTATCGTGCACGATATTCCGCTACTAGCCGAAGTCGTTGACGCGCTTCCGTTCCGATTCGATCACATCGCTACCGTCGAGGCGCCGGAGGAGGCGCGCATCGAACGCATGGTCGCGACGCGTGGCATGACGCGAGACCAGGCATGCGACCGCATCCGCCACCAGGCCAGTGCTGCGCAGCGGCTTGCCATTGCCGACACGATCATCGATTCCACTCAGCCATTGGAACAAATGTTCGAACAGGTTGATAGGCTGTATAGTCAATGGAACGAGGAAGCGTAGAAGCTCGGCAAAGGGGTTGCTATGGGATTCAACATCGAACGCACGAACAAGCCGTTTGTGGTCAAATCGCCATATAAGCCAAGCGGCGACCAGCCGAAGGCCATCGAGGAACTTGCCACGCGCATCGAAAACGGTGAGAACGACGTGGTGCTCATGGGCGCCACCGGCACCGGCAAAACCGCCACCACCGCATGGCTGATCGAGCGGCTGCAACGCCCCACGCTCATCATCGAGCCCAACAAGACGCTCGCCGCACAGCTATGCGCCGAATTCCGCGAGCTCATGCCCGACAACGCGGTAAGCTATTTCGTCTCCTACTACGACTACTACCAGCCGGAAGCCTATATTCCCCAAACCGACACGTACATCGAAAAGGACTCCAACATCAACGACGATGTGGAGCGCCTGCGCCACGCCGCCACCGCAAACCTGCTGACGCGCCGCGACTGCGTGGTGGTGGCCACCGTCTCATGCATCTACGGTCTGGGCACGCCCGAGGAATACGCGGGGCGCATGCTGTTTCTGCATGAGGGCGATCAGATCGAGCGCGACGATCTGCTGCGCACATTCGTCGACATGCAGTACAAACGCAACGATATCGCCTTCACCCGCGGCATCTTCCGCGTACGTGGCGACACCGTCGAGATCATTCCCGTATACGAGGAACTGGCCATCCGCATCGAATTCTTCGGCGACGAGATCGACCGCATCTCCACGCTGCATCCGCTGACGGGCGACGTGATCGCCCACGAGAGCGAAGTGCATATTTTCCCCGCGTCGCATTATGTCGCGGGCCCGGAGCGCATGGCCCGTGCGCTGAAAAGCATCCGCGCCGAACTTGACGACCGTGTGGCCGAATTGAAGAAGCAGGGCAAGGATCTGGAAGCCCAGCGTCTTTCCATGCGCACCACATACGACTTGGAAATGCTTACCCAGGTAGGCGTGTGCTCGGGCGTCGAGAACTATTCGCGGCATTTCGACGGGCGTGCGCCGGGTACACCGCCGCACACTCTGCTTGATTTCTTCCCCGACGATTTTCTGCTGGTCATCGACGAATCGCATGTCACCGTGCCGCAGATCGGTGCGATGTATGAGGGCGATGCCAGCCGTAAGCGTACGTTGGTCGAACATGGGTTCCGTCTGCCGTCGGCAATGGACAACAGGCCGTTGAAATGGCCGGAATTCCAGCGACGTATCGGCCAGACCGTATATCTTTCCGCAACTCCGGGCGACTATGAGCTGGGACTCTCCGATGGCGTGGTTGAACAGATCATCCGCCCGACGGGCTTGGTCGATCCGAAGATCGAAGTGCGGCCCATCGAAGGGCAGATCGACGATCTGCTGGGGGAGATCAAGGCCCGCGTGGCACGCAACGAGCGTGCCCTGGTCACCACGCTCACCAAGAAGATGGCTGAGGATCTGACCGATTATCTGCTGGAACACGGCATTAAAGTGGAGTACCTGCATTCGGACGTGGACACACTGCGCCGCGTGGAACTGCTGCGCATGCTGCGCGAGGGCAAGATCGACGTGATCGTCGGCATCAACCTGTTGCGCGAGGGCCTTGACCTGCCCGAGGTTTCGCTGGTGGCGATTCTGGACGCCGACAAGGAGGGATTCCTGCGCTCGTACCGTTCGCTTATCCAGACCATCGGACGCGCCGCGCGAAATGTGGACGGCACCGTGCTCATGTACGCGGATAACATCACCGAGGCCATGCACGAGGCCATCGACGAGACGAATCGCCGACGCGATATCCAGATCGCCTACAACAAGGAGCATGGCATCGACCCGAAGCCGTTGATCAAGAAGATCAGCGATGTGAACGACATGCTCGCCAAGGAGGATGTGGATACGCAGACCTTGCTTGAGGGCGGCTATCGCAATGCGGGCAAGGCCGGCAACACGCATCTGAGCGTGCCGACCCTGGATGAGGACGAGGCGAACAAGCGTCACGAGGAGATCCTCAAGGCAGGTCTGCCCGCGCAGGATCTGGCCGATCTGATTCGACAGCTTTCGGAACAGATGCATACCGCCGCCGAACAGCTGCAGTTCGAGCTGGCTGCGCGGCTGCGCGACGAGATCCGCGATCTGAAGAAGGAACTGCGCCAGATGACCGAAGCCAGCAAATAGCATGGAGGCGGGCGCAAGGCGAATGCCCTGGGCCCGTCTGCCTTTCGTGAAATCACCTGGACGGTCAGCGCCACTCCGTACCATGGTGTGTATGGCTGAAACCCCTCTTGCTTTTGAAATCACTACATTCGTAGTGCTTGCGCTGTTTTTCGTAGTCGATTTGTTCATCATCGGACGTAGGCCGCATGTCCCTTCCACCAAGGAATGCGTGCAGCATATTGTGTTCTTCGTCGTCATGGCGCTGATCTTCGGCGGCCTGATCTGGTTCTTCGCAGGGAGCAAACCGGCTATTGAGTTCTATTCCGGCTGGCTTACCGAATATTCGCTGTCCATCGACAATCTCTTTGTGTTCGTCATCATCATGTCGAATTTCGCGGTTCCCAAGCAGATCCAGAAATATGTGCTGAGCGTGGGCATCACATTCGCCCTGATTTTCCGAGGCGTGTTCATTCTTATCGGTTCTGCGCTGATCAGCCAGTTCACGTGGATCTTCTTCATCTTCGGCGCATTCCTCATCTATACCGCCGTCAAACTTGTTTTCGGCGGTGGTGACGATGACGAATACCATGAGAATGGTCTGATCCGCACATTGCGTAAAGTGGTGCCTATCACCGACGAATACGATGGCGAGAAGCTGCGTACCACTCGTGACGGCGTGCGCTATTGGACCCCGATGCTCATTGTGTTTCTTGCCATCGGCACTACCGATGTCATGTTCGCCTTCGACTCGATTCCTGCGATCTTCGGTCTGACCAAGGATCCGTTCATCGTGTTCACCTCCAATGTGTTCGCGCTGCTTGGGCTCCAGCAGCTGTACTTCCTGCTTGGCGCGCTGCTTGACAAGCTGGTCTATCTGCCGGCGGGCCTGTCCATCGTGCTTGGCTTTATCGGTGTGAAGCTGATTTTGGAAGCGCTGCATGAGAACACGCTGCCGTTCATCAACGGCGGCAATCCGGTTGCATGGGCGCCGGAAATCCCCACATGGCTGTCGCTGGCCGTAATCGTCGTGGCGATTGGAGGCGCGGCGCTGTTGTCCGTGCTGAAGATGCAAAAGGTGGATGCGGTGTCCAAGTAATGATGGCGTGTTCGCTTGGGGCGGGTCTGGGTTGCCGGACCCGCCTTTGTGCATGTGGGGGAGAGGTCGATCGGGGTTGATGCTTGACGCTGCTACTTGGGTGACCTGTGTAGTGGAGCAGATGTATATGGGTTTTATTAGCGGCCGGAATGCCGGTTGGTGACGGCATGGACAATAGCGGAAAACGATGCTATTGACATCGACCGGCAATAAAATAGACAAAGTAGATTTATTTGTACTATTGTTGCCGTGAATTGCGTATGCAAATACGCTGGAAATGCAGTGGAAATATATTTTCGCCTGCGTTTTCAAGTGCGGCGTTCGCTTCGTCTGATGGGCGAATCATATTGGGGGATTGGGGTGTAGATGCACTGGAAATACTGGGAAAACGCCGGGCGGTATTGAATATGAGATATAATTGTTAGCGCTCACATAAAAATTAAAGCAATCAGTGTTTGCCGCAAAACCCGCGAGTAAACTATCGGGTGGAAGACAAGGTTGTCCTTGTCCGTTTGCAGTAAACCGCAGTAGTTAAGGAATAGGCAATATGCGTAAAGCCAAGATCGTAGATACCATCGGTCCCGCCACCGAAACCCTCGAAGGTATCACCAGCCTTGTCGAAGCAGGCATGGACGTGGCTCGTCTGAACCGCTCCCACGGCACTCCGGAAGATCACCTCAAGGTGTACAACAACCTGCGTGAGGCTTCCAAGGCCACCGGTCGCAACGTTGCCGCCCTCGTCGACCTGCAGGGCCCGAAGATCCGCTGCGGCTGGTTCAAGAAGAACGCCGACGGCGAAGACAAGGTCCAGCTGACCGAAGGCCAGGAATTCATCATCACCACCGACGACATCGAGGGCGACGAGCACATCACCTCCACCACCTTCAAGGGTCTGCCGGGCGACTGCCACGCAGGCGATCCGATCCTGATCGACGACGGCAAGGTCCGTCTGGAGGTCACCAAGGTCGAGGGCAACAACGTGCACACCAAGGTTGTCGTGGCCGGCCCCGTGTCCAGCCACAAGGGCATCAACCTGCCGGGCGTCGCCGTGTCCCTGCCGGCTCTGACCGAGAAGGACGAAGAGGATCTGCGCTGGGCCATCCGCACCGGTGCCGACATCATCGCCATGTCCTTCGTGCGTTTCGCCACCGATATCGATCGCGCCCACGAGATCATGGACGAGGAAGGCCGCCGTATCCCGGTCGTCGCCAAGATCGAGAAGCCGCAGGCTCTTGAGAACCTCGAAGAGATCGTCAAGGCCTTCGACGGCATTATGGTCGCCCGTGGCGATATGGCCGTTGAGTGCCCGCTGGAAGAGGTGCCGCTGGCTACCAAGCGCTGCATCGAGCTGGCCCGCCAGTACGCCAAGCCGGTTATCGTGGCCACCGAAGTCCTGGGCTCCATGGTGAGCTCCCCGGTCCCGACCCGTGCAGAGGCCTCCGACTGCGCCAACGCCGTCCTCGACGGTGCCGACGCCACCATGACGTCCAACGAGACCGCCGTCGGCAAGTACCCGGCAGTCACCGTGAACACCATGTCCCGCATCTCCTCCTTCGCCACCGAGCACGGCTTCGACCGTATCCCGCAGCTGAAGAACCTCGACATGTCCTCCACTGGCGCTGTGTCCTCCGCTGCGGTCGACCTGGCCGAGAAGCTCAACGCCAAGGCCATCGTCGCCTACACCCAGACCGGTTCCACCGTGCACCGCGTGTCCCGCGAACGCCCGGCCGTCCCGATCTTCGGCATCACCAACAACGAGCATACCTACCACTGGCTGGCTTTGAGCTGGGGCACCGAATCCTTCCTGGTCGACGAGGACTACCACGACAAGTCCCGCCGCGACCTGATGGAATACACCGACAAGGTGCTGAAGGAAGCTGGCAAGGTTGCTGACGGCGACAAGATCGTCGTGCTGAGCTCCGCTCAGGGCGAACATCAGCCGGGCAGCACCGACAGCATCTACGTGCACACCGTTGGCTTCAGCCAGGAGTGATTGTCTGTGCCATGCCAGGGCAGCGGATATCGCTGCTGATTGGTGGCATGGCATAACGGCATAAATACCAGTGGGCGGTCATCCTCCGTGATGAGGATGACCGCCCACCTGCGTTTGAAAAGCAATGCGAAATAGCAATCGCAACATTCGGTGTTCCCGCCCGTCGCAGACCGCTATGACATGCTATCCGACGGCATGGCGGGGCTCAGTTGCCGTTGCCCTCTGCTGCGTAGTGATCCAGCAGGCCATTATGCAGGCTCAGCAGGGCGACCAGCGATTTCGCATCGAGAATCGTGCCGTTGAGCACCATCTGATATGCCTCTTCGGGTGTTACCAGACGCAGCGCGGGGCGTGGGGTCTCTGGGCCGAAGTCCGATGCCTGAGTCGCGGTCAGATTGGTCGCATAGAACAGCGATGTGTATTGGGTCGAATACCCAGGCATATCCATAATGCGCAGGAACTGCTTGATATCACCTGCCTGGAAGCCGGCCTCTTCCTCCAGCTTCCGGCGTGCTATATCCATGGGGCGATCCAGATGGGACGATCCGTGACCGCCTGGAATCTCCAACGTCCAACGATGCGCGGACAGACGGTATTGCTCGACCAGCGGAATCCTGCCATCGTCGGTGACGGCGAGAACGCCGACCGTATCCCCGTGCTTTACGTGGATGAAATCGCGTTCGAATGGTTCTCCTGCCAGTGAGTCGAATGCCACCTGGTCGATATTGAAGCAATGCGTCTGCAGAATCTCCCTGCGTGACATCTCCTGCACCGGCGCGGTGCGCCATGGGTCAAATCGCCTGTGTGTTGTGCTGCTCATACGATCCTCCTTGCGTGAGCGAACATCTCCATCTTAAGGCGAGTGGCCACGGATCATGGTGAACGATTACAGGGCATGCGGGCGAAACGAGCGATGCCGGGTGAGCGCGGGGTGCTGTGCGCTATGGGGCTGATGACGGTACGGCCGCTGCGTATATGTGAAATAGTGCGGATTGCAATGGGGGAGTACAGGAAAACCCGCTGTTTCCAGCGGGTTCCAGTCGGTGCCCCCGGTGGGACTCGAACCCACACTGCGCAGATTTTGAGGCTGCTTCCTCTACCAATTGGGATACAGGGGCGTATCCAAACCTTGAGTAGTGTACAACACAATCGCGACCGAGTCCAAATGCCGTGTTTCGCTGGACGGCTCCGACGTGTGTGTGGACGAGCGGGGCAGGTGAACGGGGGAGCCGTCTGCTGCGACGCGTTACGTCGCGATGGCATCTGCATGGGGAGCGAAGGAAACGTTTTTCAAATCATGACATGCTGGCGGCGTACGAGGCTTGCCCCATGTTGCGTATTCCCGTCTTGCAACACGAATCAATGGTTTGGCGCAACACCGTTTGCTGGCCTGTGCGTTGTGTTATTGTGGGTTGAGACTTACATTTGAAGCGTTTTGTTGACCCAAGGAAACGAGGTTGATGTAATGGTGTCCAGCAACAGCGAAAAGGGAATGGAACCCGTGCTGACCGAGGAGGAGCTGCAGGCCGCCGCCCGTGCCGAAGAAGCTCCTGAGGAAGAGAAGAATCGCAAGCGCACCGTCGTAGTCGCCGAAGACGAATCCGTGAATCGTATGGATCTTGTCGGCATGCTTGAAGATAACGGCTACGAGGTCGTAGGCGAGGCGGCCAACGGTGAAGAAGCCGTGGATCTGGCACGTGCCAAGCGCCCTGATGTGGTGTGCATGGATGTCAAGATGCCGCGGATGGATGGCATTACTGCTGCGGGCATCATCTGCGACGAGAACATCGCACCTGTGGTCATGCTGACCGCGTTCTCCCAGCCCGATCTGGTCAAGAAGTCCACCGGCGCAGGTGCCATGGCCTATGTGACCAAGCCGTACGAGGAGTCCAAGCTTATTCCGGCGCTCGAAGTCGCCATGGGACGTTTCGCGGAGATCAACGATCTGCTGGATAACGTGGAACGCTCCGAGGCCAAGCTCAAGGCCACGGAGGACGAGCTCGCCAAGGCCCAGGCCGATCTGCAGAAGGCTCAGGAGACGCTGGAGGAGCGCAAGCTCATCGACCGTGCCAAGGGTCTGCTGATGGACAAGGCCGATTTCTCCGAGCAGGGCGCATTCCGTTGGATTCAGAAGACCTCCATGGATCAGCGTATTCCGAAGAAGCGCCTGGCCCTAGCCATCATCGAGAAGTACGGCGATCCCAAGCCGGCGCGCGACGATCGCTGAACCGCATACCGATACCGAACCTATGATTGATACCGTATCCGACGAAACGCGCGGAACGCTGCTGGTCGTTGATGGCCATTCGCTGGCGTTCCGCGCGTTCTTCGCTCTTCCCGTAGAGAACTTCTCCACCTCGTCCGGCCAGGCCACCAACGCGGTCTGGGGCTTCGCGACCATGCTCGCCCAAGTGATTGATGCGGAGAAGCCCGATCACCTCGCCGTTGCATTCGACGTCAAAGGCGGCACCTTCCGCAACACCATGCTGCCGCAGTACAAAGGCACACGCGACGCCGCCCCGGAGGATCTGCTCAGCCAGCTGCCGCTTATCCAAAGCATGCTTGACGCGCTGGGCGTCACATATATCGAAAAACCCGGTTACGAGGGCGACGATGTGATCGGCACGCTTGCCACCATGGGTGAACAGGCGAAATACAAGACGCTCGTCCTGTCCGGCGACCGAGACGCGTTCCAGCTTGTGGACGATTGGGTGACCGTGCTGTACCCCGGTCACCACTTCAAAGACCTGAAGCATATGACGCCCGAAGCCGTATTCGCCAAATACAAGGTGACTCCGGCGCAGTACCCCGATCTGGCGGCATTGCGCGGCGAGACAGCGGACAATATCCCCGGTGTGCCCGGGGTCGGCGACGGATTCGCAGCCAAATGGATCAACCAGTACGGTTCACTTGAAGGCATCTGCGAGCACGCCGACGAGATCGGCGGCAAGAAGGGCGAGTCCTTGCGAGAAAACCTCGACCAGGTCAAGCTCAACCGCAAGGTCAACGCACTGGTACGAGACATCGACCTAGGCGTTACCGTGGACGACCTGACCTTCGGTCACTTCGACGCGGCGAAGATCGACGAACTGTTCACCTCACTGGAATTCGGTTCGCGTACCAAGACGCGTATCCTCAAAACCTTCAACGGCGGCGAGGCTCCGAAGCTGGAACAGAACGCCAAGGCCGAAGCAGGCAAGGAACGTTCGGCCATCGAAGTGTCGGACGTGCAGTATGCGGGCGATGCCGACACGTTGAACGCATGGGTGGAACACAACCTGCCCAAACCGGACGCCAGTGGTGCAAGCGTCAACGACGAATCGGATGATACCGGCACGCAATTCACCATCGACCATTCGATGCAGTGCAATGGCATCATCGAGCGTTCATGGGTCATCAACGCTGCCGGTAACGCCAAACCAGGCAAGGTCAAAGCGAACGCGATCACACTGCAATACGGCGGCAGTGCGCTGATCATCGAGATTCCCGCAGTCGATTCGGCGGACGATACGGGCAAGCAAACGGATGCCGCCACGGCCGATGCGACTGACGCCGCAACGGATGCGCCGCGGTTGGATCCGGGGATGCGGGACGCGCTCAACGTCATCCTCGCGCAGTACGCACCCACCCTGGTCGTGCATGGCTACAAGGAACAGCTTCACCTATTCGCATCCCTCGGCGTCGACCTGCCCAAGCCGTTGTTCGACACCAAACTCGCCGGCTACCTGGTGCAGCCCGACTTCCACGCGGATACGCTCGAACAGGCCGCCGCGCGTTTCCTTGACATCCATGTGGAGGAGAAGACCGAGGAGGCGACGCAGGGACTGCTCGACCTGGACGATGGTGCCGACGCGGATGCCGACGGCAATCAGACTTCGACACTGCTGCAGCATGCGGCCATCATCGCCGAGCTCGCCCGTGCCCTGGCACCACAGATCGACCAGCGCGAACAGTTCGGCCTGCTGCAGCGCATGGAACTGCCAGTCTCGCACGTGCTATACGGCATGGAGTCGCAGGGCGCGAAAGTCGATATGCAACGGCTCACCTCCATGCGCGACACCTTCGCCGCCGACGCGCGGCAGGCGCAGGAGATCGCCTGGGACTATGCCGGCACCACCGTGAATCTGCAAAGCCCCAAGCAGCTCGGCAAGGTGCTGTTCGAAGACATGGGTCTCAAGCCCACGAAACGCACCAAGACGGGCGGCTACACCACCAACGCCGACGCGTTGCAGAAACTCTACTTCACCTATGCCGACGACGAGCGCGCCAGCGGGTTCCTCGGTGCGCTGCTCAGGCATCGCGAGACCAACAAGCTCAAGCAGATCGTCGCCACGCTCATCGACGCCACCAATCCTGCCGACGAGCGCATCCACACCACGTTCGAACAGACGGTGGCGGCCACCGGCAGGTTGAGCTCCGTGGACCCCAACCTGCAGAACATTCCAAACCGCAACGCGGCCGGGCGCGAGATCCGCTCGGCGTTCGTGCCCGGTGAAGGCTTCGAATCGCTGATGAGCTGCGATTACTCGCAGGTGGAGCTGCGCATCATGGCGCATCTGTCCGGCGACGAGTCGCTGATCGAAGCATTCAAGAGCGGCGCCGACTTCCACAAGTACGTGGCGAGCCTGGTGCATGGCGTGCCGGTGGATCAGATCACACCGGATCAGCGCAGCCATGTGAAGGCCATGAGCTACGGACTGGCATATGGGTTGAGCTCGTATGGTTTGGCGCAGCAGCTCAAGATCCGCCCGAGCGAGGCCGAGGCGCTCAAAGCGAAGTATTTCGCCACATTCGGCAAAGTGCACGACTTCCTGGAATCCTGTGTGAGCGAGGCACGCAAACGTGGGTATACCGAAACGATGTTCGGCCGCAGGCGGTACTTCCCGGCACTGAAATCCACGAACCGTGCCGCTCGCGATGCGGCTGAACGAGCCGCGTTGAACGCGCCGATCCAGGGCAGTGCCGCGGACATCATGAAGATCGCGATGATCCGGGCGCGGCGTGCACTGGCCGAGGCCGGTATGAAGAGCCGCATCATTCTGCAGATCCACGACGAACTGGTGGTGGAGATCGCACCGGGGGAGCGCGAACAGGTGAGCGCTCTGGTGCGCGACGCCATGGAGAACGCCGTGCACTTGGACGTGCCGCTGGACGTGTCCACCGGCGTGGGTGCGGACTGGCAGCTCGCCGCGCACTGATTGCCGTGCCAATCGGGTGTGAGCCGCCCGCAAACGGCTTCGCTGAATGCGGGCGGCACCAGGAAGACGGGCATCTAGGACAGGTGTGTGGCGGTGAAGCAGCATGGAAACCATGAGAAAGGACAGGCTATGAGACTCAAGCAGGTTGTTGACGTACTGGAAACGCTTTACCCGCTGCGATACGCGGAAAGCTGGGATGAGCCGGGGCTTATCGTAGGCGACCTGCGGCAGCCGGTCACACGCATCGCGTTCGCCGCGGACCCATCCGACAGCATTGTCGATCAGGCTATCGCATGGGGTGCGGATCTGCTCATCACCCACCATCCTCTGTTCTTCCGCTCCGTCCACCAGGTGTCCGGTCTTGGATTCCGCGGTGGTCTTGTCACCAAACTCAACCAGGCCGGATGCGCCCTATGGGTGGGCCATACCAACGCCGATGCGGCATGGCGAGGCGTGGGCCATGCCGCCGCCGACTATTTCGGCCTTGTCGACCAGCAGCCGCTCGTCCCCATCAATGACCCCGACGCCGAACACCTGGTAGGACTCGGACGTATCGGACGCCTGCCTGAACCCACCACCCTAGGGGTGTTCGCGCAACGCGTCTACACCGAGGTCAACACCCAAGGCATGGCCACTGCACTGGGCATCCAAATGTGTGGCGATCCGAACACCACCATCTCCACCGTCGCGCTCCTGCCCGGTTCCGGCGACTCCATGTTCGACGAGGTACGCGCAGCCGGGGCGGACGTGTACGTAACCAGCGACCTGCGCCATCACCCCGTCACCGACGCCATCGAACAGGCGCGGTACGAGGCGGACATGCGTGCGGCAGGCATCACGCTCGGCCATGGCGAACCCGGCCAGCATGAGCCGCACGTGCGCCCATGCTTCATCAACACGCCCCACGCCGCCATCGAATCCATGTGGTTCAACTACGCCATCGAAGACATCCCCGCCGCCCTTGAATCGGCTACGGGCGAACACGTGGAAACGAACTGGATCCACACCACCACCGATCCATGGACATGGGTGATCAACAGCGCCGGCACAGCCAGCGCCGCAGGCCCGGTGGAACCGGAACAACAGGGAACCGACATTGCGTGAAAGCCGGGCAACAGCACAAGGAGAACACCATGCAGACGGACGGCGAACAGCGCCTAGGCGCAGCAGACAACGGCAATACGACGGAACGGATTAACGCGAGCCTCGCCTCCCACGGCGACGGTATCGACATGAACGTTCCGGCCAAACTGCTGGAAAGCCATGAAGTATACCGGGGTGCCATCTTCCGAGTGGAAGACACGCTCATAGGGCTTACCACCACTAGCGGTAGCATGGTCACCATCCGCCGCCAGGTACTACGCCATGCCCCCTGTGTGGTGATGCTCGTACACGACACGGCGACGGACAGATACCTGATCGAACGCGAATACCGTATTGGCAACGACTCCTTCGCCTATGGGCTGCCCGCTGGACTGATGGACAAGGGCGAGGACGTCCACGAGGCCGCACTGCGTGAACTGCGCGAGGAGACCGGCGTTACACCGATCTCCAACGACCGCATGCGCATCGACCAGGTGACGGACTGCTACTCCTCCGAAGGCATGACCGACGAGCTCGCCCACATCATGGTGATTCACCTGGACGGATTTCAGCAGGGGGAACGCCACTTCGACGCGGACGAACACGTGGAATCGGCATGGGTGAGCTGGCCCGACCTTCTGGCCACGCACATAACCGCCAGCAACTCCATCATCGCAATACAACACGAGCAAATCCGCAGACTCACCGCAGGCAAATAACTCGCTGGGCGCGCACGCCCAACCCCCAAGCCCGACACGTGCGCAGCAACCGTTTGCGGTATTTTGCGCGCCACAAGAAAACACGGCGACATAAAACGATTGAGGGCATCTTGTGGCGAAGCATCCCCAAGCGCGAAAAACGGTCGAGACGCGTGGAATAATGAAACTATGCATATACGACCGGGATCCATGTATCCGCTCGGTGCCAGCTACGACGGTGCCGGCGTGAATTTCGCCTTATTTTCCCAAGTGGCCGAAAAGGTCGAACTGTGTCTCTTCGATGAGGAAGACCACGAAACCCGTATCGAGATGACGGAGCAGAACTCCTACGTCTGGCACAACTACATACCCGGCTTGCAGCCGGGCCAACGCTACGGCTACCGCGTCTACGGGCCATACAATCCAGCCCTGGGCCAACGCTGCAACCCCTCCAAACTCCTGCTCGACCCATACGCCAAAGCCATCGAAGGCAACATCGACGACGACCCGAGCCTCTTCTCCTACGACATGTCCAACCCCGACGACATCAATGCCATCAACACGCAGGACTCTGCCGCACACACCATGAAATCCGTCGTCGTCAACCCCTACTTCGACTGGGGCAACGACCAACACCCCAACATCTCCTACCACGACTCCGTCATCTACGAAGCCCACGTACGCGGCATGACCAACCTCAACCAGGACGTGCCACCGGACATCCGCGGCACCTACGCCGGCCTCGCATACCCGGCAGTCATCGACTACCTCAAAAAACTCGGCATCACCGCCATCGAACTCATGCCCATCCACCAGTTCGTCAACGACTCCTTCCTCCAGCAGAAAGGCCTCAGCAACTACTGGGGATACAACACCATCGGATTCTTCGCGCCACACAACGCCTACTCCAGCGTGGGCGAACGCGGCCAGCAGGTCAACGAATTCAAATCCATGGTCAAGGCCTACCACCGCGCAGGCATAGAAGTCATCCTCGACGTGGTCTACAACCACACCGCCGAAGGCAACCACATGGGCCCCACCCTCAGCTTCAAAGGCATCGACAACCAGGCCTACTACCGCCTCGTCGACAACGACCCATACCACTACTTCGACACCACCGGCACCGGCAACTCGCTCCTCATGCGCTCGCCGCACGCCCTGCAACTCATCACCGATAGCCTGCGTTACTGGGTCACCGAAATGCACGTCGACGGATTCCGCTTCGACCTCGCAGCAACCCTCGCACGCCAATTCCAAGAAGTCGACAAACTCTCCGCCTTCTTCGACATCGTCGAACAAGATCCCGTCATCAGCCGCGTCAAACTCATCGCCGAACCATGGGACCTCGGCTCCGGCGGCTACCAAGTCGGAGGCTTCCCCTCCAGCTGGTCCGAATGGAACGGACGCTACCGCGACTGCGTCCGCGACTTCTGGCGCTCGCAACCGAGCACGTTGCCCGAATTCGCATCACGTCTGATGGGCAGCTCCGACCTGTATGAGGTGAACGGTCGTCGACCGGTCGCCTCGGTGAACTTCGTCACCGCGCATGATGGCTTCACCCTCAACGATCTGGTGAGCTACAACGAGAAGCACAACGACGCCAACGGCGAAGGCAACCGCGACGGCGAAAGCAATAACCGTTCGTGGAACTGCGGTGTGGAAGGGGAAACCACCATCCGCGACGTCAACGAACTGCGCCAGCGGCAGATGCGCAACATGTTCTCCACACTGCTGGTCAGCCAGGGCATCCCCATGATCTGCGGAGGCGACGAGGTTGCCCGCACCCAGCAGGGCAACAACAACGCCTACTGCCAAGACAACGAGATCTCCTGGACGCATTGGGATCTGGATGATGATCGCAAGAGCCTGCTCGCCTTCGTCTCGAAGCTGATCCACCTGCGTCTGAATCATCCGGTGCTGCACCGCCGCAGGTTCTTCACCGGGCGCAAAGCCGGAGACGACCCAAACACCATCCCCGAAGTCGAATGGTTCGACCACACCGGTTCCATCATGGATATGAACGACTGGCAGAACACGCATGCGTTCTCGATGATGGTATACCTCAACGGTGCCGATATCCCCGAAATGGACTACTACGGCAACCCGACCGTCGACAACGACTTCATCCTGATCTTCAACGCCCACTACGAGCCGATTCAATTCACGCTGCCGGACGAAAACTACGGCAGCAAATGGAAACTGGTAGTAGACACCTACAATCCGGACGGGCCCGAACTCAACTACGAAGCCGGATTCGCCATTACCGCGCAATCGAGAAGCTTCATGCTGCTGATGAGCGAAGACAAACCGGAACAACGGCACCTGTTCTAAGACTTGATTCCCAAGGCTCGGTGCCAAAACCGACAGGACTCGCCGGAACACACCGGGCTCATGTCACACCAGGCATAAGCCGCACATAAGCCGTCTGGCAACAGGCCGAACAACAGGTTCCAGCGGCAGCGCAACGATTTGGTTGGTTGGACGTTGCGCTCGCCGCTGGAACCGCTTTTATACTGTGGGAATTTCCATATACTGCGACGCCCATGGCGAGTTTTTTTATGTTGCCTTGTGTGAACATTGGGAAACGACGAGGCAAAGAAATAGGGTTGCACAGGGCGTTGTATGGAGCGATATGTCAGAAATGACGCAGTTTTTGGTAAAACCGCAGAAGAGGGATCGGCGTTAATGGGCGCCGCCAGTGGCAACGGGGCGCCGGACAATAACGCTGCAAACGTACGCTATGAACGTAGAATCACAGAAACAAAGCCTTATATTGCGATGACCATGCTATGAACAGTGATATGAGCGCGAAACACGAATACGCGGAAAAACAAGCGAGAGAGGGGAGCGTCATGAGACAGGGAAGCCACCAGCGAGCGGAAACCGGCGGCCTGATCTCGTTCATCATTTGCGCAGTGATCGGCGCCGCCGCCATGAACATCTACCTTGAATACGCTTCCGCCATCTGGCAGCTCATGCTCCGTCGCTTCATCGTCTGCTCAGGTATCGCAGCCGCCTGCGCAATCGTGTCCTTTCTCATCGGCTACCTGAGCCAGTCGCGCTCCATGAACCTCAAACACGGTTGGCTCGTCATGCTGCGCAGACTCGTCGAATCACTCGCACTATCCGCCGTATATGCGGCCACCACATTCCTGATGTCGTTCGCACTGCTCAGCATGGTGAACGAGGTGATGGGGCCGAAAGTCTTCGTGGGCTACATGGCCGCCATCTGCGCCACGGTCTCCGGCATATTCGGGTACATGACCTTCGTGCAGGCGCGTATGATGAACGCAAAGACGCTGGCCTCGCTGCTGCCGTTCTTCATCGTCTCCGGCGTCTGCGTGGCCGGACTCACCACAGACGACCCATACTGGTACCACAACAACTTCTCGCAGCTGGGCGACCGCACCACATTCGCCGCCACCATGTTCAACTCCACACTCATGCTGGGCGGACTATGCATCATCATTATCAGCTACTTCGCCATCTCCGAACTCGTAACCACCGAACGGCTTACGCGATTACGCCACAACCGATCCGCCAACGACCCGAACCACGGCTACGATATCGCGCACTATCGCCTGCGCACCACCATCCTGGGCGTGATGCTCACCATGTCCGGCATCGCCTTCATCGGCATCGGCGCGTTCCGCTACACGCCGCATCCGATTCTGCACAACGTATTCGCGCGAGGCCTGCCGGTGCTCATGCTCGTGCTGTTCCTGCTACTGCCCTGGGTGGCACCACGCCTGAGCCGTACAGTGATGGTGATCTCCGACCTGATGCTGCTGGTATGCGCGGCATTCGGCGTGGAATGGCTGCTAGGCAAGATCACCCTGACCAACGTGGAAGCGCTGGCCTGCATGGTGTACCTAGGATGGTTCATCGTGTTCTCACGGCAGATCGCAGCCCTCGAAGCGGACCGCATCACGCTGCAGCTCGCACAGGCACAGGTGCAGCCCTCGGCAAGCGAACAACTCAAACAACTCGAATCACGCATCGCTTCCGACCGGTGACCTGCGGCAGACCTGGCGGAAGCACATGGAACGCAACAGAAATCATACGGAAGACATAATGCGCGAGTGTCGCGTGTTCAATAGGTCGAACGCTCATGTACAATAGCTGATGTTGCCTTTCAGGTAACGGGCTGTAGCGCAGCTTGGTAGCGCGTCTGCTTTGGGAGCAGAATGTCGCAGGTTCAAATCCTGTCAGCCCGACCGGAAGCCCGGAATCCCAATGATTTCAACATCTTGGATTCCGGGCTTTTCCATTCTTGGACACAATGGGACACAATGACCGCGCAACCTCCACAGCCACTACAACCCCTCACCAGCACACACCACCCTCACAACACAGGAACACACACTGGTATGGTGACAACCATGAAGCGCATCGTAACCGGAATCCTCGCACACGTCGACGCAGGCAAAACCACACTCTCCGAAGCCGTCCTCTACACCACCGGCCAACTGCGTAAACCCGGCCGCGTAGACCACGGCGACGCCTTCCTCGACACCAACGCCATGGAACGCGCACGCGGCATCACCATCTTCACCGAACCCGCCATCATCCACACCACCAACACCACCATCACCCTCCTCGACACCCCCGGCCACGTCGACTTCTCCGCCGAAACCGAACGCACCCTACGCGTCCTCGACTACGCCATCCTCGTCATCTCCGGCACCGACGGCATCCAAGGCCACACCGAAACCCTCTGGAGACTCCTCGCACGCTACCACGTACCCACCATCCTCTTCATCAACAAAATGGACGCCCCCGGCGCCAGCAAAACACACATCCTCAGCCAACTCAAACACCGATTCAACGACGCCTGCATCGACTTCACCACCACGACCAACGAAACCACCAACACTCCAGCACTCGCCGGTGTGATGGAAGAAATCGCCATGCAAACGGAACACGCCATGAACGAATACCTCGAAACTGAACAGGTAAGCGTCGCCACCATCCAAACCATGATCGAACACCGTGAACTTTTCCCCTGCTTCTTCGGCTCAGCACTCAAAATGGAAGGCATCAACGAATTCATCAACGGCTTCGAAACATACACCCAAGAACCCAACCACACCAAAGAATTCGGCGCCCGCGTGTACAAGATCTCACACGATGCACAGGGCAACCGCCTCACATGGCTGAAAGTGACCGGAGGAGAGCTCCACGCAAAAGCCCTGCTGAACGGCGGCAACGATGAAACCACATGGAGCGAGAAAGCCGACCAGGTACGCGTGTATTCCGGCGCAAAATACACCACAGTCGAATCCGTCCCCGCAGGCGCAGTATGCGCAGTGACAGGCCTAACCCACACCTTCCCCGGCGAAGGACTCGGCATCGACCAATCCGCCGAAAACCCCATCCTGCAACCGGTACTCACCTACACACTGCTGCCAGGCAGCAACGACACCCACAAATGCCTGATGGCCCTACGCGAACTGGAAGACGAGGACCCACTACTGCACGTCGTCTGGCATGCACGACTACAGGAAATACACCTACAACTCATGGGCGCGGTACAGCTGGAAATCATCCAACAAATGATGCACGACCGCTTCGGACTGGACGTGGAATTCGGCCCAGGCGCAATCCTATATAAGGAAACCATCACAACACCCGTTGAAGGCGCCGGACATTTCGAACCACTACGCCACTACGCGGAAGCACACGTACTCCTCGAACCACTACCAGAAGGCAGCGGCATGCAATACGCCACCACATGCAGCGAAGACATACTCGACCGCAACTGGCAACGTCTGATCATCTCCCACTTCAAAGAAAAAGAACACCTGGGCGTACTCACAGGCTCCCCAATCACTGACATCAGACTCACACTCCTGGTCGGGCGCTCGCACCTGAAACACACGGAAGGCGGCGATTTCCGCCAGGCAACGTACCGTGCGATCCGCCAAGGGCTGATGGAAGCGCGTGCCGGCGTACCCAACGATGCCAGCGCGTTCGACATCGCGCAACGATTCGCCGGCGATGACACTGATCACGATACGGACGATGCCAATACGAAGAAGAACACGAACGGCGATACCCCCACAGGGGAGAACGCCACGACGGAAGCCATGCCATGCCGCATCACAGGCATGGGCAATTGCAGACTGCTGGAACCCTGGTACCGATTCCGCCTGGAAATTCCGCAGGACATGCTCGGCCGTGCCATGAGCGATATTCAACGCATGAGCGGCGATTTCGACACGCCACAACCCACCGGTGCGAGCGGCAGCGAATACGCCGTACTCAACGGCACCGCACCAGTCAGCGAGATGCAGGACTACGCCATGGACG
This sequence comes from Bifidobacterium angulatum DSM 20098 = JCM 7096, assembly GCF_001025155.1. Taxonomy (NCBI): domain Bacteria; kingdom Bacillati; phylum Actinomycetota; class Actinomycetes; order Bifidobacteriales; family Bifidobacteriaceae; genus Bifidobacterium; species Bifidobacterium angulatum. The sequence continues at coordinate 1,243,847 of NZ_AP012322.1, read as the reverse complement.
TGAACGCATACACCCACGGGCGCGGGCGCCTCAGCTGCGTATTCGCAGGATACAAGCCCTGCCATAACACCGAAGAAGTAATGAAACACACGAACTACAACCCGGAATCCGACCTGGAAAACACACCGGACTCGGTATTCTGCGCACATGGCGCAGGCTACCCGGTGAAATGGTACAAAGTACCCGAATTCATGCACCTGGACTACGCATGGAACGGCATGCAGACGCAATGAGAGCGCCGAAGCAGCAGAATAAGCCAGCGGCCGGCGCGGGCAAACAATCCAACACGATGCCACGCAACAGCCGCACGGTCTATCACCGGCATTGCATGGCCACAGAATGATTCCGTAGGTGGTTTACATGTTCCGTAGGTGGTTGAGATCGGTAATCCGCAACAGAAACAGCTGAAATTAAGCCCTTTCCTGAATGCGATATTACGGCCAACCACCTACGGAAGCGAAAAACCACCTACGGAACCAGCAGAACAAGGCTGCGAACCAATCCCAAAGACCAAGCAATATCATCCTCGACGCCCAACCACCTATGACGCAGAAGCCCCACATCGCAAAACGCAAGAAAACCCTGCAAACCATCCAAACCACAGCTGACTAGTGAACAAACAAGAGAAATTATCGCAAGCAGGCAATAATGTGAACAGCTATACACCGCTACCGCGCACATCACCCCATGACACCGCCGAAAACCATGGAACACGAAATCACGGCACGCGAATACCGCACAACAAGGAACAACACACCATGAGCGACAGCAACACCACAATCTGGCCCGCCCCCACGACCCGCCAGCCACTCGACGCCACAGTCGAAATCCCCGGCAGCAAATCCCTATCGAACCGCTACCTCATCCTCGCAGCCCTCGGCACACAACCAGTACGACTGGTGGGACTGCTGCGCTCGCGAGACACCGAACTGATGATGAATGCGCTGCGTACGCTCGGTGTGCGCTGTGATGTTGACGAGCAATCCGCCACTACGGTGACGGTAACGCCACCGGCAAACGGTCGCTTCCGTGGCAATACGAAGGTGTTCTGCGGCCTGGCGGGCACGGTGATGCGTTTTGTGCCGGGGCTTGCGATGTTCGCCGACGGCCCCGTCGAATTTGATGGTGATGAACAGGCATACGCCCGACCGATGAAGCCGGTTTTGGATGGTCTTGCACAACTGGGTGCCGTCATCGAATACCACGGCGAGAATGGGCGTTTGCCGTTCACCATAACGCCTCCGACGCCGGTGGAGGAACGTACCTCGCCAAGCGTGGTGAAGATCGATTCCTCCGGCTCCTCCCAGTTCATTTCCGGCCTGCTGCTCATCGGCTCGCGCATACCGGGTGGTCTCGAGCTGCGCCATACGGGGGAGAAAACACCAAGCCTGCCGCATATTCGCATGACCGTGGCGGACCTACAGGGAGCGGGCGTGGATGCTATTGCTGACGAGCAGGTGCACGTCTGGCAGGTGAAGCCGGGAACGGTGCAATTGCCGGAGTCCGTAACGGTGGAGCCGGATCTGTCGAACGCGGCGCCTTTCCTGGGAGCGGCGCTTATCACAGGCGGCAGTGTGCGTGTCCCGAACTGGCCTCAAAGTACCACGCAGCCTGGTGGGTTGCTGCCGGGCTACTTGGAGCGCATGGGGGCTGAAGTGACATTCCCCGAATCAGACGGCATCCGCTACTGCAAGGTCAGCGGTGACGGCAATATCAACGGGCTCGGCGACTTCGACCTGACTGCGGCCGGCGAAATCGCGCCGTCGCTTGCGGCGATCCTGGTGTTCGCCGACAAACCGACCAACATGACCGGCATCGGCCATTTGCGCGGGCATGAGACGAACCGCCTGGAGGCACTGGTCAACGAGATCACGCGCGTGGGGGGCAAGGCTCATGAGTTGACGGACGGCATCGCCATCGAACCGGTGAAGAGCGGCGCATTGCATGGCGCAGAGATGGAGACCTACGCCGACCATCGCATGGCCACGTTCGCGGCGATGCTTGGTCTGCGCATCGAAGGCGTAACGGTGCGCAACGTGGAGACCACACGCAAGACGCTGCCTGATTTCGTGGGCATGTGGACCGGCATGTTGGGCTGATAATGTTCGAGCCAGTCGACGGTCTTTTGACGGTCTGAATGGTATCCGATATGAAATGGCCTCTCTGGGTGGTTCGCCCAGAGAGGCCATTTCATATGCGGCTAGCGGATGTTAAGGAAACCGTCACTCCCACTCTTTCACGCTCGTTTGACGTGGTGCCATTCCAATTGGGTCTAGTTTGGTTGTCGGTTTTGTCCACTTTGCCGCCGAATCCCTCCGCGTGTCCTCGCGTAGGCATTTGGGACAAATTCTGGGACAAAACCGCAAACTATTTCGAAACCACGAGCCCGCAGTTTCATTTTTGTCCCGGGGACAAAAACGGGTTGGTTTTGAGGCCCTGAAACGTCCGATATGAACGCCAAAACAGCCGACTATCCTCTTCGACACCCGTTTGGCAAAGTGAATCGTAGCCAGTGGCTTTAACGTCTTGCATTTCCGCGGGTCATGAGGGATGCACAAGAGCGATGACTGAAAGAATCGTCACGGGTGGCTTTGTTTTCGCCCTTATGAGCCGGCTCTAAGCGCCTTAGGAACCGAGCGGGAAATCCGAGTTAGAAGATCCCGATCGTCGCCTTATTTCAGGCTGATCGCAAATCAGTTGGCAACCGAAAGCCAAGGTATAGAGACGGGCCGCACCTATGCGCACATATTTCGGTACGTTTCGTGCGGCATCGGCCATAACAAAACAAACCGCCGAACGATTCAGATTGCAGACGGCCAACTCGACGCGACAAATCCGGCCTGTTGTCCTCCCAATATCCGCCTTCGCGTCATCAGCGCCCCGCGAAATCGGTGAGTTTTCCAGCGCTTTTTCGGCTGCCATTGCTCCGATTCGGCGTGCTCAGCCTCCGCTCGATCTTACGCATGTTTTTTGGGAGGGCATGAGTCGTCGCCCGCCACGGCGGCTTATACAGCCTCTCGGCATGGAGGGAAACGCCATGGTCACGCTCAACGTCTACGCCGACATCGAGCCGATGTCCAAGATCCAGAACATGCTGCGCGTGGCGCCTGCCTTGCGCGGGAAGTCGAGTAGGCGGTCGCCGTAATATTCGTATTGCTGACGTCGCGCCTCGATCTCGGTGGGGATACCGTCGGTGAGCGATTTCGTTAGGGTGTCGAAGCGGTCGAGGATATCGACGACCTTCCGCTGGGTGGCGGGGCACGGGACGGGGATCTCGACCCTCGATAAGTCTACAGGCGCGACTTCGATTACCTTTGTCCCTTTCGCCACCTTTCGTTTGGATATCTGAAAGTCCTGAGCAGTAGCTAAATATGCTAGGTGTCTCGGGATAATGCTTTTAGTCGCATACGCGCAAGAGTGTCCGCTGATTGCAACCGGCTGTTCGCCTTCCCACGCCAATGGTGTGCAGACATCTTCGATATTCTCGCTCATATGGCAAAAATCACGTCTCCAGGGTTTGCCTTTTTTGATTTAGCGTATTGCTCTTCAGATCGTCGTGGTGTGCTCGTAGCCGCGCTCCACGAAGAGCCGCTCGGCAACATCGAGAATCTTCTCGACCGTCTCCTCCGGGTACTTATTGCGTGCCACGGGCGCCTCCGTCCTTATTATCGCGATAAACATACTATGAGTGGCGTGCGGGTCGAGAAGGGCTGGCACCAAAAGAGCCCAACGGCCGTTATGGCTTCGTTAGAAACGCGCCCTACCGTGGATGGTGAACCCGAAAGGTAAGGCGCGCGGGTACGGCGACTCGGCCCGCGCGCCCGGGAGAGAAAGGACGAACCCATGGGTTACATGCTCGAGACGCGCGGGCTCACCAAGCGCTTCGGCCGCGGCGACCAGGCGCAGGACGCCGTGGCCGACGTGAGCCTTCATATCCGCGAGGGCGAGGTGTACGGGCTGCTCGGCCCCAACGGCGCCGGCAAGTCGACAACGCTCAAGATGATCTGCGGGATGCTGCGGCCGACGGCCGGGGAGATTCTCTTTGCCGGGCACGCCTGGCGCCGCGAGGACCTCTACGCAATCGGCAGCCTCATCGAGGAGGCGCCGCTCTACCCCAACCTCACCGCGCGCGAGAACCTGCGCGTGCGTACCACGCTGCTGGGCCTTCCCGAGAGCCGCGTAGATGAGGTGCTCGCCGCCGTGGGCCTCGCGGACACCGGGAAGAAGCGCGCTGGGCGCTTCTCGATGGGCATGCGGCAGCGCCTGGGGCTCGCACTGGCGCTGATCGCCCGGCCACGCCTGCTCGTGCTCGACGAGCCCACCAACGGCCTCGACCCCATCGGCATCGAGGAGCTGCGCGACCAGATCCGCGGCTTCGCGGCGGCGGGTACGACGGTAATCGTCTCGAGCCACATCCTCTCCGAGGTGCAGCAGATGGCGGACACCATCGGCATCATCTACGGGGGGCGCCTCGCCTACGAGGATGCGCTTCGGTCCGGGCAGGACCTCGAGGAACTCTTCATGAGCGTCTGCCGGGAAGGGCGACGAGCGCGCGGGGAGGTGGCGGCATGACGGGCGAGAAAGGCGGCCTGCTCGCGGGCCTGCGCGCCGAGGCCCTGAAGTCGCGCCACGCAGCACCGGTTCGCCTGGCCGTGCTCATGGCACTGCCGATGCCGCTGCTCGGCGCGATGCCCTACCGGGGCGTGCAGATCTTCAGCGCGTGGAACTACTGGTACGCGCTCTTCCTGCCCGTGGCTCTCTCGCTCGTGGTGGCGTGCGTCGCGCGGGCGGATGCGCGCACGCGGATGCGGGGGCTTTTGGGCCTGGGCTTCCCGCTTAGGCGCGCCTGGTGGGCCAAGGCGCTCTGGTGCCTCGCGCTCTGCGCGCTCTCGAACCTCGTGGTCTTCGGCATCTACCTCGCGGGATCGGCGTTCTCCTCGCAGGGCCTCACGGTCGCGGGCACGCTCACGATGCTCCTCTGCGCGCTCGTTAACACGGTGACCGCGGCGTGGATGATCCCCGCAGGGCTCTTCCTCACGGCGCGGCTCGGCATGCTCGCGGGCATCTTCTGCCCGCTCGCCGCGCAGCTCGTGGGTGGGTTCGCCTGGTCGCTGGTGCCGCTGCCGCAGCTCTTTCCGCCGTCGGCGAGCATGGTCATCCCTACGAGCTTCATTCCCGTGCTGCCGAGCGGCGAGCCACTCGCGGCGGACATGGCGCTCGGCGGGGCGCTCGCGGCGGACGGCATGCTCACACTGGTGGGCCTTGCGGTCTGCGCGCTCGCGTTCGCCGCGCTCACGGCGGCGGGCGCGGCCTGGTTCGCGCGCTCCGAGGAGAGGTGATGGCCGTGACACGACTCTCCGACCCGACGCCACGCATGACTCTCTCGCGGGCCCTGCTCTCCGAGGCCCTGCGCCTGGCGCGTTCCCCGCTCGCAGTGGTGCACCTCGTCTGCGGCCTGGCAGCCGGTCTTGCCTGCGGCGAGTACTTCTCCGTAGCCCGATGGGACCCGGCGCTGGGCGCGGACGCCTACGCCCAGTTCCTCGGCGCCCTCATGCCGCTCATGTCCGCCATCGTCTGCGGGCTCGCCGTGGACGAGGAGCGCGCTGCCGGGCGCCTCGCCAACCTCACGGCGGTCCCCTCGCGCGGGCGCGCCGTCGCGGCGAAGCTACTCGCCCTTGCGGCGCTCGGCGCGGGCGCGCTGGCCGTGGCGCTCGGCGTGTTCGGTGCCGTGCTCGCCGTCGCCGGGCGCCTGCCGCTCGGGCCCGCTCCGCTTGCGGCCTCCTGGGCGGGCATCGTGCTGGGCAGCCTGCCCCTCTACGCGCTGGGGCTCGGCGTGGCCCTGCGCCTCGGCCGCAACGCCGCCATCGGCGCCGGCGCGGCGGGGATGCTCCTCGCGTTCTTCTCAGTGGGCGGACTTGCGCACGGCCTCATGACCGGCGAGCTCACCGGTGCCCTGGCGACGCCCCTGAGCTGGGTGCCGCTCGCCTGGCCTGCGCGCCTAGGGTCGCTCGGGGTGGAGGTCTTCATCGACGCCGCACGTGCGGCGGGCCCTCTCCTCACGACTGCGCTCGCTAGCCTCGTGCTCACCCTGGCAGCCGCCGCCGTCCTTCTCGCCTGGTTCTGCCGATTCGAGGACGGGAGGGCAGATGCGTAGGGTGCCGCTCGCAGCCATGCTCGCCATTCTCTCCGCAGCGCTCGTCCTGGGTGGGAATGCCCTGCTCGACGCCGGCTGGGGGTCGGCGCTGCGCTCGATTGCCGACCGCGTGCTGCCCAACCCTGAGATCGCCATGTGGGCGCCCGCGCCCGAGCCCGGCAGCCACGCGAGCTCCTACGCCGACGCCACCGGGGCGGGGGCGAACTACGTCTACCTGGTGGACGCGGCGGACGACAGAGGCAATGTCCGAGAGCTCCAGCTCATCTTCTTCGGACGGGAGTCGAACGGCGAGGGCTGGCTCGAGATCGAGGCGCGCGGCGGCTCGGGCGTGCGCTACCGCGCGTGCGATGCGGCCGAGGCGCCCGCGGCTGCGCGCGAGGCTCTGGACCGCTGAGCGCGGCGCTAGTACAATGCCGACGGGAGTTTCAGGAGGTCGAACATGGCGAGGATACTGGCAGTGGATGATGAACGGGCGATCCTCGACGCGCTCGCGCGCGTCCTCGGCCGCGACGGCCATGAGGTCGTCAGGGCGGCGGATCCGACGGCGGTCCCGGGGATGGACCTCTCTCGCTTCGACCTCGTGCTCTGCGACGTCATGATGCCGGGGCTCGACGGCTTCGAGCTCGTGCGGCAGATCCGCCCGGACTTCGACGGGCCCATCGTCTTCCTGACCGCGCGCGTGGCCGAGGAGGACGCCGTGGCCGGCTACGGCCTGGGCGCCGACGACTACGTCCGCAAGCCCTTCGGGGCCGCGGAGCTGCGCGCCAAGGTCGCGGCCCATCTACGCCGTGAGCGCCGGCCGCACTCGCACGCCCTCTCCTTCGGGGAGGTGCGGATCGACCTCGGGGCGCGCGGCCTCGCCGTGGGCGGCGAGGCCGTGCCGCTCACGCCCACCGAGTACGCCATCTGCGAGTACCTCGCCCGCCACCCCGGGCAGGTCATGAGCCGCGCGCAGATACGCGAGGCGGTGCTCGGCTGGGAGAGCGACGTCGACGACGCGGCCATATCCATGCAGGTCAGCCGCGCCCGGAGGAAACTCTCCGAGGCCGGCGCCGATCCGATCGCGACCGTCTGGGGGATGGGGTACAAGTGGCAGCTTTGAGGACCGGGGCGCGAGGTCGCGGGGGCATGCCGCTCTCCTTCGTCATCGCGCGCTACTTCGCCTACGCGTTCGCGGCGGTCGCCACGGCGTGGCTCGCCTCGTTCATGGCGCTCTCCGCGGCGATCAACGCGGGCTTCGTCTACGAGGCAAGCTGGGGGCCGGCCAATGTGCGCGAGGTCGCGGAGGGTCTGGCACGTGACGGCGTCTGCGGGCAGCAGGACGTGCCGACGGCGTACCGCTACCTCATCCTGAACAAGGACGGATACGTGCTGATGACAGACCTCGAAGGCACGCGGCTCGAGGGCGCGGCGGAAATGGCCCGTGCGGCACTCGCCGCGGATCCGGGCACAGTGGAGATCGAGGGCGGGGGCTCGGGCCTCACCTACGCCGCGTTCCCGCTCAAGGGCGGCGGGGCCTGCGCACTCGTCAGCGAGTACCTGCCGCAGTGGGTCTCGCGCGACCTCGCCGGCCTGCTTCCCAACCCGCAGAACCTCATGCTCGTCGGCGCCGCGGCGGGAAGCGCGCTCGCGCTCGCGCTCGTGGCGCGCCGCGCGAGCCGCGTGATCTCGCGCAAGATGGCGCCGCTCGCGGAGGCGGCGGGGCGCGTCGGCGCGGGGGAGCTCGACTTCGCGGTCGGCAGCACCAACGTGCGCGAGGTGAACGACGTCCTCGCCGCGATGGACGCCATGCGGGCCTCCCTCGCCGAGTCGCTCGAGGCCCGCTGGGCCGCGGAGCGGGGGCAGCGCGAGCAGGTGGCGTCGCTCGCCCACGACCTCAAGACGCCGCTTACCGTGCTGCGCGCCAACGCCGACTTCGTGGCGGAGGAGCTGGAAGACGAGAAAGACGCCGACCTCGCGGCCGCCGCGCGCGACATAGCCGGTGGTGTCGAAAGGCTCGACGGCTACGTGCGCCTGCTCATCGAGGCCTCGCGCGGGTCCGGCGGGGCGGAGAGGGCCCCCATGCGGCCGGCCGAGCTCTGCGAACAGGTCCTCGCCGAGGCCGCCCAGATCGCCCGGGCGCGAGGCGTGACGCTCGACGCGGCCACGGGCCCTGCTGTCGCGGGCGCGCCCGAGGCCCCGCTCGACCGAACCGCTCTGGCGCGAGCCGCCGCGAACCTCGTGGCCAACGCCGCCGAGCACGCGCGCTCGCGCGTGGCGGTCTCCTGCGACGTCGAGGGCGGCCACCTCGTCATCGAGGTGGCCGACGACGGACCGGGCTTCTCTCCCGCCGCCCTCGAACGCGGCTGTGAGCGCCTCTTCACAGACGACTCCTCCCGCTCCTCGCGCGACGGAGGCCGCCACTACGGGCTCGGCCTCCACGCCGCCTCCGAGGCCGCGAGCGCCCACGGGGGCTCCGTCTCGCTCGCCAACAGCCCCTCGGGCGGCGCGGTGGTCACCATCGCGGTCCCCCTGTGAGGGCCTAACGACTCAGGCCCCGCACACCGGCGTGGCTCGCAACCAAACGCTTCCCGGATAATAATGCCCGTTGCGGGGATCGCCCTGGCTGGTCGCCGCCCATGTGCATGAGCATGTCGGCGATGTGAGTCGCCATCTCGTCCGCCGCTGGACGGATGTTGGCGACCCAGGACACAAGGCCGGCCTGATCGGATGCCTCCGCCTCAAACACGTCGCAGTTCGCGGTCACCGCCATGAGCGGGGTGACGAGGTCGTGCGAGGCGGTGCAAACGAACGCGCGCTCCCGCGCCTCGGCCTCCGCCACCGGTCGCAGGGCACGTCCCGTTGCCGACCACGCCACGGCGAGCCCCCAAAAAGCCGAAGCGATCGGCGTCACTCGCTTCGCTAAATCAACTTTATGGGATGACGGATCACGGTCTTGAGCTTCTCCGGCGCGCACTTGCGCGGGTCGGAGAGGTAAATCTCGTGATGCTGACGGGCTTCGGAGAAGTCGGGGGCGTAACCCCGTTCCGCTGCAAATGTGCGCATGCCGTCTATGGTCGCCGGCTCGTCGTCGTAAGGCCCGGTATGCATGCACTGAACGCAAAGACCCTCGTCGACCCTCAGCAGCTCGACCGCCGAGAAGTCCAGCTTCTTCTTGACGGCAGCTTCCGAAACTGCCCAGTCGAAGTCCTCGCGAGTGACGAAATCGGGCAGACGGATGCACGAGATGAAGTTGAAGTCGTCCTTCCGCGCATAATCAATCTCGCCATCGGCGCGGTCTTGCCACCAGAAGCCCTCGAGCGGAGGCACGACGAAGTCGAAATAGCCTTCGATCTCTCGCGGGGCCTTTTTCGACATCTTGATGGTATAGGCGACGCCGTAGAGCAGCGGTAACGCGTTCTGGTACTCGCCGCCTTCGGCATTGGGATCGCCCTTGCCCCGCACGGCAACGTAGCTCATAGGCGGAACGGTTACGACGCCCGGCTTACCCGACGGCCTGTAGAGCTCCCTGAACTCCTTCTTGAAATCGTATGCCATCGCAACAAACCTCCCTGAGCTTGGGTTTCCGTCGATATCCGACCAAATATAGCAATGGGCGCGGCCTCGGAAGAGGCCGCGCCCATTGCAGGATATTATAACACAGAATCGAACGTCTGTTCTACTCCCACTCGATGGCATCGATTCTGCCGTCCCGTCATTCCAGTTGCGCCCAGTTTTCGCTGCCGTCTCGAGCCGAGTGCCGCCAAGTAACACCGTGTCGTGTTTCATCGGCTTCGGGGACAAAAGTCGGGACAACTTCAAAAACTTTTTTCAAACTCAGGGGGGTGCGGACAATTCCTTGGACCAGCCTAAGCGGCTAGTCCCTTGCTTATCCGGTACTGCATGGGGCTCATCCAGCCGAGCGACTGCTTCTTGCGGCGCTCGTTGTAGAAGCGGATGTACTCGTCCAGCAGCTCCATGAACGACTCCATGGTGACGCCGCTCCAGTCCCGATGGTAGAAGAACTCGTTCTTCAGGCGGCCGAAGAAGCCCTCGCATGCCGAGTTGTCCGGGCTGCAGCCCTTCCTCGACGTGGAGCGGACCAGGCCGTTTCCCTCGCATATGCCGATCCACCCGGGCCATCTGTAATGGCACCCCCTGTCCGAGTGGCAGACCGGGCGCTGGCCCGGCGCGAGCGTCCTGCACGCGTCCTCCAGCGAGCCGTTGGCGAGGGCCGCGTTCGGGCGCCTCCCTATGCGCCACGAGACGACGAGGCCGTCGAAGCAGTCGATGACCGGGCTGAGGTACGCCTTCTCCTCGCTCGGCAGTTTGAACTCGGTGATGTCGGTGAGCCACAGCTCGTTCGGGCCGCCCGCACGGAAGTCGCGCTCCACCAAGTTGGGGGCGCGTCCGATATCTCGCCTCTGTAGGATCTGTATCGCCGCCTCCTCTTCAGGTAGGCGACCCGGCAGCCCTCCTCGGCCATCAGCCTGCGAACGACCTTCTCGCTGACGACGGCGCCCTCCTCCCGCAGCTCGTTGTGCACGTACCGGTAGCCGCGCCTGCCGCCGGCACCGTCGAATATCCTCCTGATGTCGGCCCTGAGCTGGGCGTGCCTGTCCTTCGCGCGGCAGTACTCATAGGAGCTCTTCGAGATCCTCAAGGAACCGGTGAGCTCTCTTAAGGGGCGGTCGGTCTCCAGCCTCAACTTGTCGATCAGCACGGTCTTCTCCATGTTGCTCATCGCGTCGAGGCTCCCTGCTTTTAAAAGGTCGATGGCCCCCTCAGGATGTCGTTCTCCAGCTCGAGCTGCCGGATCCTCTCTTCGGGGCCGCCCCCGAAGCCGGTGTACGCCGGCTCGTCGCCCTCGGGCTTTTTCGAGCGACCGCCCATCCGCGCCTCCGCGATTTCCCTGCAAGACGCGCCGCCCCGAGCCATCTCCATCGCCTTGCCCCGGACCTCGTCGCCGTAGGGCTCGAACTTGGCCCCGCGGGACCTCTGTCGCGGCTTGGCCGCGGCTGCCGCCCAGCGGCGCAGGGTTCTGCCGGGCACGCCTGACATCCTGGCGGTCTTCTCGACGTCGCCGGTGAGCCTCAGCATGATGAGGGCTTTGTTCTTTGAGTCGTGGCTGTACATACGGACTCCTGACTGGACCAAACGGTCCAACTATTCGTCCGCACCCCCAAACGCCGTGCGGAGACCGTTAAAAAGCCTATTGGGTTCGATTTGAGTTTCACGGGCCCAGAAACGGCCCCGTTCCGTCCTCGGGGACAAAAACCGAGCGCCTACTCACTTGGAATAAATCCTTACTCCCATTCTTCCGAATACCGCCCCGTGCCTTGTTGTCTTGAAACACGGGGGGAGTAAATGGCGAAATCGCAGGTAAAAGGGAGTAAAACGGCAAAGAAAAAGCCTCCGTCCCAACATGGGAACGGAGGCTAGATTATCGTATTTACTCACCGCTGTTGCTGGCGGCTTTGCCGTGAGTCGCATACGAAACGAAACTCAACGGCACAGTGCAGCACTCAAAAGAGCAAGCCAAAGCCCTGTCGGCTTACTCCCACTCGATGGTTGCCGGCGGCTTGGAGGTGCAGTCGAGCACCACGCGGTTGATCTGGCGGCATTCGTTGGTGATGCGCGTCGAGATGGTGGCCAGCACGTCGTACGGAATGCGGGACCAATCGGCGGTCATGGCATCTTCGGAGGACACCGGACGCAGCACGATGGGGGAGCCATAGGTGCGTTCGTCGCCCTGCACGCCTACGGAGTGCACGTCGGCGAGCAGTACGACAGGGCACTGCCAGATGTCGCGGTCGAGACCGGCCTTGGACAGTTCCTCGCGGGCGATGGCATCGGCCTCGCGCAGCACATCCAGACGTTCCTTGGTGATATCGCCGATGATGCGGATGCCCAGGCCCGGGCCCGGGAACGGCTGACGCCACACGATCTCATCCGGCAGTCCGAGCTCGGTGCCGATGGCGCGGACCTCGTCCTTGAACAGGGTACGCAGCGGCTCGATGAGCTGGAACTTGATGTCCTTCGGCAAGCCGCCCACGTTGTGGTGCGACTTGATGTTGGCCGCGCCATCGCCGCCGCCGGATTCCACCACATCCGGGTACAGGGTGCCCTGCACGAGGAACTTGACTTCCTTGCCGGAAGCGCCGGCTTCCTCGATGACCTGGCGTTGTGCCTTCTCGAAGGTGCGGATGAACTTCTCGCCGATGATCTTGCGTTTCTTCTCCGGCTCGCTCACGCCCTTGAGCGCGGTGAGGAAGTCCTCGGAAGCATCCACGGCGATGAGCTTGATGCCGGTGGCCTTGACGAAGTCATGCTTGACCTGCTCGGCCTCGCCCTTACGCAACAGACCGTGGTCCACGAACACGCAGGTCAGCTGGTCGCCGATGGCCTTGTGCACCAGCGCGGCGGCGACGGCGGAGTCAACGCCGCCGGACAGGCCGCAGATCACCTGTGCATCGCCGACCTGTTCACGGATCTTCGCCACCTGATCATCGATGATGCTGGAAGCGTCCCAATCGGAACCAAGGCCGGCGCATTCATGCAGGAAGGTTTCGATGAGCTGCTGGCCCATCGGCGTGTGCTTGACCTCCGGATGCCACTGCACGCCGTACAGTTTGCGTGCCGGATCCTGCATGGCGGCCACAGGTGCGCCTTCGGTGTGCGCAAGCACTTCGAAGCCTTCCGGGGCCTTTTTCACGGCGACGCCATGGCTCATCCATGTGTTCTGCTCGGCGGGGGAGCCCGCGAGCAGGCCTTCTGCGTGATCGATTACGGTATCGGTCTTGCCGTATTCGCCCAAAGCTGCCTTGTCGACGTCACCGCCGAGCTCGTGGGCCATCACCTGGAAGCCGTAGCAGATACCAAGCACCGGAACGCCGGCATCGAACACCTTCGGGTCGATGGTGGGGGCGCCGGGCTCGAATACGGAAGCCGGGCCACCGGACAGGATGATGGCCTTCGGGTCCTTGGCGAGCATCTCGTCGGCCGGCATGGAATGCGGTACGAGCTCCGAATAGACGTTCGCTTCGCGTACGCGGCGGGCGATGAGCTGTGCGTACTGGGCTCCGAAATCAACTACGAGCACAGGGCCTTTTGCCATTGGTTGTCTCCCTTGAATTTATGGGTAGCGGACTGGATCTCCTCGTATAGCCGTGGCGGTTGCGCGTTGGCCGGGCGCAGTGCGCATCCGTATACCTCTTGTATACGGTTGCGCATTGCGATCCGGTGTGTGCTGACGTATGCATGCCGCATACACATGCCTGCACAGCATACGGGAAAACAATACCTACGATTATGGCCGTGTTCGCAGACATTGGGGCATGCTGGGCATCTTGCTGGAATTGCAGGCGCATGATGATCGGAGGATATGCAAACGTATCGTGCCAAAAGAAAACATTTCCTCTCATATTCAGGACAACACGCCGATTGTAGATATGCACAAAACGAACGTGGCATATGTTCTCTTTAGCTAAGAAAACACTGGAATTTAGCCATTTATGAGAGGTAATGTTCGATTAACGCGATTCACAAATCACACAGCAAAACATTACAAAATGCATCATTTAGCTTACTTTTACGAACACACACGAAAAAAACCGTCCAAAACGTCAAACGTTGCTCGTACCATAAAAACCGATTGGACGCGAGGGTCCAGGGGTTGAGAGGCCTGCGGAAACCACGCGACCGAATGTAATAATCAATCGCACAACTTGTGCAGGAGTTACAGGAGTATACATGACGAATCCTGTTATTGGCACCCCTTGGAAGAAGCTCGACGCTCCCGTTTCTGAGGAAGCCCTTGAAGGCGTTGACAAGTACTGGCGTACTGCTAACTACCTGTCCATCGGCCAGATCTACCTTCGCAGCAACCCGCTGATGAAGGCTCCGTTCACCCGCGAAGATGTCAAGCATCGTCTCGTGGGCCACTGGGGCACCACCCCTGGCCTGAACTTCCTCATCGGCCACATCAACCGCTTCATCGCTGATCACCAGCAGAACACCGTGATCATCATGGGCCCGGGCCACGGCGGCCCGGCCGGTACCGCTCAGTCCTACCTGGACGGCACCTACACCGAGACTTTCCCGAAGATCACCAAGGATGAAGCTGGCCTGCAGAAGTTCTTCCGCCAGTTCTCCTACCCGGGCGGCATCCCGTCCCACTACGCTCCGGAGACCCCGGGCTCCATCCACGAGGGTGGCGAGCTGGGTTACGCTCTGTCCCACGCTTACGGCGCTGTGATGAACAACCCGTCCCTCTTCGTCCCGGCCATCGTCGGCGACGGCGAAGCTGAGACCGGCCCGCTGGCTACCGGCTGGCAGTCCAACAAGCTCATCAACCCGCGCACCGACGGTATCGTGCTGCCGATCCTGCACCTCAACGGCTACAAGATCGCCAACCCGACCATCCTGTCCCGCATCTCCGACGAAGAGCTGCACGAGTTCTTCCACGGCATGGGTTACGAGCCGTACGAGTTCGTCGCTGGCTTCGACGATGAGGACCACATGTCCATCCACCGTCGTTTCGCCGAGCTCTTCGAGTCCATCTTCGACGAGATCTGCGAGATCAAGGCCACCGCTCAGACCGACGATGTGCATCGTCCGTTCTACCCGATGATCATCTTCCGCACCCCGAAGGGCTGGACCTGCCCGAAGTTCATCGACGGCAAGAAGACCGAGGGTTCCTGGCGTTCCCACCAGGTGCCGCTGGCTTCCGCCCGCGATACCGAGGCTCACTTCGAGGTCCTCAAGAACTGGCTCGAGTCCTACAAGCCGGAAGAGCTGTTCGACGAGAACGGTGCTGTGAAGGCTGACGTCACCGCCTTCATGCCGGAAGGCGAGCTGCGCATCGGCGCCAACCCGAACGCCAACGGTGGTGTGATCCGCAAGGACCTCAAGCTCCCGAAGCTCGAGGACTACGAGGTCAAGGAAGTCCAGGAGTACGGCCACGGCTGGGGCCAGCTGGAAGCTACCCGCCGCCTGGGCGTCTACACCCGCGACATCATCAAGAACAACCCGGACGACTTCCGTATCTTCGGACCGGACGAGACCGCTTCCAACCGTCTGCAGGCCGCTTACGAAGTGACCAACAAGCAGTGGGACGCCGGCTACCTGTCCGAGCAGGTCGATGAGCACATGGCTGTCACCGGCCAGGTCACCGAGCAGCTGTCCGAGCACCAGATGGAAGGCTTCCTCGAGGGCTACCTGCTGACCGGTCGTCACGGCATCTGGAGCTCCTACGAGTCCTTCGTCCACGTGATCGACTCCATGCTGAACCAGCACGCCAAGTGGCTGGAGGCTACTGTCCGCGAGATCCCGTGGCGTAAGCCGATCTCCTCCATGAACCTGCTTGTGTCCTCCCACGTGTGGCGTCAGGATCACAACGGCTTCTCCCACCAGGATCCGGGTGTCACCTCCGTCCTGCTGAACAAGTGCTTCAACAACGACCACGTGATCGGCATCTACTTCCCGGTGGATTCCAACATGCTGCTGGCCGTCGCCGAGAAGTGCTACAAGTCCACCAACAAGATCAACGCCATCATCGCCGGCAAGCAGCCGGCCGCCACCTGGCTGACCCTGGACGAGGCTCGCGCCGAGCTCGAGAAGGGTGCTGCCGAGTGGGAGTGGGCTTCCACCGCGAAGTCCAACGACGAGGCTCAGATCGTGCTCGCCGCCACCGGTGATGTTCCGACTCAGGAAATCATGGCCGCTGCCGACAAGCTGGACGCCATGGGCATCAAGTTCAAGGTCGTCAACGTTGTGGATCTGGTCAAGCTGCAGTCCGCCAAGGAGAACAACGAGGCCCTCTCCGACGAGGAGTTCGCTGAGCTGTTCACCGAGGACAAGCCGGTCCTGTTCGCTTACCACTCCTACGCTCGCGACGTGCGTGGTCTGATCTACGATCGCCCGAACCACGACAACTTCAACGTCCACGGCTACGAGGAGCAGGGCTCCACCACCACCCCGTACGACATGGTGCGCGTCAACAACATCGATCGCTACGAGCTCGTTGCCGAAGCTCTGCGCATGATCGACGCTGACAAGTACGCCGACAAGATCAACGAGCTCGAGGCCTTCCGTACCGAAGCCTTCCAGTTCGCTGTCGACAACGGCTACGATCACCCGGATTACACCGATTGGGTCTACTCCGGCGTGAACACCAACAAGCAGGGTGCTGTCTCCGCTACCGCCGCAACCGCTGGCGATAACGAGTGAGCCTAGAAGCCTAGCGCTTGTCTCACACCGAACAACGCGGTGCTGAGTAGAAAAGGTCCGAGGAATATTCCTCGGACCTTTTTGGTATTGGAGGAAACGCGGGATATGCGCGGAAAACACGGTGTTCACCGAACCGGCATTACAATTGGTAGCGATTACAGCGGCGTGGCAACGCGATGCCGAAACCAATTCAGTGCATAGGAGACAACGTGAGTCTTACTACCGTAACCATCATCAGTCCCGAAGCAGCCAATGGCCGCAATGTCGCGGCGCTTGGCGTTGTCAGGGCTTTGGCATCCACACAGAAGACCGGCGTATTCCGCCCGGCCGTGTGCAAGAAAGAGACCTTCACCCAAACCCTGCTTGATGCCGCCAACGTCGGCGAAACCATCGAACAGGCCAGGGGAGTGTGCCCGAAACGTGCGCGACATGACAAGAACGGTTCTCGTGCCGATATCGTCGCAGCATATGAAACCACCGTCGCAGCCATCGACACCGAAGCCATGGTGATAGTCGGCACAGATCACAGCTGTGTCAACGACCCTGAGACCTTTGCCTTCAACGCCGATGTCGCCGCTGATTTGCAAAGCCCAGTATTCCTTGCGGTATGCACCATCAATCGCACGCCCGAGCAGGTGCGGGAAACCATTAAGGCATGCACTGCGACAGTGGAGGAGCACGGCAGCGCAGTGCTCGGCGTCTTCGTTACCGGAGCGGACGAGGAGCAGATCCCGGATCTGAAGGCGTTCTTCGCCGATGCCGATGTGCCGACGTGGGTATTGCCCAAGGTCGATTTCGAAGAGGATGATGCTGCTGAAAAGGCTGCTGAAGCCTTCGCCAGAAACGTTCCTGCAAGCGAGGTTCATGCCGCGCTTGAGGCGCCTTTTAAGGCCCCGGTTACTCCGTATGCCTTCCAATATGGCTTGTTGGGCAAGGCCAAAGCCGTCAGGAAAACCATCGTGCTGCCCGAAGGCGCCGAAGATCGCATTATCGCGGCCGCCGATTACCTGCTTGAGCGTGACATCGTGGATCTCATTATCGTCGGTGATAAAGAGGCGATTCTGGCACGGGGCGAGGAACTTGGACTCAACTCGTTGGGCAAGGCGAAGTTCCAGGCCATGGATGATGAGACGGTGCTTGCGCCCATGGTCGCCAAACTATGCGAGCTGCGAGCCAAGAAGGGCATGACCGAGGAACAGGCGCGCAAACAGCTTACCGATGCCAGTTATTTCGGCACCATGCTGGTGGTGCTCGGCAAAGCCGACGGTCTGGTCTCCGGTTCCGTCAATTCCACGGCCAATACCGTGCGCCCCGCATTGCAGGTCATTAAGACCAAGCCGGGTGCATCGTTGGTTTCTGGCTCGTTCCTCATGTGTTTCAAGGATCATATTGCCGTGTTCGCCGATTGCGCCATCAACCTCAATCCGAATGCCGAGCAACTGGCCGATATCGCCATTCAGTCCGCTGAAACCGCTGCGGCATTTGGTCTCGAGCCGAAGGTCGGTATGCTGTCGTATTCGACCTTGGGCTCTGGCAGAGGTCCGGATGTCGATCTGGTCGAGGAAGCTACCGATTTGGTCCGTCAGAAGGCTCCGGATCTGCAGGTGGTTGGTTCCGTGCAGTTCGATGCCGCTTGGTCACCGACCGTCGCAGCGACCAAGGCGAAAGGCAACGATGTGGCCGGTCACGTGAATGTATTCGTGTTCCCGGATTTGTGCGCCGGCAATATCGCATACAAGGCGGTGCAGCGTTCCTCCGGCGCGGTTGCCATTGGGCCGGTGCTTCAGGGCCTGAACAAGCCAGTGAACGATTTGTCCCGTGGCGCTACGGTACAGGACATTATCAACACTGTGGCTTTGACGGCAGTGGAGGCGCAGCGATAGCAGGACCAGACAAAGCGTTAGTCTGCCGCTGACCGTTCGACGAGGCCGGAATCGGTTGCGCATCCCCAATTCGACAGGATGCGTCATCGACCCGGCCTCGCTGGCGTCTGTGGGGCATGCCGATGTGCCGGATGGCTCGAGCCGGCGGTGAAGAGAGGGGATTTTGTAGGATGCGAAGAGTAATCTGAGCAGTGGAAATCCGTGTGTGCGGAACAGTACAACAATTGGAGGATGCCCACAATGGCAAAAACCGTCCTTGTTATCAATTCCGGCTCCAGCTCGATCAAGTACCAGCTGGTCGACCTTGAATCCGGTGAAGGTATCGCTTCCGGTCTCGTCGAAAAGATCGGTGAGCCTGTCGACGGCCACTACAAGCACGAGTACAACGGCGAAAAGCATGAGCTTGAAGAGCCGATTCACGATCACGAGCAGGGTCTGAAGCGCGTTCTTGGCTTCTTCGATGAGTTCGGCCCGAAGCTGTCCGACGCAGGCATCGTCGCCGTCGGTCACCGCGTGGTTCAGGGTGGTTCCATCTTCCCGCAGCCGGCTCTCGTCACCGACAAGACCATCAACCAGGTCAAGGATCTGGCTGTGCTCGCCCCGCTGCACAACGGCCCGGAGGCCAAGGGCGCTGAAGTCATGCGTGCCCTGCTGCCGGATGTTCCGCAGGTCTTCGTGTTCGATTCCTCCTTCTTCTTCCAGCTGCCGAAGGCATCCAGCACCTACGCGCTGAACAAGGAAGTCGCCGATCAGTACCACATCCGTCGTTACGGCGCTCACGGCACCTCCCACGAGTTCATCTCCTCCGTGGTGCCGTCCGTCATCGGCAAGCCGGCCGAAGGCCTCAAGCAGATTGTGCTGCACGTCGGCAACGGTGCTTCCGCCTCCGCTGAAATCTCCGGCAAGCCGATCGAGACCTCCATGGGCCTGACCCCGCTGGAAGGCCTGGTAATGGGCGGCCGTACCGGCGACATCGACCCGGCAGTCGTGTTCCACCTGATCCGCAACGCCCACATGAGCGTTGATGAGCTGGACACCCTGTTCAACAAGCGTTCCGGCATGATGGGCATGACCGGTTACGGCGATCTGCGTGAAGTGCATCGCCTGGTCGCGGAAGGCAATGAGGACGCCAAGCTGGCCCTCGACGTCTACGTGCACCGCATCGTCGGCTACATCGGCAACTACACCGCCCAGCTGGGTGGTGTCGACGTGATCACCTTCACCGCAGGCGTCGGCGAGAACGATGACGTGGTCCGCAAGATGGTGTGCGATAAGCTCGCTCCGTTCGGCGTCAAGCTGGACGAGGAGAAGAACGCCACCCGTTCCAAGGAGCCGCGCATCATTTCCACTCCGGATTCCTCGGTCACCATCTGCGTCATCCCGACCAACGAGGAGCTGGCCATCGCCCGCAAGTCCGCAGCCATCGCGGAGGCCGGCGAAGACTACTACGGCGCCAAGGTCGCCTGAATCATACCGCAATAAGCGACACGGCTTAAGAGGGGTCTTACGGCAATGACATATTGTTTGTGAGACTTTAGCAAGTCAGGGGTTCCGACACATACCAATGTGCCGGAACCCTTTTCTTTTGCTCTGCCTGCCTATGTGCCAGGTTCCGTCAAAGAGCGCAGGCAAACAGGCTGATATGCGGTGGGACAAGACCTGGCAAAGGCAAATGAATGGCAGCTTGAATGGGTGGGAAACGGGGGTACCGAATTAGGGGATGCCAACAGTATGATTAACCCTGTTTGCATAACGCATGAATACGACCACCGCTCTGCAGCACGGAAGAGACAAACGGTATTCGTAGCGCCATGTTCCATATAAATGGAGAGAAGAGGACACCGCGCATGATGAGGAAATTCGTCGGACTGGATGGCATCAAGGGCTTGGCATTGGTGGCCATTGTCGCCTACCACTGCACGCAGGGCAGGCTTCCGGGCGGCTTCTACGGCGTCGATGTGTTTTTTACCGTGGCGGGCTTCGTTATGGCGGCGAGCATGTTCCGCAAACTGTTTCGTAAGGGCAAGCTGAACTACGTCCGATATGCGCAGCGTCGATTGGCGCGACTGTACCCGGCCTTGCTGCTTGCCGTTACCGCGATGGTGACGTTCGCCGGCCTGCTCGACAGGGACGCATTGGTGAATATCTTCGGCCAGGTGCTCAGCTCGTTGACCGGCTGGTACAACTGGCATGCCATTATCGGCGGGCAAAGCTACTTCGACCAGCTGACCCCTCAGCTTTTACGCCACCTGTGGTTCGTGGGGGTGCTATTGCAGTTCTATGTGGTGCTGCCATTCGTGGTATGGGTCATGTGGCGTTTACGCGCCACAAGGTTTTCGGTCGCGGTTCCTCTTGTACTTGCCGCAGTCAGCGGCACGCTGATGTGGGTGCTATACCAACCGGGCGGCGATCCCACGCGTGTGTATTTTGGTACGGACACGCACTCCACTGGCCTGATGCTGGGTGTGGCATTCGCATGGTGCGTGTGCACCTATGAATATAACCATTACCGACCGGTGTCCCAGCCCGTCAATGCATCGGCTAACCTGACGAGCCCTGCGCGGCAGACCGCCCAGAGTATGCAGCCGTTGCCTGCCGCGCAGTCGCATCTGCAACCGCCACAACCGCCATCCGGCATGAGCGTCGCAGTGGCCCCGGCTCTGGGCTTCATTGCGCTTATGATGCTCTGCACCCTGTGTTTTTGCGGCAAACAGGACGATTTTGCGTTCCGCGGCGGTATTATTCTCGCCAGCATCTGTTCAGTAGTGCTTATTGCGGGGACGATCAGCGTGAACTCCTGGATGCGCGATCTGATGCTGTTCAAACCGTTGGCCGCTCTCGGCCGTCATTCCTACGGCGTGTACCTGTGGCACTGGCCGATATGGATTATCGTTTCGGCGTTATTGGGCAAGGGCAATCCGCGCAACAACGGTTGGGTGCTTGCGGTGACGTTGGTTCTGACCGCACTGTGCTCCGCCATCTCGTGGTACCTGCTTGAACAGCCCATTGCACGCCATTCCACATCCTATGCGATCTTCCCATACCCGGTCAGCCCCGAAGAGAACAAGATTCTGCAGATTCTGCGTGCAGTGCTTGTCGATGTGCTTGTCGTGGTCGCCATGATCGGCTGCGCGCGCGCCATCAATGACGCCCCGGGGAAAACACAGATGCAGATTCAGCTTGAACAGCAGTCGCACAAGCTCGAACGTGGCCGGAAGCAGACGCAAGGAGGCCAGCCAGCCAAGCCCGTCCAACCGGCAAAACCTGAGCAGGCCAAGCCGGCCGAGCAGAAGAGCGCCGGCAAGGTACAGCCGAAACATCCCAAGCATGTTGCGCCGACAGGCAACCAGATGACCGCCATAGGCGACTCCGTCATGCTGGCCAGCGCCGACGGGCTCGGCGCGGTATTCCCCGGCATCGATATCAATGCCGAAGTCTCGCGCTCCATGGCTGTGGCGTCACAGATCGCCCAAGCGGATGCCGCAGCGAACAACCTGCGTCAATGGGTGGTGGTCGGCCTGAGCACCAACGGCTATGTCACCGTCGAACAACTGGACCAGCTGCACCAGCAACTTGGCGATGATCGGGTGATGGTACTGGTCAACGCGCATGGCAATCGGGCGTGGATCGGCGTGAACAACCAGATGTTCGCCGATTACGTCAATAGTCATGCAGGCAATACGGTGCTGGTGGATTGGGACGCCATGGCCAATCAGCATTTGGACCAGATATCGTTTGGTGACGGCATCCACCCGGTTATCGGCAGCGATATCTACGCGCAAGCGGTGAAGCAGGCAATTGATGGCTGGATCGCCGCCGGCCATTGAGTTCGGGCCTGCCGTTGAGATCGGTCGCGGCTTTCCGAGCTCTTCGCCTGCCGGTATGGCGATATTGCTAGGGCGGGGGTGAGCAGGGGGATAATCGCCGGGGAGTGTTGCCGTCGGTGTTGGTCGCTACACTGGGGGCTTACAAGCCCATGACTAACAAAACTTTTGGGAGATAATGGTGAGCGCAATCCTTGAAGGGAAGCCAGATAAAAACCTCATTCTCGTAACGGGAAGAGTTCATCCGAAACTTGCTCAGGATGTCGCCGATCAACTCGGCATTGATGTACTCGAAACCACTGCATACGATTTCGCCAACGGCGAGATGTATGTGCGCTACACCGAATCCGTGCGTGGCGCCGACGTCTTCGTACTGCAAAGCCATTACCAGCCAATCAACAAGGCGATTATGGAACAGCTCATCATGATCGATGCGCTCAAGCGTGCCTCCGCCCGCTCCATTACCGCCGTATGCCCGCTGCTGGGCTACTCCCGCCAGGATAAGAAGCACCGCGGCCGCGAACCCATCTCCTGCCGTCTCGTCTTCGACCTGCTGAAAACAGCAGGCGCGGACCGCATCATGTCCGTCGACCTGCACGCCGCACAATCCCAGGGCTTCTTCGACGGCCCGGTCGACCATCTTATCGCCATGCCGGTGCTCGTTGACTACATTCGCGATCGTTTCCAAGGCCAGCTCGACAACGTCGCCGTCGTCTCCCCAGACGCCGGCCGTATCCGCGTGGCCGAACAGTGGGCGCAGCGTCTTGGCGGCGGCCCGCTCGCCTTCGTGCACAAGACCCGCGACATCACCCGTCCGAACCAGGCGGTCGCCAACCGCGTCGTCGGCGACGTGGAAGGCAAGGACTGCGTGCTCGTCGACGATCTGATCGACACCGCAGGCACCATCGCCGGCGCATGCAACGTGTTGAAGAACGCTGGTGCCAAGTCCGTGACCGTGGTCGCCACGCATGGCGTGCTCTCCGGCCCGGCCGTGGAACGCCTCAAGAATTGCGGTGCACGCGAGGTCGTACTCACTGATACCGTTCCGATTCCGGAAGAGAAGCGCTGGGACGGCCTGACCGTCCTTTCCATCGCGCCGCTGCTAGCCAGCGCCATCCGCGCCGTGTTCGAAGACGGTTCCGTCGCGGAACTGTTCGACACCTACCCGGAGCATCACGGCCAGGGATTCCTGTTCGCCTGATTTTGTGATTTTCAACAGCAGCGTTGTGATGTTTGCCGATACCGCATTGCAGGTGTGGGCATATCCCGATTGCGGGGGAGCAGGTTATGCAGGCTTCCACGCAATCGGGATATGAACCGAAGCGCGCGCGAACAGAATGCCATCGATTTTGATCTGCAAGCGGGGGATCCTCGTAAGCGGAGACATGCTGGAAAGCCGGTATGCCGGCATAACCGCCACGGCGAACGTAACCGAAGAACACCGCATTCGCTTGGCCAACGGCGAGATATTCGACAGTCCATCCGACACAGGTTCCATACGGCCGATGAAATGTTCGACGCCTTGGAAATCTGATTATGCTCAATACGGCCGAGCGTATTTGGTAAAAAATATGCGGAGGCATAACTACATGCCTCCGCATATCTCCCTCAAGCTCCCCCACCTGGACTCGAACCAAGACAAAGGGTTCCAAAGACCCGTGTGCTGCCATTACACCATGGGGGAACGGCGTTAAAAACCGTAAGGCTTTCCGCCAAATGTCAATTATGCCATATGTTGCCAATGCTTGATACCGCGTGTCGGAAAAGCGTTTCACGAGACTCGCACCAAAGAATCGGTAGAAGCGCCATTTCTTCGAGATTCGCGTCATAGGAACTTCACCATGGCATTAGAGCGTGGAAGAACGTATACTGGCAGGAATTCCGCCGGCTCGGACGGGCCGATGCGGAAACGAATCGCGAAAGCAGCAAGGAGAAGACCATGTCGAAGGCGTTGATCATCGTGGATGTGCAGCCGACGTTCTGCGAGGGCGGAGAACTCGGCGTGGAAGGCGGTAACGCGGTCGCCGAGCGTATCGCGGAATATGTGGAGACTCATCGCAACGAATACTCGTATGTCGCCACCACACAGGACTGGCATGTCGAACCCGGCAGGCACTGGTCGGACGATCCCGATTACGTGGACACGTGGCCGGTGCACGGCAAGGCCGGCACCGCGAACGCCGGACTGCATCCCGCGATCGCGGCTTTGGGAATCGGGCATCATTTCAAGAAGGGCCAGTATTCGCCATCGTATTCCGGCTTCGAAGGTCTGGAGGACAACACCGACCGTATCCCCACGCGCGAGGAGGTCGCCGCCGACCTGACCGCCGGCAGGACGCTGGCGAACGCGTTGGAAGCCGCTGGCATCACTCGTGTGGACGTGGTCGGATTGGCGGAATCGCATTGCGTGAAGGAAACCGCGTTGGATGCGAGGAAGCTCGGTTACGAGACACATGTCATCGAGGAACTGACCGAGCCTGTCAGTGAGGAACTTGGCGTTGACGCCCGCCGGCAGATGCGTGAGGCGGGTGTCGTACTCGACTGATTGTTTGCCGGCTCCGTAAGGGTTATCGGAGCTTGGAGATTTCGTTGATGCGGCGAAGTTCCTCATCGCTGAATGTGGTGTTTCTGAGCGCGCCGATATTGTCGAGGAGCTGCTGCGGACGGGACGCGCCGACCAGCACCGATGTGACCATGCCATCGTGCAGCAGCCAGGCCAACGCCATTTCGGCCAAGGTCTGCCCACGCTCGGCAGCCAGATCGTTCAGATCGCGAATCTGCTGCAGCTTTTCCGGCGTCAGCGCGCTTTCCTGCAGGAATCGTCCATCATGGGCGATTCTGCTGTCCGCCGGGACGCCGTTCAGATACCGATCGGTCAGCAGCCCCTGGGCGAGCGGAGAAAAGGTGATCAGCCCTTTGCCAAGACGGTGCGAGGCTTCTTTGAGCCCGTTGTTCTCGACCGTGCGGTCGAAGATGTTGTAACGGTTCTGGTTGATGATGAAGGGCGCATGCAGCTCGTCCAAGATGGCGGCGGCTTTTTCGAGTGTCGGACCGTCATAGTTGGACAGACCCACGTACAGCGCCTTGCCGCTGCTCACGGCCGTGGCGAGTGCTCCCATGGTCTCCTCGAGCGGAGTTGAGGAATCCATGTGGTGGTGGTAGAAGACATCAACGTAGTCGAGGCCGAGACGCTCGAGGCTTTGGTCGAGCGAGGCGAGCAGGTATTTGCGGCTACCGAGGTCGCCGTATGGGCCTGGCCACATTTCGTAGCCGGCTTTGGTGCTGATGATGAGTTCGTCGCGGTGGTGTTGGAAGTATTCGTGCAGGAGTCGTCCGCAGTTCTTTTCGGCTGCTCCTGGTTCGGGGCCGTAGTTGTTGGCCAGGTCGAAGTGGGTGATGCCGTTGTCGAATGCGGTGAACACGATTCGGCGCATGGTGCCGTACGGGGTGATGTCGCCGAAGTTATGCCAGAAACCGAGGGATATGGCGGGGAGTTTGAGGCCGCTTGTTCCCGAGTGGTTGTAGGTCATGCTGTCGTATCGGGTCGGCGACGGCGTGTAGACGGTGGTTGTTTCGAGCATGGTTCTCCTTTGAATGCTGTTTGTGGTTATCCGCCAATCAAAATACTCATTTGTCTGACCATATCGCAACATGTGGCATTGCAGTCGCAGTGGGCGCGCATCGTGGCGTGCCGGCTCGATGGCAGGGGAAGGTGGCCTTGCGCATGTGGAACGTGGATAAGGCATTCCATCGCCGTGATGCGTCTTCTTGTCCGGTTGCAACGATGGGTGGTTGGAATATTCGACCGCCCGGAACGGTTCAGTTCAGCCGAATCCCTAGAGCGGTAGTTCGCGGTAGACCAGATCGTCGCGCACTTGGAACCCCTGACGTTCCCAGAATTCGTTGCCGGCTTCATTATCCGCATATACGCCTACGGCGACCTTCGGCAGTCCAAGCGTCCGAAGAGCTTCGATCACATGTCCGACCAGCAGCGAGCCGATCCCCATGCCGCGCGCGTCCGGGTTTACCGCGGTGTGGTAGATGCGCGAGCGTCTGCCGTCGTGCCCGGAGAGAATGGCCCCGATGATTTCCCCGGTGCTATCCTCGGCCACGAAGCAAGTGTCCGGATTGCGTTCGAGGAACCTGCGGATCGCGGCCTCGCAGTCGTCTGCATCCTTCATGGAGAAGCCCGCGCACCGGGACCACAATGCGTATACCTGCGGGTAGTCGCTGATAATCATGGGGCGGATGCGCGGCAATGTTGAAACCTGTTCTTCCATCAATGGTTTTCCTCCATCATTATGATTACCGGAATCGGTATTCGCTTTCATCATCGTTGTCCTTCTCAGGCCTGCACGCCTGCGAGCTTCAGGAACTTCTTGTCGGACTGGATGCACGGTCCCTTTCGTCCTCGCTCCTTCGCATCTTTTACGCACTCTCTCAGCAGGTCGTTAGAGCATCCGTGTCCTTTCATGGCGCCGGCGATCCACAGGCAGTTGATATGGAGGTACCCGTCCGCTTGGATGGGAACCCACGCGTTTTCCGCGGGGATGTATTCGATGAAGCATTTTCCACGTTCCGCGCTTCGATAGAAGACCAGTCCCTCATCGAAACGCCGTTTGAGCCATTCTTTCTTCGCCAGGGCCTGTTTGCCGGACATGGCGCAGCAGATGTGCTCCGCGTCGATGCTGTCCTTGGTGATTCGAATGTATTCCATCCGTCAGGCCCCTGTCTTCTATGGTTGCCCATGCTGCCCGTGGCATGGAACCGTTCTCAAGTCTACTGGAAAATGCTGTTTTCGACATTGGTGTTGCCTTCCCCACGAGAAGGCGCATTCTCGAGTTGCTACGCGCGGGGGACATGACCGCGGGGGAGCTCGCGGAGCATTTTCGACATCAGCAAACCATCGCTCAGCCATCATCTGGCGACGCTCAGGAACGCCGGTCTTGTAACGGACGAACGGCATGGGCAGAACATCGTGTATAGCCTCAACACCACGGTCATGCAAGACTTGGTCGGATGGTTCAACTATGGCCATCCGCGCAATCGTTTCTGGCCCGTCATGGCGGCCGTGTTCCACGACGATAGCTGCCTCTGCGAAAATACGGATCCCATACAAACAGTACGGACATGTAAGGGTTTCGCATTGCGTCACCATATGGCGTTATGGGATGTGATTGTATCCTGCGATATCGAAGGCGCAAGCGATGCCAGCATCCGTAACGCCGTGCCCAACGATTTCTCCGATATGCTCCGGCAGTCGCAAATCTCCCATATATTTACCACTGGCGCGAAGGCTGCGCAGCTGTACCAGCGACTCTGCATTCCGTTATTACAGACGCATGGGTCGGACAATGTGCCGATGACTCGACTACCGTCCACCAATCCGACGAACGCCGGCGCCAAGCTGCCAGAGCTTGTAGAGGCGTACAGCTGCGTCGGCCGAGTGGCTTCCGGCAAAGCCGTAATGCAGCCCGAATAATATGGTCAAAACGTTGCCGGTATTGTCCTAACCCTATCTATACAATCGCGTGTGCGTTGAAGGCGTTACTCCTCAAGGGTTTTCAAGGAATTTGCCCCATACATGGAGAAACAGACGTTTTCGAAGACATGAACGAAACGGAAGGCGAAAGATGGCACTAAGCGCCGCAATTATCCTTGCCGCGGGCGAAGGAACCCGCATGCGTTCCAACAAGCCAAAGGTGCTGCACACTTTGGCGGGCAAGACATTCCTGAATCGTGTGATGGACTCGGTGTCCGCGCTTGATCCGGACACTCTTGCCGTCGTGGTGCATTACCAGGCGGATCGCGTGACTGAAGCGGCACGGTCCTACAATGAGCGCGTCACCATCGTCAATCAGGACGACATTCCCGGCACCGGGCGCGCCGTGCAGTGTGCTATGGCGCAGCTGACCCAACAGGGCGAATTGGAGGGCTCCGTGCTGATCGCAGCCTCCGACATGCCGTTACTTGATTCCGACACGTTGAGCCAGCTGCTCGCCTT
This sequence comes from Bifidobacterium angulatum DSM 20098 = JCM 7096, assembly GCF_001025155.1. Classification (NCBI taxonomy): domain Bacteria; kingdom Bacillati; phylum Actinomycetota; class Actinomycetes; order Bifidobacteriales; family Bifidobacteriaceae; genus Bifidobacterium; species Bifidobacterium angulatum. Next base: position 1,215,773 of record NZ_AP012322.1, on the reverse strand, counting down.
CCACAATGCCAGCGGCAACGGCGCCACTGTGCTCACCACTGTGCTCGACGACCCGACCGGGTATGGCCGCATCATCCGCGATAGCGAAGGCAACGTGCTGCGCATCGTGGAACAGAAGGACGCCAACAGCAGCGAGCTGGCCGTGCATGAGGTGAACACTTCCGTATACGTGTTCGACGCCGCCGTGCTGAGCAAGGCGATCGCCGACCTGAAATCCGATAATGCGCAGGGTGAGTTCTACCTGACCGATGCGTTGGAGACAGCCAAGCAGGACGGTGCTGTCGGCGCATTCGCGGCTCCCGACCCCTTAAGCGTGGAGGGTGTGAATGACCGTGTGCAGCTTGCCGCACTTGCCAAAGCACACAACATCCGCGTGTGCGAGCAGTGGATGCGCGCCGGCGTCGACATTCTCGACCCGCAGACCACGTGGATCGAGGATGACGTTGAGATCGGCCGTGACGCGGTGATTCTGCCGGGCAGCTTCCTGCAGGGGCATACCGTTATCGGTGAGAATGCCGTTGTGGGCCCGTACACCACGCTGATCGACGCCGTGGTGGACGACGAGGCCGTGGTGGAGCGTTCCCGTGTGCAGGAGTCCCATATCGGACGTGGCACGAATATCGGCCCGTGGACGTATCTGCGTCCGGGCAATGAGTTCGGCGAAGGTGCGAAGGCCGGAGCCTTCGTGGAAATGAAGAAGGCGCATATCGGCAATGGCACCAAGGTGCCGCATCTGAGCTATGTGGGCGATGCCGAACTGGGCGATCACACCAATATCGGCGGTGGTACCATCACCGCCAACTATGACGGCGTGCACAAGAACCGCACCAAGATCGGAGCCGGTTGCCATGTGGGTGCCGGCAACCTGTTCGTGGCTCCGGTCGAGGTCGGCGACAATGTGACCACCGGAGCCGGTTCCGTGGTGCGCCATGAGGTGCCGAGCGACTCCATGGTGTACTCCGAGAACACGCAGCACAATGTCGAAGGCTGGAAGCCCGCCTGGGAACGCTGAGCTTTCGACTAGACATGTAGGGCCCGCAAGGTCCGCTGATTCATTCGCCTCACCATATACACTGCTGCATACAGCAGGAATCGAATAAACGGGAAGGATACCCATGCCAGCTTTGCAATCTTCCATCGACGATATCCGTGTTGCCGCGGCTGCCGCCGACCGTATGAAGGCCACCGACATCGTTGCATTCGACGTGACCGTGCCTCTCGGTATCACCGACATCATGATGGTCGCCACCGCGTCCAACGAACGCCAGGTGCTTGCGGTCGCCGAAGAGATCGAACGCGATCTGTATCTGAAGTGCGGCAAGCGCCAGCCGCGTGAACGCGAGGGTCTGACGGAAGGCCAGTGGGTGCTGCTCGACTACGGCGACTATGTGATTCATGTGATGCACACTGAGTCTCGTGGGTTCTATAACCTGGAACGACTCTGGCGCGACTGCCCGCAGATCGACCTGCAGCTTGAACATCCGGAAACCAGCGCCGTCGATGCCGGTACGGATGATTCCAACGCCGAATGAGCCATAGCCGTGTGACTTCATGATGGAACAGGGGCCTGCGGGCGTGAACCAATAGCATGCGTATCGTGCGCAGCGGGTTCGCACCCGCAGGCCCCTTACTGTGTATATTTTGTTACCGAACCATACGATAAGAAGGATTTTCATGCCACAACACGTTCGTTCCATTTTCCTTGTCCGTCATGGGCGTACCTCCTACAATGCGGCGCATCGTTTGCAGGGCCAGGTGGATATTCCGCTGGATGCCGTAGGCCAGTGGCAGGTCAAGCAAACGGCTCTTGCCCTGAAGGACCTGTATGTGGACAGACGTCCTCAGGTAAGTCGCCAGCTGATCGTCTGCTCCGATCTCGGGCGTGCGCGCGCCACCGCGCAGGCGTTTGCCGACGTGCTGGGCGGGGCCGAATTGCATCCGGATCCTCGTGTGCGTGAGCGCAGCTTCGGCGAATGGGATGGGCATGCGGTCGACGAGCTGGCTGAACGTTACCCCGAGGATTTCAAACTCTGGGTCGACCATAAGGACGGCGAAATGAAGTACGGTGCCGAAGCGAAAAGCGCCGTGGGGGAGCGTGGCGTTGCAGCGATCAACGACTGGTCAACGCGTGCGGGGGATGACACCGATTTGTACATCTTCTCCCATGGTGCGTGGATTTCCCAGACGTTGCAGACCTTATTGGGGCTTGATCGTGTGGATCCGACCTTCGCCAGTGTGCTCTCGATGAATAACGCGCACTGGGTGAGGCTGCTTCCGATGGATACCGCCGATGGCGGCTTGCGATGGCGCTTGATGGATTACAACCATGGGCCGGCCATTGCCGACACAGACGAGTGGGAGCGCGAACGCTGAGATGCCTGGCATGGCGTTATGCCATGGCAGGACAATCGAGTGCTGGATACAGGGCTGACGAGTGTGTATCGTCAGCCTTTGTCATATACTCGGCGTGTCGCGTGAAAACGGCGGAATTCCAACGAAAATTTGCCTCTTATTGGGGCTTGTGACACGCCTTGCTTGCATATTCAGACATTCCGTCGTATTGTGTACGAGGTTCGCAAAGAACGGATAAATGAAAACGGGGCTATGGCGCAGCTGGTAGCGCATCTCCATGGCATGGAGAGGGTCAGGGGTTCGAATCCCCTTAGCTCCACGATGAGGTGCTTGATTGAGTATCTCTCCCTGATTCGGTCGGGCGTGTTCGCTCGCCGGGTCAGATAAATGAAAACGGGGCTATGGCGCAGCTGGTAGCGCATCTCCATGGCATGGAGAGGGTCAGGGGTTCGAATCCCCTTAGCTCCACAGATTATGAATGAAGGCCTCTTGCATTGCAAGGGGTCTTATTTGTATGTATTGCATTGGAAATTCCAAGTGATTGCAGTATTTGCTTACGATTGCAAAACATTCCCCCTATGCCCCATTTCTTGGTGAGCTGAATTTTATCGTTGGTGCAAACAGGTTCGGAGGCCTGTACCCGATAAGCCGCATGATCACAAGCCGGAGGCAATCGCCGATTCCGATGCCGGCGATCCCCGTGACATGCTTATTGTCTCGCAGGCACTTCGCATCGTTCGACTTGAGCAGCGTGTGCGTGAACTTGAACAGTGCGTATGTAAGCTCACCAAGCATGAACAAGTGGGCGATTGCGATGATTCGCCACAAAACGCGACGATATGAATCGGTAAGTTATTGAACACAAACCGGTATCGGCGGGCGTCGGCGGAAATGGACGGTTGTGTTGAACCGGTGTGTATAGTGGTCGGCGGTGCTCCCGCCCGTGCCACGCAGGTCAAGGGGCACTGGGGAAACGGACATTCGCGTATGCCGAGTGTGGCTTGTGCCTGTTCGTATCAACCCATGGATCACTGCTGTGCGTGGCCGACATCAGGAACGGGGAGTGCCGTATGTCTGCACAATCGTCCAACACATCATCGAGTTATCAAGGAACACCGGCGAGCGGAAACAGCCCTGCGGCACGCGGAGACGACGGTCGCGGGAACAGGCGTGGTGACGATCGGAAAAATCGTGGCGCTGTGGGCGGTGCGTACCTGCGTTGGACTCCAGCCGATATTGCCGTCGGTGCGGCCGTTGGCGTGGCCTGCGGTGTGATTTTCCAAGGCTTCAACTTTATATATCCCGTGCTCTCCTCGCTGCTGGGCGCGATCCTACCGGGATTGGCCAGCCTGTTCCACGCAATCTGGTATGCCTCGGGCGTGTTTGCGGTGCTGGTGATTCGCAAACCCGGCGCCGCCATCTATGTCAATCTGGTCGGCTCGTTCGCGGAAATGGTGATCGGCAATCAGTACGCATTCGGATTCGTGGTGATTTCCGCGATGCTGCAGGGGGCATGTTCGGAGATTCCCTTTGCCGTTGCACGCTACCGTAGCTTCACGCTGCCGCTCGCCATTGCGGGAGGGGCGCTTACCGGCGTGGAATACGGCATATACCTGCTGCTGTTCCGGTATGCGGGTGTCTCGCTGTTGAGCCCACGCGGCATCACGCATATGATCTGCGAGGTGATCGGCGGCATGGTGATCGCCGGCATGGCAAGCTGGTTCCTGTATGTGGCGCTCGCCAAAACCGGCGCATTGGACAGATTGGCATCCGGCCGCGCGGCACGCGGCGATACGTCGGCCGCGTAAAAGCTCGACGCTCATCACCGTGCGGGAGAAGGTGGCCTCCTCCTGGATCTGCACCATCGGCTTCAACTGGTCGATGAAGCTCATCGTGTTGCTGGGGGTTTCCTGCTGTGCCATGCCGGCTCCTTTGTTTCGGCGTTTTCGATACTGCCTGCTGCACAGGCTCGGGGTACGGGATTGGCCTTTGTTCGTGTGAATATTGGTGAATATGGCCGCATAGGGTACGCGGGGAGCTGAAATAAGGGCAAAAGGGCGAAAAAATAGCCGTCCGTCTCTTCGGGGCGGTAGTCTGAGAAATGTTGAAGAATATGTAATTCGAATGGAGAGCATGGTGAACAACACTTTTGCAACCCTTCCGGTCATGGCTGGTGAGGATGCGCCTTCCGGGCCGGTCGATCCGATTTTCAATCGACTCCTCAAAGACCGCATCATCTGGATGGGCGAGGAAGTCAAGGATGAAATGGCCAATCGCATCAGCGCACAGATGCTGATGCTTGCCGCCGAAGATCCGAAGAAGGACATCTGGCTGTACATCAATTCCCCGGGCGGCTCGATCACCGCTGGCATGGCCATCTACGACACCATGCAGCTTATTGAGCCGGATGTGGCGACGGTCGGCTTGGGCATGTGCGCTTCGATGGGTCAGTTCCTGCTGAGCTCCGGCACCAAGGGCAAGCGCTATCTGACGTCCCACGCCCGCGTGCTGATGCACCAGCCGTCCGGCGGCATCGGCGGCACTACCACCGATGTGCGCATCAACGCCGAGCTCATCATGGACATGAAGAAGACCATGAGCGAGCTGACCGCCGAACAGACCGGTCACACCGTCGAGGAGATCTACCGAGACAACGAATACGATCACTGGTTCACCGCGCAGGAAGCACTGGAATACGGCTTCGTGGATAAGATCATCACCACGCGCGACAGCATGAGGGGAGAGTGAACATGGCTAGCGAAGAAGCACGGTTCGTAGCACGCGCCCAGCGTCTTGCCGGACCGACCAACCGTTACGTTATGCCGCAGTTCAGCGAGAAGACGCCGTATGGCATGAAGACCATGGACGCCTACTCAAGACTGTTCGAGGACCGCATCATCTTCCTGGGCGTGCAGGTGGACGACACGTCCGCGGACGACATCATGGCGCAGCTGCTGGTGCTGGAAAGCCAGGACCCGAACCGTGACGTGATGATGTACATCAACTCTCCGGGCGGCTCGATGACCGCGATGACGGCCATTTACGACACCATGCAGTACATCAAGCCCGACGTGCAGACCGTGTGCCTTGGCCAGGCCGCATCCGCCGCCGCCATTCTTCTGGCTGCAGGCGCCGAAGGCAAGCGTCTGATGCTGCCGAATGCCCGCGTGCTGATTCATCAGCCGGCCATCGACCAGGGTTTCGGCAAGGCCACCGAAATCGAGATCCAGGCCCGCGAGATGCTGCGCATGCGCGAATGGCTCGAGAATACGCTGGCCAAGCATACCGGCCAGCCTGTCGAGCGCATCCGCAAGGACATCGAGGTCGACACCTTCCTCACCGCTTCGGAGGCGAAGGAATACGGCATTGTCGACGAAGTGCTCGAACATCGTCAGTGACAGCCGCCGGCGGTAGGGCGTGCCCGGCACGTTCCGCCACGCGGCGATCCGGAATCATACCCCTGCCCAAGATATGGGCGGGGGTATGGTGTTTGATGGGACTGTAACCGATTCGCGTTTTCGCAGGAGGTCGCATGGGACGCGTGGTGGACTATAACGACGAAGTACCGAAGTGCACGTTCTGCGGCAAAACCGAACATCAGGTACGCAAACTTGTAACAGGGCAGGGCGCCGCCATCTGCGACGAATGCATCGAACTATGCGTAAGCATCATTTCCGACGAGCGCATCAAAGACGTTGAAGTCAACGCGCTCACTCTGCCCAAGCCCATGCAAATCAATGATTATCTCGATCGGTACGTCATCGGGCAGCAGACGGCCAAGCGGGCGCTTTCCGTGGCCGTATACAATCATTACAAACGCGTCAATATGGAACTGCGCGAGGCTGCGAGTCAGGTCGCTCCCGCGGGTGGCGAAGACGCCGCGTCCGATCCGCTGCGCGATGTGCAGGTGGCCAAATCGAACATTCTGCTGCTGGGGCCCACCGGTGTGGGCAAGACCTATCTTGCCCAGACTCTTGCCAAGGTGATGAACGTGCCGTTCGTCATCACGGACGCCACCACGCTCACCGAGGCGGGTTATGTGGGTGATGATGTGGAGACCGTGCTGCAGCGTTTGCTGCAGGCCGCTGATGGCGACGTGTCGAAGGCCGAACATGGCATCGTCTATATCGACGAGATCGATAAAATCGCGCGTAAGTCGGGGGAGAACACCTCCATTACGCGTGATGTCTCCGGGGAAGGGGTGCAGCAGGCGCTGCTTAAGATCTTGGAGGGAACCATCGCGTCAGTGCCCGCCGAGGGGTCGCGCAAGCACCGTGAGCAGGAGACCATTCAGATCAATACGCGGGGGATTCTGTTCATCTGCGGCGGAGCCTTCGTAGGGCTCACCGACATCATCAAGAATCGCCTGGGAGCAAGGGAAAGCGGCTTCGGCGCCAAATGGCATGATCACGAGGTGCCCGACGGAGAGCTGCTGCAGCAGGTGTGTGCCGACGACTTGGCGGAATTCGGCCTGTTGCCCGAGTTCATTGGCCGCCTGCCGGTGGTCAGCGTGTTGCAGGAACTGAAGGAGGACGATTTGGCTGCGGTGCTCACCCAGCCGTCGAACGCCTTGGTCAAGCAGTATATGAAACTGTTCGCAGTGGACGGCGTGACGCTTACCTTCACCGATGATGCGGTTGCGGCCATAGCCCGCACGGCAATACGGCAGGGGACGGGCGCGCGAGGATTGCGCTCGATCATCGAGCGCACGTTGCAGGACACGATGTTCCAGCTGCCCAGCATGAATCATGTGGTCGAAGTGATTGTGGATGGCGATGCGGTCGATGGCGGTGGCAGGCCACGCATCGTCTGCGACGAGGAGAATGTGGACACCCAGTCCTTGCCAAGCCTGCGCGCGGTGGAATGATCCAAACCGTTGACGTCGAAGGTCGCCTCGCTGCCGGTGGTTTGGGATGGTCGGTTGCATTGACGCATCGGATAGTGCAAAAGCGTGTTGCGTTGTATACGGAATGCCGGATGTCCGACACGCGCGACATGCCGTAGTTGCAATATGAAAAGAAATGGGTAATATAAGTCGAGTTGTTTGAAAGAACAATGTTGCGCGAGTAGCCCAGCGGATTAGAGCAGCTGACTACGGATCAGCAGGTCGCAGGTTCGAATCCTGTCTCGCGCACTACCACGGGTCATCACGTGGTGAAAGAAGATGACGTTGCGCGAGTAGCCCAGCGGATTAGAGCAGCTGACTACGGATCAGCAGGTCGCAGGTTCGAATCCTGTCTCGCGCACTACCACGGGTCATCACGTGGTGAAAGAAGATGACGTTGCGCGAGTAGCCCAGCGGATTAGAGCAGCTGACTACGGATCAGCAGGTCGCAGGTTCGAATCCTGTCTCGCGCACTTGAGTCCTCGCTGTATTGCAGCGAGGTTTTCTTATATCCGCCGATTCGTCGGCGCGTTCGTCACATGATACACGGCTGTCTCACGGGTGATGCTCAGGGCATAAGTCGTTCATAATCGTTCGATAGTGTGTATGTGAACATATACAACAGCCATGCCGGTACAGCGCGGCATGGTGGTAAGGAGAGCCGATGGCCGAAACACAAGTGCGCACACCGAATAGATTCTGGATGGGAGTTAGGCGAGTTGCCGCATCGGATCGACTTTCCGGCCTGATCATGCTTGGCTTTGCACTTGCAGGCCTGATCCTGGCGAATCTGCCAGCCACCGCGCATCTGTTCGAAACGATCGCGGAAACGCATATCGCCATTCCGCGCACGAACATCGACCTTCCGATCGGCCATTGGGCTCAGGACGGCTTGCTGACGGTGTTCTTCCTGATGGTAGGGCTTGATTTGAAGCAGGAGCTTACCACCGGCTCCCTGGCCAATCCCAAGGCGGCCGCGGTGCCTATGCTGTGCGCCGTGGGCGGCATGATGGTTCCTCCGGTGCTGTTCCTTGCGGTAACGGCTCTGTTCGCGCGTTTCGCGCCCCCCGGGCCCGGTCTGGAAACCATCGCGTCCGGCGAAGTGTACTCGTATTCGGCCATCGCCCAAGGGTGGGCGGTTCCAACGGCCACGGACATCGCATTCTCCCTGGCAGTACTGGCCTTGTTCGCCAAGGCATTGCCCGGTTCGATCCGTGCGTTCCTCATGACCCTCGCCACCGTGGACGATCTGCTCGCCATCGTGCTGATCGCCCTGTTCTTCTCCTCACTGAACGCATGGTACTGGTTCATTGGCATCGCCGTATGCGCCGCAGCTTGGGCGTTCCTGGTGCGTTTGAAGCGTATTCCATGGATCGTGGCCGGAATCGTGGGCATACTCGCCTGGGTGATGATGTTCGAAGCCGGCGTACACCCCACCTTGGCCGGCGTGCTGGTCGGTCTGCTCACGCCGTCACGTGAAATCTACGGTGAGAAAACACCACGCGCGGCACGCTACCATGATAAGCTCCAACCATTGTCCGCACTCGTGGCACTGCCGATCTTCGCGCTGTTCGCCACCGGCGTGCACTTCGAATCGCTTACCCTTGCACTGGTCGTCTCGCCGGTAGTGGTGGGCATCATCGTGGCATTGGTGGTCGGCAAGCCGGTGGGCATTATGCTCGTGGCATGGCTGAGCACACACGTGGGCGGGCTGAAAATGCCGAAGGGACTGCGCGTGCGCGACCTGTTCCCGGCCGCCTGCTCCTGCGGCATCGGCTTCACCGTATCGTTCCTGATTGCATCCCTGGCCTATAAGAATCCGGAACTATCCGCCGAAGCGCGATTCGGCGTACTGCTCGCATCCCTGGTCGCGGCCTCCCTCTCCGGCGTGCTGCTCAGCCGCCAGTCGAAGCGCTATGCCGCATTGGACGCCGCCAGGAAAGCCTCCGGCGACCATGCCGAGGAAGAACCTGAAATCGAAGAGCGCGCCCTATTGGAGGACGGTACGCAAAGCGTCAGCATGAAGGCGTTCACCCCTGAATGGCTTGCTGCGATGAAGGCCCGTAGGCAGGAACGTCAATCGAAGAAAGGCGAGTGACCTGCATGCCTAACAAGCCATTTGACCGCACATATCGCCGAGGCTCGGAGATTCTGCGAGGCAAACTCATCCCCAAAGACAGTTCCACCGCGAGATTGCTGAAAGCGGAACAGTCATCCGACTGGCTTCACATGGATCCGTGGCGAGTGCTGCGCATCCAATCCGAATTCGTGGACGGATTCGACGCGCTCGCCGACTTGGGGCCGGCCGTAAGTATTTTCGGTTCCGCCAGAGTGGCAGAGGATTCCCCGTTCTACCGTGATGCCGAACAGATGGGCGAGTTGATCGCCAGACGCGGGATCGCGGTGATCACCGGCGGCGGGCCGGGCATCATGGAAGCCGGCAATCGTGGCGCCGCGTTGACGGGCGGCACATCCGTAGGGCTGGGCATCGAACTGCCGCATGAGCAGGGAATCAACGATTATGTGAACCTGGGCATGACCTTCCGATACTTCTTCGTACGCAAGACCATGTTCGTCAAATACTCGTCAGGCATCATCGTGTGCCCCGGAGGCTTCGGCACACTTGACGAGACCTTCGAGATCCTGACGCTGGTGCAGACCCATAAAGTCGATAAGAAACCGGTGGTGCTGTTCGGCAGTGCGTACTGGCAGGGGCTTTTCGACTGGTTGAACGGGCCGGTGAAAGAAAACGGCATGATCTCCGGCGTGGACCCCCAGCTGGTCACCATCACCGACGATCCGGAGGAAGCGGTTGGTGTGGCGACCAGAGCCATCAGCAAATGATGTGTGCCGTGGTCTTTTGCCGCAGGGACATCGTCGTGTGATGGTCGAATCGACGTGACGATTATGGGTTGGCCCCGTGCGAATGGCCATTCGCACGGGGCCAACCCATAGGTTTTCACCCGTATCCCACTCATTATCGATATGCCGGAACGGGGCGAAAGCGGCCTGTCAACGTTTGACGGCCACCAACAGACCGGTGCCGGTGGATGTCAGAGCCGTGTCGAAGCCCTCGTCCGATTCCACGGTCTCCAGCAGTTCCCGCATGGCTGTGGCCTTGGGGGAACGGTCGGCGGGATTGACCACGCCGCCGTTGGCATCATCATGTTCCAAAGCAAGCATATCCGTGAATACGATTGCGCCACGAGGACGAAGCAGGCGGGATGCCTGCTCGAAGCTTGACGCATAGTTGCTGGCATCGCCGGCCACAACGATCAGATCGTACACATTGGCGTTCAGACGAGGCAGGAATGTGCCCGCAGTGGCATTCACCGCACGCAACGTGGTATCGGTCTCATCCTGAATGCGGTCAAACGACTTGCGGATCAACGCAATGCCCTCGGCAGAGGAATCGACAGCGGTCAGCTGGCCTTCACCATCCAGACCGCGCACCAATTCCAACGTTTCCACCAGCGAACCGGTTCCCACGGCGATAACCGATCTGGCATTCGTCAAACGAACCAGCACCGCAAGCAAAGCGGCCTGCATGGCGGCGCTTTGCGGCATCCCGGCCTCCTGGGCTGTGATACGCAGCTCTTTCAGCTCATTCGACTGACGGTCCGCGGCATGCTCCTCCACATAATCCCACGCCTTCGCCAGATTCTCATACGTAGTGTGATCCATCATCATCTCCTTCGACTCTTCCGACTCCTGCGTAGATCAGCGTTCCCGCACCTTGGCCACGATCTGCCACATCTCCTCGCCGACATCGATGCCTCGGGGGCACTGACGGGAGCATGCGCGCACCGACTGGCAGGCGGCAACGCCATCCGCCGTATCGATGGCATCCATACGTTCTGCGGCTTTGACATCGCGGGAATCATTGATGAAACGGCTCGACCAGATCAGTGCCGCAGGGCCGATGAATGCATCGCCACCGGCGAACACCGGGCAGGCGCCCTCGCATACACCGCAGGCGATGCAATTGGTCAACCGTTCGTATTGCGCAAGCTGCTCGGGATTCTGAAGGTATTCGAATACGTCGATCTTGCCATCCTTCGTAGTGGCCAGCACGCCATCCGCCTCCAACGCGGGCTTAAGCTTCTTCAACTGGTCGAGCATCGGATCGATGTCGGCGATAAGATCGCGTTGCACCGGGAAGCCGGGAAGCGCGGCAAGCTCGATGACACCAAGACTGGCGGCGTCGCTTGCGGTACTCGCTGATTGTGGTTCGCCGGCATCGGCGGCGTCGGCAGTAGTATCCACTCCATCGGTGCGGCGGAATCCCTCGTCATCCGTCTGGATGGCGGTGCCGGCGGGCTTGGCCCAATCCTTCACCGTGGCGGTGCATAGCAGGGTGGGCGTGCCGTTGATGGCCACCGCATCCGAACCGCACATGCCATGCCCACAGGAATAGCGGAACGCCAACGTGGGATCGACGGTGCGCTTGATGGTCAGCAGACAATCGAGGACGGTGTCCTCCGGGCGTGCCTCGATCACATAGTCCTGCGTCCACTGTTTGCCGCGAGGACGCCTGCGTGCCGGAGCCTCGGACGAAGCGCCGAAAGGGGAGCTTTTACGGGCAAACGGACTGCCGCCTCGATCGCGGTTCCGTTCCGGACGCGGAGCGAAACGATTCACTCGCAATGTCACCGTGGTGTTCGTCATGCGCGTGCCTCCTGTTCATAAAATCCAGCAAGATATTGTGCCATAAGGCATCGCCCGGTTCGGGGCGTGATAGTTATTGTTGCGTTCGGCATGTGGGGCATCAGTATTCGCGCTTCTTCGGAGGCATGTCGACGATGTGCACAGGCTGCCAGGAGACCTCGTGCGCGGCATCGGTCATGGAGTGCGCCAGGAAATGCTCGTCATCGCGATCCGGGAAATCGGTGCGCTTGAGCGAGCCACGCGATTCATGGCGCGCATCGGAGGCGGCAATCACGGTTTGGGCGAGCGTGATGAGGTGGCGCACCTCCCAGATGGCGGTGATCTCCTGATTGAACGTGGCCGCCTTATCGTGCGCGGCAAGCGCCTGCGCGCGCGGTGCAAGATCGTTGTCGATCGTTTCGATCGCCGTGGCAAGGGACTGCGCGTCGCAGCGCACCGCAGCGGCACGTTCCATCGTCGATCCCAGCTCGGCCATCAGCTGGTAGGGATTGTCATCGGCGGCATCATCGGCGTTGCCGGCAAGCAGCATGTCAAGCTCGCTCTGGCGTGCGGCACGTGCAGTCTCCACGGTCTCTTCCAATGCGGCGTCGGCGGCCTCGGACTCGCCACTCGACTCAGCCTGCGCAATACGTGCGGCGATGGACCTGCCGGAACGGGTGCCGAACAAGCAGGCGTCAAGCAGGGAATTGCCTCCCAGACGGTTCGCGCCATGCACGGACACGCAGGAGCATTCGCCCGCCGCATACAGACCTTCGACGACACGGCGCTCGCCATTCTGCCAACGGTACACTTCGCCATTGGTGGTGACGGGAATGCCGCCCATGGTGTAGTGGGCGGTCGGCTTGACCGGTACATAGTCGCGCGTGGGATCGATGTTGGCGTATTTGCGGATGGTTTCGACGACCTGGGGGAGCGTCTGCTCCATGTGCTCCGGGTCGATGCCGGTCAGATCGAGCCACACGCAGTCCTTCGGGCCCTCCGGGTCCTTTGGATCGGCGATGCCACGGCCGGCGTCGATTTCGGCCATGATGGAACGACTCACCACATCGCGGGCGGCCAGATCGGCGTGGCCGGGAGCGTACTTTTCCATGAATGCCTCGCCGTCGGCGTTGCGCAGCACACCGCCTTCGGCGCGGGACGCCTCGGACAGCAGAATGCCGGTATGAGCCAGGCCGGTGGGATGGAACTGCACGAATTCGCAATCCTCGAGCTGCAGGCCGGCCGCCAGCGCCAGCGCCATGCCGTCACCGGTGAGATCCCAGGAATTGGAGGTGGTGTGGAAGAGCCGCCCGGCGCCGCCGGTGCCGAAGAGCACGTTGTGCGCGCTGACGGCATGGGTTTTGCCGGTGTGGGTGTCGAAGGCGACGACGCCGGCGACCCGGGTGTGCTCCTCGTTGAGTACCAGGTCGGTGACGTACCATTCCTCGGCGAATTCAATGCCGTTGGCGACGCACTGCTGCCAGAGGGTGTGCAGAATCTGATGGCCGATGCGGTCGGCGGCGTAGGCGGCGCGGCGAACGGGTTCGCCGCCGAACTCGCTGGTGTGGCCGCCGAAGCGACGTTGTGCGATATGGCCGTCCGCGGTTCGGGAGAAGGCTACGCCCTGGCGTTCCAGATTGATGACGGTTTCGGGAGCATATTCGGCGAGCAGCTTGGCCGCGTCCTGGTCGACGAGCCAGTCGCCGCCCTTGACGGTGTCGTAGTAATGCCAGTGCCAGTCATCATGCTCCACATTGCCCAGTGCGGCGGCGATGCCGCCTTCGGCGGAGCCGGTGTGTGAGCGCAGGGGCTGGAGTTTGGAGATCACGAGGATCTTCGGTTCCTGGCCGTTGGCCTTCATCTCCTTGACGGTTTCGGATCGGAGCAATCCCAGTGCCGCGGACAGGCCGGCCGCTCCGGCGCCGACGATCACCGCATCATACATATCTTCCAAGTGCTTCGGACTCATACTTGTTATTGTCACACAAGGGGTGACTTGTCTCGCATGGTGGGAGACGAGGATGGTTTGCTGCTTGTGCAGGTGTCTTAGCGGGTGACTTGGAACGTTGGGTTGCCGACTGCCGTGAGCATAATGGGAGTATGGCTGAAGACGAGTCGTTCAACGAGCGTGTGTATGCGGTGGTGCGTGGGATTCCGCGGGGCATGGTCGCCACGTATGGGCAGGTCGCGGCGCTGATCGGGGCGCCGCGCTGCGCGAGGCTGGTGGGGTATGCGCTGCATGGCAATCCGGAGCAGGGTGTGATCCCATGCCATCGCGTGGTGTTCCGTGATGGTTCGTTGGCGCCGGGGTTCGCGTTCGGTGGGCCTGACGCGCAGCGTGCGTTGCTGGAAGCCGAGGGTGTGGCGTTCATACCGCCGAAGTCGAACGGCAATGCCGGCGATGGGGGATGGAGGGTCGATTTGGCTCGCTGCCAGTGGCATGCCTAATGTGCGCCGCCTGTCATATCAGTGTGGCGTATCAGTGTGGCGGCCCCGTCGTAGCGAAGCAGACCCCTTGCCTCCAGGGTGCCGATATCCGCCATCACCTGGCCGATGCCGGCCATCGGCTTCTGCCCGCTGGTTTCGGGAGCCGTCTTGCCGACGGCGGCAAGCAACGCATCAGGCGTGGCACGTATGTGTTGGCGGTTGCATGAGCGGATCGCGGCGATCAGAGCTTGCTGCGACGGCGTTATGACGTGCTCCGCGGATTTGCTCGCATCGGAATCCGCGCAGATACCGCCGGTTCGTGCGCAACCGGTTGAGAAGCTGGTGGTTTCGCTGGTGACTTCGTACAGGGCCTGCGGTTCATGCGGTGCGTGGCAGAATTCGCCGATGCCGCTCGTGCGGGTGAGGATGATGGATTCGGATTGCGCTATCAGCCGGTTGCAGCCCGCATTATGCGGTACGGTGATGTCTCCCGGCACGGCCAAAACAACACGGTTGAGATCGTTGCCCCAACCTGCCGTGTTCAATGCACCTGAACGCAGGCGCGCCTGGGCCACCACCACCGTGGATGCCAATGCGGCGATGATGCGGTTGCGTAGCAGAAACCGCCGCGCCTCGGGAATGGTATTCGGGCACATCTCGCTGACCAGCGCGCCCCCGTTCGCCCGGATGGCTTCGAACAGACGCAGATTCGAGGAAGGACCGATATGGTTCAATCCGCCCGCGAACACCGCCACGGTCCGGCCTGCCGCATCAAGCCCGCGCTGCCGCAGTGCATCGAGCGCTCCCCAATGCGCCGCGGCATCCGCCCCCATCGCCCCGCCGGACACGATCAGATGCCCGTCCGCCGCGGCACGCAACGCCACTTCACGCGCCACCGTGCGCCCATAATCGGTCACACCACGCGAACCGACCACCGCCACCGGCGACGGGCAGCTCGTCAACGCCGCCATGCTGCCTACACCCCACAGGCATAGGGGAGCGGCCCAATCCTTATGCGTCGATAGATCTTCCAGCTGTGCAGGCCAGGCGCCGTCCTGCGGGCCGATGATCCACTGCGAACCATCCATGGTGAACCAGTCCTCCAACCCGTGCCAATCCAGCGAAGGCAGGCAATCCAGCCGCGCATGCCAGCCATCCAACGAACGTCGGAACACCTGCAGCGCCCGGTTGCCGGGCTTTCGCCCCCAGCGGGAGAGCCCGGTGAGAAACACGCCTTCAAGTTTGCGTGTTGCGGCGTCACACCCTGAAGCGCCCGGCTTGGATTCGATTATGAGCTGCAGAGCCTCGACCGCACCTTGTGCGCCCTTGATCGTTGCATACATCAGCGCATCCGCGCCGTCAAGGCAGAATGTCAGCACCGCGCGAGCCAGCGTGTCCTCCAACGGGCGGAAGCATGAGGACGGCTGCCTCGGAACGGCTGTGGTGGTCGTAATACTCAATATGGATCCTTTCCAAACGATTCCCGTAACGGATCACACATGCGTGCGCAATGCAATGCCCTGGGAGATCTCATCGTGTCCGGGACTTGTCAGCCCTTTGAGATCGGCCAGTGTCCAAGCCAGGCGCATGGCACGGTCGGCGCCGCGCAGACTCAGCCGCTGTGATTCCAATGCGCGGCTGACCGGTTCGAGCGCCTTATGGGATAAATGCTCACGCATCCACGTGCCCGAAGCCTGCGCATTACATATCCACCCCATATCGGCAAAACGTTCACGGGCCGTATCGCGGGCCGCGACGACGCGCGCGCGGATCTCGGCACTGCCCGTTCGCCGCTTGAACGTCTCCTGGCCGAGCAGCATGCCGGACACCGGCGGCACCTCGACCTGAATGTCGATGCGATCGAGAATCGGACCGGAAAGCCTGGCGAAATATCGTTGCCGCTCGCGTTGCGTGCAGGTGCAACGTTCGCCGGTGCCATACGACATGCCGCACGGGCAGGGGTTCGCAGCCATCACCAGCTGGAACGCCGCCGGATAATAGGCGGTCCCCTTGGAGCGGGATACCGCCACATACCCGGATTCCAGCGGTTCGCGCAAGGTCTGCAACGATCGTGCGGAGAATTCCGGCGCCTCATCCATGAACAGCACGCCACGATGCGCTTTCGTGATCGCACCGGGCATGGCCACGCCAGTGCCGCCACCCACAAGCGCTGCGGTGGAAGATGTGTGATGCGGCGCCTCGAACGGCGGCACATCGCTGATGCCGTAGGCCGGCAGCGTGCCGCACAGCGAACGAACCGTAGCCACTTCAAGCTGCTCGGATTCCGACAATGGGCACATGATGCCCGGCATACGCGAGGCGAGCATCGTCTTGCCCGAACCGGGTGGTCCGGTCATGAGCAGATGATGCCCGCCCGCCGCCGCGACCTCCATCGCCCATTTCGCATACTCCTGCCCGACCACCTCGCTCATATCGCCGATCACCGGGCTGACAAGCTGGCTGGCGCCATCCTCGCCCCCTCTGCTTGTGGGAATCTCATCGGGCAGACGGTAGCTCGCCTCACCGCCCATCATCTCGATGAGCTCGCCCACATGGCGTACGCCTCGCGTATCCAGCCCGTCGATCAGCTCGGCCTCATCCATGTTCGCCTGGGGCACGATCACCCGTTCCACGCCCTGCTCGCGGGCATGAAGCAAAATCGGCAGCAGACCATTCACCGGCAGCACTGTGCCGTCGAGGTTCACTTCGCCGACCACCACCGTGGACAGCAGGCTTTCAGGGGGTATCGTTCCCGCCGCGCTCAGCACCGCCGCGGCGATCGCCAGATCATAGGACGAGCCGCGTTTGGGCATCGACGCGGGGGAGAGATTCACCGTCACACGGGTCTGAGGCCAGGTAAAGCCGCTCGCCTGGCACGCCGACTTCACCCGTTCGCGCGCCTCCGACAGCGAGGTATCCGGCAAGCCGATGATGGAGAAATAGGGAAGCCCCGGACTGATGAACGCCTGCATCGTGACAGTGAACGCCTTCAAGCCGATAAGCCCCACGGAGAGTGCGCCGCCGATCGCCATCAGAACGCTCCCGGAATACGATGCACGGCCACCTGCCCGTCATGCACGCTTACCGTGACCACATCGAAACGCATGCCGTTATGCCTCAACAAGTGGCCGTTACGCTCCAGCCACTGCAATGCCGCACGTCGAAGATTCGTCTGCTTCGACGGTGTGACGGCCTCCTGCGGCGTGCCGAATCTCACACCTCGCCTGGTCTTCACCTCGACGAATATGATGCGGCGTTCGGGGCTCAATGCGATGATATCCAGCTCACCATAGCGGCAATGCCAGTTACGGGCGAGCACCAGCCAATCGAACCCCTCAAGCCAGGCCGCGGCATATGCTTCGCCGAGCGCTCCGACCTGACGGCTGGACACCGCATTGCCGGCAAGTCGGGCCTCGATGGTCTCCATCGCCTCGAGACGGGCTTCGTCGGACGAATAGGTTTTCTGCATAGTGTATGTATCGGTCATGGCTCCACAATGCCGGGGCGGGAACAGCGCCGGCAACCTGGATGGGCATTGTGGACGGGACCCTCTGCGCCGGGCGTGTCGTGGATAGCATGTGGACAAATCCGGGTAATCCACAATCGTGGAACATCGGCTGTGGGATTCGGCCCCGACGCCCATGGAATGCAAAACGGCACGACTGCAGCAATGCAGCCGTGCCGTTACCCAGGATGCGCGAATCCGCGAATCAGCGGTGCACCAAGCCCGTCAGCTCGTTCAGATTCAGTTCGAAACTCACGCCGCGCTCATCATGATGCGGCTGATACTGCGTGCTCTCCATGGCATGACGTACGAATTCGCCGGCGATGCGGGCGGACTCGGCCAACGACCTACCGGCCATCACGGCGCCGCACAGCGCCGAGGCGAACGCATCCCCCGTGCCGTGGACCATGAACGGCAGCTTGCCATGTGCCAATTCCCTCTTCCCCGTCGAGCCGGTGGCGGCGGACGCCACATAGTTGCGGATCATGCCGTCGCCGCGGTCGATGCCCTTGAGCACCACGTGCTTCGCGCCCAAATCCAGCAACGCATCGAGAACGCCATTCACCTGTGCGTCGTCAAGATCCTGACCGGGGTATGCCCGTCCGGTCAGAATGGACGCCTCGGTCAGATTCGGCATGAGCACATCCGCGCCGGACACCAGCGTGCCCATCGCCTCGCACAGTTCCGGGGTGTACGTGGGGTAGGTCTTGCCGCCGTCGCCCATCACCGGATCGACCAGACGAAGCGCCTGCGGGTATTCGTCGTACAGTCGCTTGATGATCGCGACCTGCTCGGCCGACCCAAGAAAACCGGAATACACGCCGTCAAGCTCCACATTCTCCTTGCGCCAGGCATCCAGATAGCCATTCAAAATCTCGGTCGTATCGTGGAACGTGTACACGGCATAGCGCGTATGCGCCGAGAACAGCGCCGTCGGCACCGGGCACGCATCGCAGCCGGCCGCCGACAGAATCGGAATCGCCGCCGTCAGCGAACACTTGCCATAGCCGCACATATCGTGCACCGCGGCCACACGCGGAATGTATTTCGGATCACGGTCGAACAGAATCTCATCACTCATAGCAAATCCTTCCTCTGCTTGCGGGTACTGCTCAGCGGTTTAACGGTGCCCATTGACCAATCGTCTTCAAGCGGAACGCCATTTGCGGGCCGGATGTTCCGGCATCAGGCATGACGATTCGGCGTGTCGCAGCGGGCCGCGGCAATCGTTTTCGGCGAACGCGGAAATGGGAAACGCCAATGATCCCAACGGTTGATAAGCGGGTATAGGCAAGTGCGATAACGTTCGGCTTGCATCGCGCTCACCGGTCGGATTATCGTCTCTACCAACACCTGGCCACCCGCCCTACACGGCACGGCGGGTGACTCAAGACAGACAACGAACCACTTCCCCCAAAGGAGCCGCACCATGGCAGAGAACAAGAACTACCGTTTCGAAACGCTGCAGCTGCACGTCGGCCAGGAGCAGGCCGATCCGGCCACCGATTCCCGCGCGGTGCCGATCTACCAGACCACCAGCTACGTCTTCCATAACTTCGACCATGCCGAGGCCCGCTTCGGTCTGGCCGACCCGGGCAACATCTACGGCCGCCTGACCAACTCCACCCAGGGCGTGTTCGAGGATCGCATCGCCGCCCTCGAAGGCGGCACCGCAGGCCTGGCCGTCGCATCCGGCGCGGCCGCCGTGGAATACGCGGTGCGCAACATCACCCAGAGCGGCGACCATATCGTCGCAGCCAAGAACGTGTACGGCGGCACCTTCAACCTGCTGCGCCACACCCTGCCGCGTGACGGTGTAAACACCACCTTCGTCTCCGCCGAGAACCCGCAGGAGTTCGAGGACGCCATCCAGGAGAACACCAAGCTCGTCTACTTCGAGACCTTCGGCAACCCGAACGCCGACCTGCCGGACTTCGAAGCCATCACCGCCATCGCCCACAAGCACCACCTGCCGGTGATCGTGGACAACACCTTCGCCAGCCCCTACCTGTTCCGCCCGCTGGAGCATGGCGCCGACATCGTGGTCGAATCCGCGACCAAGTTCATCGGCGGCCACGGCACCACCCTGGGTGGCGTGATCGTGGAAGGCGGCAAGTTCAACTGGGCCGAGGTGCCGGGCAAGTTCCCGACCCTGACCGAGCCGGATCCCTCCTACCATGGCCTTAACTTCTACGAGGCCCTCGGCGCAAGCGCCTTCGTGACCCGCGTGCGCGCCATCCTGCTGCGCGACACCGGCGCCACCCTGTCCCCGTTCGCCGCGTTCCTGCTGCTGCAGGGCACCGAGACCCTGTCCCTACGCGTCGAACGCCACGTGCAGAACGCGTTGAAGGTCGTCGACTACCTCAAGACCGTGCCGGAGGTCGAATCCATCTCCCATCCGTCCATCGAAGGCCGTAAGGACCACGATCTGTACCAGAAGTACTTCCCGAACGGCGGCGGCTCCATTTTCACCTTCGACATCAAGGGCGGCAAGGACGCGGCACGCGTGTTCATCGACAACCTGCACCTGTTCAGCCTGCTGGCCAACGTGGCCGACGCCAAGAGCCTCGTGATCCACCCGGCCTCCACCACGCACTCCCAGGAGACCGTGGAGGAGCTGGAGGATCAGGGCATCCACCAGGGCACCATCCGCCTGTCCATCGGCTTGGAGAACATCGACGACATCATCGAGGATCTCGAAGGCGGCTTCAAGGCCCTGCGCGAATCCGGTCTGGCCAAGTAAGCCGGCTCAGGCACGGCGGCGATCAGAGGGGTCCGAACGCCGCCGGTCTATGAAAACTGCACGCTTACTCGCTGGGACTCGCATCACGGAACACGTGATGCGAGCCCTTTTTCTATGGTCAATTCCTACAGCCAACGGCATAATCGTGTGCGGCGTGATACTGGGCACGTTGTTCGGCTGGCTTGGCGCATATGTGATCTTCGGGTTGTACGCGGATAAGACGATGCTCCCATTCGACTGGGGTACCAACGGCATCCTGCTCTCCGTGGCCGCGATCGCCGCGCTGCTGGCCAGCGTGTTCCCCGCTCGTCGCGCGGTGCGCACCCCTCCGGTGAAAGCGCTTACCGAAGCCTGACGACGCGCCGGACGGGTCGCATGATGGTGCCTGCGATGCCAGCACATGGTGCTGCCGGCATCGCAGGCGCCTTGCCATTTCGGCAGGTTGCTGCTTCGATAACCGTTGTGACTATTACGAATCGGACATTTGGCAAAACCGCCCGAAATGTGATCGAGGATGATGTGTCGCAGGGTGTACGGACTGGGTATATATTTGTAGGGAGATTTGGAACGTTCTGAGCACCTGTGGAAGGAACCCATATGACTGACACCGCTTTCACCGACTTCGTATGCAATGCGCACCCACAGCCTGATTCCGCCAACATCATCCAAGGCGACCGATGGCGTATCTGCCTGCTCACCGATGCGCTCGTGCGTTTCGAATGGTCCGACACCGGCCATTTCGAGGATCATGTCACCCAGACCGTACTCAACCGCGATTTCGGGCGATATGTGGAGCGCACTGTGACGCAGCGCGACTGCCGCATCGTCATTGACACCGAGCACCTGCACATCGATTACGACGGCAAGCCGTTCAGCAAGGAAGGCCTGTGCGTGGTCGTCAAGCACATCTCCAGCACCCAGTTCAACACCTGGCATTACGGCGACAAGACGAACGGCAATCTCAAAGGCACCGCGCGCACGCTCGACGAGGTGAACGGCAGCAGGAAATTCGGCCAGCCGCTTGAGATGGGCGACGGAGTGATCTCGCG
Source organism: Bifidobacterium angulatum DSM 20098 = JCM 7096 (assembly GCF_001025155.1). Taxonomy (NCBI): domain Bacteria; kingdom Bacillati; phylum Actinomycetota; class Actinomycetes; order Bifidobacteriales; family Bifidobacteriaceae; genus Bifidobacterium; species Bifidobacterium angulatum. The sequence goes on along the minus strand of NZ_AP012322.1, from coordinate 1,194,165 downwards.
TGACGGCTGGGCGATACTCGACGACTCCACATCGAATGTGATCGTGCTCGCCGACGAGGTGAACGGCAAACCGAACCCGTTCGGCTCCTGGGTCTCACCGCGCGACAAGGGGTGCATCGACCTGTACTTCTTCGGCTATGCGCACCGCTACATCGAAGCCGTGCAGGACTTCTACAGGCTCACCGGCCCGCAGCCGCTGCTGCCGCGTTTCGCATTCGGCAATTGGTGGAGCCGCTACTACCGGTACACGCAGTCCGAATACCTGGCGCTTATGGACCGCTTCAAGCGTGAGGGCATTCCGTTCACCACGTCCGTGATCGACATGGACTGGCATCTCGTGGACGGCATCGACCCGAAGTACGGTTCCGGATGGACCGGCTATACGTGGAACAGCGACCTGTTCCCCGACCATGTGGCATTCCTCGACGAGCTGCACCGCAAGGGCCTCAAGACCACGCTCAACGTGCATCCGCGCGACGGCATCCGCGCATTCGAAAGCGCCTACCCGAAGGCCGCCAGGCGCATGGGCGTCGATCCGGCAAGCGGTGAGAACCTCGAATTCGACCTGACCGACCCGGACTATATGGACGCCTATTTCGCCATGCACCACGATATGGAGGCCGAAGGCGTTGACTTCTGGTGGCTCGACTGGCAGCAGGGTGGCGTGACCCGCCAGCCCGGACTCGACCCGCTGTGGATCCTCAACCACATGCACTACCTTGATTCCGGACGCGACGGACGCTGGCCGCTCACCTTCTCGCGCTATGCCGGCCCCGGCTCGCACCGCTACCCGGTCGGCTTCTCCGGCGACACGGTGATCACCTGGGAATCGCTCGCATTCCAGCCTCAGTTCACCGCCACCGCGTCCAACATCGGCTACGGCTGGTGGAGCCATGATATCGGCGGCCACATGTTCGGCTACCGTGACGACGAGCTTGAAGCCCGCTGGTACCAGCTTGGCGCGTTCAGCCCGATCAACCGCCTGCATTCGAGCAACTCGCCGTTCTCCGGCAAGGAGCCGTGGAACTACACGGGAGACGTGCGCGCCTCGATGACCGCCTCGCTGCGTCTGCGCCACGCGATGCTGCCGTACCTGTACACCATGAACTACCGCGCCGCATTCGAAGGCCGGCCGATTGTGGAACCGATGTACTGGCAGTCTCCCGACACGTGGGCCGCCTATGAATACCCCGATGAGTTCCGTTTCGGCACCGAACTCATCGTGGCGCCAATCGTCAGTGCCGCCGACCGTAAGGTTGCGCGGGGACGTGCGGACCTGTGGCTGCCGCAAGGCGAATGGTTCGACTTCTTCGATGGACGTCGGTATGTGGCGCGTGGTGTGGACGGCCGTTCCATCACCGCTTGGCGCGCGCTCGACCGGATGCCCGTATTCGCCAGGGCCGGAGCGATCGTGCCAATGCAACGGCTGGGCGAGGGGAGCGAGGTCAACTCCGTCGCCAACCCGACCGCAATGCAGGTGTTGCTTTTCCCGGGTGCCACCGGTGAATTCACGATGCGCGAGGACGACGGCGTGTACGCGCATGCCGCTGCAGGGCGTACGGCCGACACGCAATTGCGTTGGCAGTGGCATGAAGGTGCTTCGGGGCATGCCGATGAAAGCACGGTGTTTACCGTCGACCCGGTATGCGGTGACGGCGCCGACGCGGCACCGCAATCGCGCGAGTGGACGATCACCGTTCGTGGTGTTGCCCGTCCTGCCCCGGGTCCGCTGGAATCTTGTGCCCATGTGACGGTTGGGAGCAAGACGGTGGCGGTGAGTCCATCCGATATCGCCTACGACGAAGCCGCAATGAGTCTCACCCTTACCGTGCGCGACGTGCCGACACGCCAGCAGATGCGTGTGGTGTTCACAGACGGACTGCGGATTGCACAGAACCCGGTGGAACAGGACTGCTATGAGATTCTGCTTCACGCGCAGATCCAGTTCCTCGCCAAGGAAAAGGCGCTGACCGCGATCCGCGAGGAAGGTGTGCATGCCATCGGATCGTTCGCCGCGATAAACAGGGGGCCGCGGTTCGACGGTGATTTCCTTACCGTGGATCTGCCCGAATCGGTGGTCAGCGCTTTGGAGGAGGTTCTGCTCAGAAGCTGAGTGCCGGCACTTCGCAGTCGCTTCCTGTATCGCTGAAGCTGATGGGGCGGATGGCGGTGACGGGATATCAGGCGGCTTATGGACACCAGTGTTCACCTGAAGGCCATCAAGGTTCACTTGGATTTCTTCTACGGGTCTCCTCCCGTACTTCCGCACGGCATAGCGTGTGCGTTGGCATCGCAAGATCCAATACACAACGCGGGAAGGCCCCGTGCGGAAGAAAGAAGAACATATGAACAAGCACAAGGCGCTCAAGGGCGCTGTCGCAGCATTCGCATCCGTTGCAGCGCTCGGTGCGATGGCGGCGCCGGCATACGCCGTGGACGGTACCTACAGTCCCAACGGCAAAACCGTATCCGAACTCGCCAAGCATGGCGGCGCGCAACGCATCGCCTCGATCGGCAATGAGAAGGCCAAGAACGTCATCCTCTTCCTTGGCGATGGCATGGGCGACTCCGAAATCACCGTCGCACGCGACTACCTCAAGGGCGCCAACGGTCACTTCGAGGGTCTCGACGCGGTAGGCCAGCCGGGTGCGCTCGGCGATGCCAAGGCAGGCACCGGCCAGTACACCACGTTCTCGCTGGGCAACGGCAGCAAGGACAGCGCCGTCGGCAAGGACAACAACGGCAGTCTCGCAGTCAATGCGAACCCAGGCAAGATCACCCCGGTCACCGATTCCTCCGCGTCCGGTTCGTCTTGGGCCACCGGCACCAAGACGTACAACAACGCCGTGGACGTCGACGTGTATGGCAATCCGCAGCTCAACCTCTTCGAACTGGCCAAAGCCGCAGGCAAGGCCACCGGCAACGTGACCACCGCTGAAATCCAGGATGCCACGCCGGCCGTGCTCGAATCGCATTCCACCGAGCGCGGCTGCTACGGCCCGCAAGGCAAGACCGACGGCACCTCCAATGACGCCCTGAAACGCTGCCTAGCCAATCAGCTCAAGGAGAACGGCGGCATCGGCTCCATCTCCGAGCAGCTGCTCGACACCCGTGCCGACGTGACCATCGGCGGTGGTTCCAAGTACTTCCGTCAGACCGTGCAGGGCGGCGAATACCAAGGCAAGACCGTGTGGGAACAGGCCAGGGAAATGGGCTTCCAAACCGTCGAAAACGACCCCGCCGCCATGAACGCCTTGCAATACAAGGACAACCAGCCGGTGCTCGCCCTGATGAGCGACGGCAACATGCCCACCAAGTTCAACCCCTCCAAGGCCACCGCCAAGGATCCGGCCAAGGACGCCAACCCGACCGTATGCACTCCGAACGCCGACTGGCTCGGCAACCAGGGCGTCTCGCTCAAGGACATGACCAAGAAGGCGCTTGATCTGTTGGGCGCCAATCCGAACGGTCAGAAGAACGGCTACTTCCTGCAGGTCGAAGGCGCGTCCATCGACAAGCAGGACCATGCCGGCAACGCCTGCGGTCAGATCGGCGAGACCGATGACTTCGACCAGGCCATCACCTATGCGCTCAAGAACGTCGACCTGAACAATACGCTTGTGATCGTCACCGCCGACCATGCCCACACCTCCCAGATCCTCAACGCCCAGCCGGCTTATGCACTGTCCACCGTGCTCAAGACCGCCGACGGCATCAACATGGTCGTCTCCTACGGCACCGCGCAGGATGACTCCCGCGACGAGGACGGCGGCTACAACGGCGGCGATATGGAACACACCGGCACCCAGCTGCGCATCGCAGCCTCCGGCCCCGGCGCCCAGCGCGTCACCGGCCTGACCGACCAGACCGACAACTTCTACACCATCGCCGGAGCGCTCGGACTGGCCACCTCCACCGAATCCCAGAGCGCACTGTCATCCAACGCCGAAGTCAAGGTCAACGCGAACAACGGCGCATACACTGCTGAAGCCACCGGTTTCAACGGCGATGCGGTGCTCTCCTACGAGCTCAAAGACAAGACCTCCGGCAAGACCCTGGCGACATCCGACTCCAGCACCCCCGTTTCCGGCGTGCGCGTGAAGACCGCACAATCCACCGGCATCGCCCTGGACAGCATCACGGAAGGTGGCGAGTACACGCTCACCGTGACCGGTCGACAGTCCGGCAAGACCGTCAGCTTCGACTTCCAAGCGCCCGCGCAGGGATCTTCGGACACGAAGGCCGACAACACCGAACCCAGCGGCACTATCGCCTCCGGCAAAGCTCAGAACGGCGCTGAACAGAACATGCTGGGCAAAACCGGTGCCGCGCTGATCGCCATCGCCCTGGCCGCCGCCATCATGGCAGCTCTCGCAATGCTGATCAAAACCGCCAAGGCCGCGAAGAACGAGCGTTGACGCAACGCTGACGCAAACAGCCTGACATAAACCGTTGCCGTCCGACCCGTTCTACAGCGAACGAATCGGACGGCAACGATATTTATGCCGGCATAAGGCCGGCCGATGTACAGGAGCCGGAATCGGAAGACGGCCGAATCAGACCAGATGATTCTCGTAGGCGAACACCACGGCCTGCACACGGTCGCGGGCGTTGATCTTTGCCAGATATGCGCCACATGCGTCTTCACCGTAGGCAGACCGATGAACAGCTTGTCCGCGATTTCCTGATTCGACAGACCCCGCGCGATTTCGATCAGCACCTCGCGCTCGCGGTCGGTAAGCTCATCGAGTTCCGGATCGGTGTATGTGGGCTGGGCCGGGGCGGCCGTCAGACCGGCACCCGTGGTCATCCTCTCGATCAGGCGTTTGGTGGCGGATGGCGCGATGATCGCATTGCCTCGGTATACCGTGCGGATCGAGCTCAGCAGCGTCTCCGGTTCGGTATCCTTCAACAGGAACCCTGAAGCTCCGGCATTGATCGCCGCCATCACATATTCATCCAAATCGAATGTCGTCACAATAATCACCTTGGTACGGGCGACTTCTGATTTCGTGCCGTCGGCAGCGAACCGATGCTGCAATGCGCTGATCTGCCGAGTCTATTCGACCATTGCCAGGCATGGAACAGACCTGGTGGGCATCCACCGTCAGTGTGGAAAAGAGTCGTATTGGCTTGAGCCTCCGCAGGATGGTGTGCTCTTCGACGATTGATGAATCAATGGCATGAGGCGTCTCATTTTTGCTCATTCTCAAGGATGAGATGATAATTCAGACCAACGCATGATATTTGAATCAGCTGTTTTTCCGTAATTTTGGAGGTAATCCAAAGAAAGGAATGACGGCATGGATATCAGGGACACCATCAAAGCTACCAATACGGCCATTGCAACCGTGGATCTTGTGAAGGACTACGGTTCCGGGAATAACACGGTGCATGCATTGCGTGGCGTCAACGTCGCTTTTGAACAAGGAAAATTCACGGCGATTATGGGACCCTCTGGTTCCGGCAAATCCACGTTGATGCACACGTTGGCAGGACTGGATTCCGCAACCGGCGGGCACATCATATTCAATGGCGACGATCTGACTCGCATGAACGACAACCAGCTTACGTTGCTGCGCCGCCGCGACATCGGATTCATCTTCCAAAGCTTCAACCTGCTGCCGATGTTCACCGCCGAACAGAACATTCTCATGCCATTGACCTTGGCTGGAGCGAAACCCGACCGACAGTGGTTGCGTCTGCTGGTGGAGACACTTGGTCTTAAGGAACGTCTCAATCATCGTCCGAACGAACTATCGGGAGGTCAACAGCAGCGTGTGGCCATCGCACGAGCATTGATCACCAAACCGAAACTAGTATTCGCAGACGAGCCCACCGGCAATCTTGACTCCGTATCAAGCGCCGAAGTGCTGAGCTTCCTGAAACGTTCCGTCAATGAACTTGGCCAAACCATCATCATGGTCACGCATGATGCGGTCGCCGCGTCTTACGCCGACCGTGCGCTCGTGTTTGCCGACGGCCAGATTGTGACGGACGTGAACAATCCGACAGCAGACCAGATGAGTGAACTGTTGATGAAGGAACGCGAAGCCGCCACAATGAATGCGGCTTCCGCGAGACATTCCCACTAAACGCACTGTAGAAGCATTCGAAGAAGGGAACAGAATTCACCATGTGGTCCATCACTTTGAAACTCATGCGAAAAACCAAGCGCATGCTCATACCCGCAGGTATCGCCATCATGATCGGCACGGCGTTCATCGCCAGCACCTTCCTGTTCGGCAATGCCATGAACGACTCCCTGACACGGCGGCTGACCGCTATGTTCGGAAACGCCAACTATGCGGTGACCGTCAACAGCTCCGACCTGAGTGATGAGGAACTCAACGAAGCGTACTCCAGCACTGTCGGCGACTTCCATCTCGACCAGATCGCCGGCATCGAAGGGGTCGACGGCGTCCGCGCTTCGGTGGAAACCGGCGCCAGTGTTTCCAAGGGAGACAGCACCATCAGCGGTGAGATTATCTCCACCGCGGCACAGAAGAACATGCTCCCCGTGAACATTACGGAAGGGGACCAGCCGAAGGACTCCAACGAAGTCGCACTGCCGGAAGACATGGCGAAACAGCTGAACGTCGGCATTGGCGACACTGTAAGCCTGACCTCCCGATATGAGGTAGGCGCCGATGGCAAAGCCAAAGCGGACAACGTGCGCGTGGTCGGACTCACCTCCGATCCAAACGGTGCCTACTCGTACTATGGTGGTGCGATTGTAGGATCCAACAATCTGCTTGCCGCAATGCAGGGAACAGGCGATTTCAACACCACCGGAACAACAACGGTATACCTCGACCTTGCCTTGGATGGAAACAGCGCATCCGCAAAAACCATCAACAGTGTGAAAGCGTTGCTGCCAAAGCATTTCGATTTGATGCCGCGACAGCAGGTCAGTGACGAAAGCATCAAATCCTTAACCGGCAACCAAACCAACATCGTCACCACATTCCTCATGTGCTTCGGCGTGCTTGCCATGTTCGTGGCGGCACTGGTGATCGCCAACACGTTCCAAGTGCTCGTGGCGCAACGCCGCCGCACACTCGCCTTGCTGCGCACCATCGGCGCGAAGAAAGGCCAGCTGTATGGTTCCGTGCTGTTTGAAGCGGCAGTGCTTGGCTTCGTCGCATCCGTGCTTGGCGTGGTACTGGGAAGTCTGCTCATGTGGGGCATGTGCGTCAGTGACATCATGCAAGAGGGTATGCGATTCAATTTCTCTTGGCAGGCCGCCGTCGTGCCTATTCTCTTCGGTATTGTGGTGACGGTGCTCGCATCCTTGGGATCCGCACGTTCCGCTACTGCGGTGACGCCATTGGAGGCATTGCGCCCGATTGAACTGACCGACAACCGTCGTTCCAGTCTCACTCGAGCCATAATCGGTATTCTGATGGTGGTGGTCGGTATCGCCATGGCAGTATTTTCCATCTGGCAGGTACAAGCCACCAATGGCGGCGAGGAAGCGAACGGCGATCAATTCACGATGATTCTGCTCATAGCCATCGTCGGCGCTGCACTGGTGTTCCTCGGCATGGTGGTCACCGCGGTGTTCTGGATGCCGACCCTCATGAAGGGTGCTGGAGCGCTGGCCTCACTGACAGGATCTTCCGCAACAGTTGCACACGCCAACATTCAGAAGAATCCGCGACGCATCGCAGCAACCGGTGCCGCTCTGCTCATCGGCGTCACCTTGGTTTCCACCATCGCAACCGGTGCCGCTAGCGCCAAAGAGACTATGAATGGTGCGCTCGCCACCCGTTATAGCGTCGACATCGTGGCCATGGGCGATGACATCAGCCAGCAAATGGCCAAGGATGTAGCCGACATCAACGGCGTGTCCGACACGTTGTATGCGCCGGCGGTTTCCGTGACCTTGGAGAAAGCGGATGGAACCCGGCCTACGTCCGCATTGCTGGTCGGTGTGAAGAACATCGATCAGGTCAAGCAGGTCATGCGTGCCAACTTGGGTAACGCCTCCATCGACAGTGATAGCGTTCTCATGCCAACATACAATGCGCAAACCGGCAAGGAGCTGCAGTTCGCCAACGGCACGGCTGATTTCTCCACCGAATGGAACCAGGACGGCGACGCTACGCGTTCGCTGACATTGCAAGCAAACCAAGCCGACTACCGTCGCGTATCCGCACAGTATGAAGCTGTCGGATTCGTGGATGAAAGTCATTTCACCAATGGTGACCTTGATGCCGCCACCCATGTGTTGCTGGTCAAAGCAGATACTGACAAGTCGGGAGTTTCCGTCGACGGCATCTACAACGACATGCAGGCCGCATTGGAAAAGAGCACTGATGCGACAGTGACCGGACCGATCGCCGAACGCATCACCTGGGCACAGATGATCGACTCCATGATGATGCTTATGGTGGGACTGATCGCCGTGGCGGTACTGGTCGCCTTGATCGGCGTGGCCAACACACTGTCCCTATCGGTGATCGAACGCACCCGCGAATCGGCCACCCTGCGAGCCATCGGCATGACCCGCGGCCAGCTGCGGGCGTCACTCGCCATCGAAGCGCTGCTCATCTCCGTGGTATCCGGCCTTGCCGGCATTCTACTTGGCACATTGTTCGGCTGGCTGGGCGCATACGTGGTGTTCAGTCTGTACGGCACCGTGGTGTTCCCGTTTGAATGGGGAATCAACGGCATTGTGCTTGCCGTGGCGGCTGTGGCAGCATTGCTGGCCAGTGTCGCGCCCGCCCGCCGCGCGGCCAAGGTGCCGCCGGTTGAGGCGCTCGCGGAAGCCTAGATCACTACATAAAATGCTCCTTCGGAAGAAGGAGCATTTTTTGTTGCCTGAATGCGTTTTTATGAAGGTTTTATACGAGATGGTTTTCATAGGCGAACACGACGGCTTGGACGCGGTCTCGCGCATTGATTTTCGACAGAATATGCGCCACATGCGTTTTCACCGTCGTCAGGCTGATGAAAAGCTTGTCGGCAATCTCCTGATTCGACAATCCATGCGCGATCTCAATAAGCACTTCGCGCTCGCGATCGGTCAGTTCATCTAATTCCGGATCGGTGTACGTCGAATCAGAAGTGGAAGAAGCAGTGGAATTTCCATGTGCACCAACATTCGCAGCCATGAAATCGCCTTCCATCATTTTCTCGATAAGGCGTTTCGTGGCGGACGGTGCGATAATCGCATTACCTTGAAAGACCGTGCGAATCGAATTCAACAACGTTTCCGGTTCTGTATCTTTCAGCAGGAACCCCGAAGCTCCGGCATTGATCGCCGCCATCACATATTCATCCAAATCGAATGTCGTCAAAATAATCACCTTGGTACGGGCGACTTCTGATTTCGTGCCATCGGCAGCGAACCGATGCTGCAACGCGCTGATCTGCCGAGTCGCTTCAATACCATCCATGCCTGGCATACGCACATCCATCAACACCACATCAGGATGCAGTGTTTCCGCCAACGCCATGGCTTCCGCACCATCGCGAGCCTGTGCCGCGACCGCCATATCAGGTTGGGAGCCGATCACCATAGCAAAACCGGCACGTACCAATTCCTGATCATCGGCAATGACCACATGAATCTTCTGTTCTTCACTCATACTCTCCACCTTATCGGCATTGTTCCGCTCACAGTGCAAAATAAACCCTTACATCTCCCTGAAAACTTGAACCGGCTATCGAGACACGCGCTGCAGCTGCTCCTCCAGCGGTGCTGCAGGCCTCAACTGCAGTTCGCTCGCGCTACCGGCATGAGCGTCATCGCTGAAACCAGTCTCACGAAGCACGCCAAGCAGTTCGCGCATACGCTTAAGCGCGGCACGCCCCTGTTCTCCAATGGCTTTGAACGCTGTGGAAATCTCGTCGGCGGTTGGCTCCTTGCCTTGTGTTTCGGCGCGATCCAACATGCGAATGCCATCGACGGCTTGGTTGATCACGCTGTTCAACGTGGCAGTGACCTCAGCCTGAATGCTGGCACTGATACGGTCACGTTCCATATTCGCCGCGAGAATACGCTGTTTCTCCTGCTCGGCCACCAGCGCTTCCTCTCGCGCCTGCAACACCAGTGCGTTGGAATCACTGGAACGAGCCCAACGTGCCCACGCCATAATGCCGGCGCACAGCATCAACACCGCAACCGTATACATAACGCCGGTAAAGAACGCTGCACCACTACTTGCCGTGGCTGAAACCGGTTTTGTCAAGCCCACGGAAGCGGCGATGGCGTCGAACAAGGTAGTGTATCCATGTTGGTCGGCTGCGATTTTCAAGCCCATCAGAGCTGAACAGGTGACAGCGGCAAGACCGGTCCAACGCCATGCGTGTTCACGCCCATACAATACGGCTGAATACAGTGCGCACAGCGACGCTACGATGTGCCCGACCTCAATCGATCCCAAAAACACCAATTGCACAACCGACAATACGAACACAATAAGCGCGCAAGTCTCGGGGAACCTGCGTCGAAGAGCCAGCGCCAGCAAGCAGCATGCGGCGATCGCATGTGAGAGCTGCGCATGAGATGAACCATCAAAAAAGAGCGTGATCGACATGCGATTCAGCAGCGTGACCAATGCCACGGCACCAACGGTATCCATGAGCACATAATGATGCTGCGTCCACGCGGAAACACGCTCCACCCAATTCAGCCCTCGCACATTGGATGTATTTGCAGGTTCCACGGATTTCAGTTTCAACGATTTGAGCAAATCATGCAGATTGGGTGCGGTGATGCGCAAATGTTGCAGGGCGTTCGAACGATGATCGCGACCGGTCGGTTGGTTGGTTTCCTGCGTCTGCTCCGATGGTTGATCCGGGATTCGCGCCGATATGTTGACGACTGTGTGAGGTGCGATTGCTTCGTCGGATAATTTCGCTGTGCTGGATATGGCAGTTATGTTGCACGATTCGGACTGTTCCGAGGCATACTGTTCGCCGGTTTCGTCTGTCACCTGTTCTTTACCGCCGTAAGGCAGGGTGGCCATGACTTCGAAGCCTCCGCCGAGTCGGGGGCCAGCCTGCAATGAGCCTCCGGCCGATTCGATGCGTTCTTTCATGCCCAGCAGGCCGTAACCTGGCGTATGCCCATCGATATTGGCCGCCGCGCCATGACCATTGTCGGTGATGGTCACAGTGAGCAAACCGTTGTTCCATAACTCTTCAATATGTACATCGACGTGCGGCCCCGCATACTTGCGGATATTCGTCAGCGCCTCCTGCACTACATGGTAGGAAGCTATCGAGGCTTGTTCGCTGAGTTGTTCTGGGCTGGCGGTGCCGGTGATATTCCGTCGGATTCGAATGTCGGGGGAGACGTGTTGCGCTTGTTCCACAAGATTGCCGATATCGTTATAATCGGCGTGCGGTGAACCCCCGAATACTCCCAGAAGACGTTGCATGTCATGCAGTGCGCGTTCCGATTCGTGTCGAATCGTTTCCATGGTGTTTCTGGCCACCGCGGGATCATGCGTGCCTGCATAGCGACCGCCGTCGGACTGCACGATGATGATCGACAGGGTGTGCGCCACCACATCGTGCATGTCACGTGCGATGCGTGCGCGTTCCGCCAACGCGGCGATATCGCGTTCATTCTGGTCTCGCGCGGCGATTGCCTCATTGCGTTCCCGCATCATGCGAATGGTTGCCAGACGGGCACGCTGCCAGAACGCTACAATGACGGTGGAAATAATGCATACTTCGAAAATCGGCGTCAGTACCAGCATGTATTGCGCCATCATGTCGGCGACTTTCGACATGGATGTTCCTGTGTAGATGGAACCGAGAGTGTCTTCCGTGACCATAATGTCATTCGGATTTGGGCCGTTCCAGCTGCTCCATGTATGCACTTTGCCTCCGGTGAGCAGTGGTCCATTGGTCATGGTCCATGCTATCAGCGCCGAAGCCAGAAGACCGATGGTCAACGCCAGAGTAATGAAGGCTTTCGTGTTTTTGGGATTGCCGTAGACGATCACTGAATACAGCATGAACAATGCCAGAATATCGGCGCCCAACAGGCAGGGGCCGAATATGAGATGCGCCAAGGTCAATGCCACGCAGAGCAACGCTCCGGTCTGCGGCCACCATCGACGGATCAGCAGCGGAATAAGCATTGCCGCTTCCCATGCCATCTGTGTGGAAGGCTTAAGGTCAAACAGCAATCCCGGATTATAGGTGATGCTGCCGGTCACGCCGAACAGCAGAACACCTATAACAAGCGTGATGATGAGATCGCCTGCGAAGACATGGCCATGCATCCATGACAAGAGACGCTGCTTGAGATTCGACATACGTTCCACCCTAGCGCCAGATATGCTGTGACGCCATCATGCGCAGGAATGAAATAGCGGTAAGATAAAGCCGCTTTTGTGAGGTAAGGTTGTCTCCGCATGTGGGTGGGATGGAAGCCATCAAAAAGTCACTACCCGCATTGAACATGCCGATGATGCCAAGGGAAAGGTGAATGCATGACGTTGCTGAGCGAATACTACGTGCCCGGATTGCATATTGAAGATCGTTCCATCAAGGTGCCGTTGGATTGGACAGGTCATGAGCCGGGGCATGGGTTCGATGGCGAATCGATCAGCCTGTTCTACCGTGTGGTCACCGCTCCCGAACATGTGCATGATGATCTGCCGTTGCTCGTGTTTTTGCAGGGCGGTCCTGGCGGTTCCGGCCCGCGTCCGCTCAGCCCAAGTTCCGACGGGTGGATCGAAGAGGCCATCAAGCATTTCCGTGTGATTCTGCCTGACCAGCGTGGCACCGGGCGTTCCTCCCGCGTCGACACGCACATCATGAACCGTATGGACGGCATGCAAGGCGCCGCATATCTTAAGCATTTCCTCGCGGACTCCATCGTGCGCGACTTCGAACATCTGCGTCGCACCGAATTCGGCGGCAAGCAGTGGGTCACGCTTGGTCAAAGCTACGGCGGATTCCTGACGTTGACGTATCTCTCGCTGTTCCCGCAAGGAGTTATCGCCAGTTTCACCACGGGTGGCATTCCGCATGTTCCCGCCGATGCGACCGACGTGTACCGTCATACGTTCCCGCGCATGGCCCGCAAAACCGCGCAATTCTACAAGCGCTACCCACAGGACGTCGAGCGTGCGGCCATCATCGCCGACAAGCTCGACGCCGAACCCGTGAGCCTGCCCAACGGTGATCCGCTCACCGTCGAACGCTTCCAGATGCTCGGCTCCGATTTCGGCATGAAACCAAGCTTCGAACGCGTCCACTGGATTCTTGACGACGCCTTCCTTGACGGCGACGGCTCCGCATCCGCCGATTCCGAGCTCTCCGACGAATTCCTCGCCAAGGTCATGGACGCCACCGCCTCCCGTCCGTTGTACTGGCCGCTACAGGAGTTCATCTACGCCAACGGCGAACTGGAAACGCCTATTCGTTGGGCCGCGCAGCGTGTACGTGACGAGCATCCGGAATTCGATGCGGGGGAGCGTCCTCTCAACTTCACCGGCGAAGCGATGTTCCCATGGATGTTCGAACAGGAGGCGGCACTCCGCCCCTTCAAGCCGGCCATGGACGTGCTGATGGAAAGCACGCATTTCGGCACGATCTACGACGCGGACCAGCTGGCACGCAACGAGGTGCCACTGCAGGCCGCCGTATACTTCGACGACATGTACGTCGACTCCGGGCTGCAACTCGACACCCTCTCGCGCGTGGGCAACTCGCACTACTGGACCACCAACGAATTCGAACACGACGGACTACACGGCAGCACGGTGTTCAAACACCTCTACACGGAAGCGCTGAACCGCGGCGACCTGGAGGAACTGTTCTAATCCCCTTAAGCACATAACCCGCTGCCGAACCGGCAGACGCAACACGAACCATTGCTTCCTGCAACAGGAAGCAGGGAAGGAAACCCCATGAACAACCACACCATCGGATTCATCGGATACGGCAACATGGCGCAGGCCATCGCACAAGGCATGGTGGACGCCGGCGTACTGGACGGCGAACACATCGTCGCCTGCGCCGCCCACTACGACAAACTCGAACGCAACGCCGCCAAATTCGGCATCCGAGCCGTACACACCGCCGCGGAAGTAGCCGACGCCGCCGACGTGGTCGTCATCGCCATCAAGCCCTACCAGATCGAAGACGTAATCGGCCCCATCGTCGCCAAGCTCGCCCAAAGCAGCAAATTCGTCGTCTCCATCGCAGCAGGCTGGGATCTCAATAAATACCGTTATCTATTCGGCGAACAGTTCGACGCCGTGCACATCCAATGCACCATCCCGAACACGCCAATGGCCGTAGGCAAAGGCGTGCTCGTCACCGAATCCGACAACACGCTCAGCGAGACGCAGACCGAAATATTCGAACAGCTGTTCGCGCCGATCAGCCTCATCGAACGCGTCGACTCCGCACACATGGGCATCGCCATGTGCGTGGCCGGATGCGCGCCCGCCTTCACCGACATGTACATCGAAGCGCTCGCCGACGCCGGTGTGAAATACGGTTTGCAGCGTGCCACGGCATATCGTTTGGCTGCGAAGATGGTGGAAGGTGTGGGTGCTCTGTATCTCGCCACGGAAACACACCCGGGTGCCATGAAGGATGCCGTATGCTCGCCTGGCGGCACCACCATCAAAGGTGTCGCCTCGCTGGAGGAGAGCGCGTTCCGTGGCGCGATCATCAAGGCCGTCGACGCGATTGAACAGTGACGGTGGCCGTTACCACCCCGTTCAGCAAGGAATCCGGTGCCGCTCATTCGCCAGATTGAGCATGAGACGCGTTCTGCAGGTCGGATAGGGGAATTCGACAAGGAACCGACTCGAGATCGGGCGGTGCCGGATACGGCCATCATTGGCCTGCCGGCACAACACGGCAGCGGCTCGGTGCGAACAGGTTCATAGGCCGGTGGTTGTATGGTTGGGAACCATGTCTCTTACTATCGGAATCGTCGGACTGCCGAACGTCGGCAAGTCCACCATGTTCAATGCACTGACCCGCAACAACGTGCTTGCGGAAAACTACCCGTTCGCCACCATCGAGCCGAACACCGGTGTCGTGCCGCTGCCGGACAAGCGTCTTCCCGTGCTGGCCAAGCTCGTCCACACCGAGAAGATCGTGCCCGCCACCGTCACCTTTGTCGACATTGCAGGCATCGTCAAGGGTGCCTCCGAAGGCGAAGGCCTGGGCAACAAGTTCCTTGCCAACATCCGTGAGGCCGATGCGATCTGCGAGGTCGTGCGAGCCTTCGAAGACGACGACATCGTGCACGTCAACGGCAAGGTCGATCCGGCCGACGACATCGACACCATCAACACCGAGCTCATCCTCGCCGATTTGCAGACCATCGAGAACGCGCTGCCGAAGCTGGAAAAGGATTTGCGCGGCAAGAAGATCGAACCGGCATACATGGATGCCGTCAAGCAGGCCAAGGAGATTCTCGAAGCCGGTGAGACGCTCGACAAGGCCGCCCGTGAAGGCCGTTTCGACAAGGACTCCGTGTACGACCTGCATCTGATGAGCGCCAAGCCGTTCATCTACGTGTTCAACGTGGACGACTCCGAGCTGCAGAACGACGAGCTCAAGGCCAAACTGTCCGCCACCGTCGCTCCGGCTCCGGCCATCTTCCTCAACGCGCAGTTCGAAGCCGACCTGACCGAGCTGGACGAGGACGACGCCCGCGAAATGCTCGCCGACGCCGGTCTGGAGGAATCCGGCCTCGATCAGCTGGCACGCGTCGGCTATGACACGCTCGGCCTGTCCACCTTCCTGACCGCTGGTGAGAAGGAAGTGCGCGCATGGCAGATCCACAAGGGCTACACCGCCCCGCAGGCCGCCGGCGTGATCCACACCGACTTCGAAAAGGGCTTCATCAAGGCCGACATCGTCTCCTA
Source organism: Bifidobacterium angulatum DSM 20098 = JCM 7096 (assembly GCF_001025155.1). NCBI lineage: Bacteria > Bacillati > Actinomycetota > Actinomycetes > Bifidobacteriales > Bifidobacteriaceae > Bifidobacterium > Bifidobacterium angulatum. The sequence goes on along the minus strand of NZ_AP012322.1, from coordinate 1,178,299 downwards.
TGACGACTTCGTGGCCGCCGATGGTTCCATGGTGACCATCAAGGAGGAAGGCAAGCTCCGCCAGGAAGGCCGCGACTACGTCATGCAGGACGGCGACATCGTGGAGTTCAAGTTCAACGTCTCGAAGTAAGTGTTTCTCTGGCTCCCCTCTTTGAGGGGAGCTGTCGCTACAAGCGACTGAGGAGCGGCACGGATAAGGCCTGAGAAGTCGTTTTCTCAGGCCTTTGTCATGACATTGTTCTGCAAGGACTGGCTGCTGCAGCAGCATAATGTGTGTTTTATTATTCGGCCTCGGTGGCTTGCTGGTCAATCCAATTGTTGACGTCGGTGACCGCCTCGTCAAGGGTTGCTTTGGCAGCTTTGTAGTATTTGGAATCTACAGGTTGACGATTTCCGCGCCGAACGGCCAGAGCGCAAGCTTGGCCATCTTGAATGATTGCAATCCGAACGGAATGCCGATAATGGTGATGCAGTTGAGCATGCCGGCTCCCAGATAGCCGAGCGCCATCCACCAGCCGACCAGCACCACCCACAGGATGTTGGCCAAGGCAGAGCCGACTCCGCCGCCGTATTGCACGGTTGCGCCAAACGGCGTCAGGGTGAGTCCCGCCATCTTGAACGCTTGAATGCCGAGCGGGATGCCGATGATGGAGATGCACAGAATCAGTCCCACCACTGCCCATCCGATTGCGATGGCCAACCCACCAAGAATGATCCACAGGATATTGCCGAGAACTCGCATGATTCGCCCCTTTCCAATTCCGGTCGATGCCTCGCATGTTCAGCTTCACTATTTTGCCAGACAGCATGACGGAAACACGAGACGTAACCCTTAGCTCGCCCCTGATTCATTCTCGGACCGCTATTCAGGCGGATCGTATGCGGTAAGCCCAACCCTTTTGTGAAGATTTTGTGTATTGTCGGGCATACGTGGTTTTCACCGTCGGTTTGACTGATGATAGGCTTCTCGATGTCTGCCGTATGAAGACCCATCAAGGAGATGCCATGAACCTGTATCGCTACGCGATGTTCATCGCACGCGCCTGCTGTGGGTCGTTCGTCGGCAATGTTCTGTTTGCCAATCCACAAATGGCCCTATTCTCGATGCTGGTGTAGCGGGGACACGCCTTATGTCGGGATGTACCGATGGCCCATCCGCAGTCGACATCGCATGAATCGCTCACCATAGCCATCAACTTACGCAAAGCCGCGAATCGTTTGCCGTATATGAATGCGGAACGGATGGCGGCTTTTCCTTTACTCCGGACTCATCAGTGTCCCCGCGTCTTGACACAAGTATGGGGCCGGATCGCCCATACATACCGTTACCAACAGAAGGAAATGCTGTGACCTCACAGAGGACCGCGGAATTCGGGTCCGCCGCCAGTTCCGTAAAGCCTATTGATTCGCACGCCCGATTCATCGTCGTGGGCGTGATCGTCGTCGGCTCGTTCATCGCGCTGCTCAACCAGACCGTCATGTCACCGGCCTTGCCGGCACTGATGCGTGATTTCAATATCACCACCGGCACCGTGCAGTGGGTGACCAGCGTCTACATGCTGGTCTCGGGCATCATGGTGCCGATTTCAGGCTATCTGATTGATAAATTCTCCACCCGAAAGCTCTTCGCCGGAGCTCTTGCCACTTTCATGGTCGGCACACTGCTGTGTGCCGTCGCGCCGAATTTCGTGCTGTTGCTCGTCGGACGCATACTGCAATCCGCCGGCTCCGGCGTGCTGTTGCCATTGGTCGCCGTAGTGCCGATGCTCGTCTATCCGCCGGATAAGCGCGGTACCGCCATGGGCATGGCCGGTATCGTCATGGCCGCCGGCCCGGCTATCGGCCCGGTTGTCGGTGGTCTGGTGATTGACAGTTTCGGATGGCGCCCGATGTTCATTGGCATCGCAGTTGTGGCACTGGTCATCCTTGTCGGAGGCACGATGATGCTCAAGAACGTCGGCGAGTTGAAGAACCCAAAGCTCAACATCCTGTCCGTGATCCTTTCGACCATCGCGTTCGGTGGCCTGCTCTATGGCTTCTCGTCTGCTTCCACGATGGGATGGACCAGTCCGGCCGTCATTATTTCAATCGTCGTTGGTCTTGTGGCCTTCGTCGCATTCGTATACAAGCAAGTCAAGCTCGATGAGCCATTGTTGCGCGTTGACACCCTTGCCACCCGCAACTTCCGCAACTCCGCGATTCTGGTCACTCTGATTAACGCCGCAGTCGCCGCAACCAACGTGACGTTGCCTATCTTCATCCAGAATGTACTCGGCCAATCCGCCACCGTCACCGGCATGGTCATGCTGCCCGCCGCGGCGGTCGGCATCATCCTGAGTCCGGTCGCCGGTGCCGCATTCGACAAATTCGGCCCGCGCGGCGTGGGCATCGGCGGCCTTGCGCTCATGACCATCTCTCTTGGTCTTCTCGGCACCATCAACACCAGGACATCAGTGCTGTTTGTCGCCGTGTTCTGCGCATTGCAGGCATCCGGTCAGGCTATCGCCAACATGCCGATCAACACTTGGGGCGTCAACGCTTTGCCGAACGACATGATCGCCCATGGCAACGCCATCGCCAACACCGGCCGCCAGATCGCGGCAGCCATTGCGACCTCGCTTCTGGTCACCGCAGAAACATCCGTGACCGCCTTGCACATGTCCCAGGGTGTGAAGTCCGCCACGGCCAGCGGCATCGCGTTCTCCTACCTGCTGTGCGCCGCCATCTCGCTGGTCGCCCTGATCATCTGCATCTTCACCGTCACCAGCCGTGCCAAGGAGAAGGCCGCACGCAACGCCAAGGCCTACGAGGCGCAAGCCTCCGCCGAAGTCGCGGTCGAAACCACTGAAGTCCAGCCCGCCGAGCATCACTACGCCGGCGCATACGTGGCCCCCGCTGCCTCCCTGTTCAAGCAGGCCCAGGAACAGTCCATCGGCGGGATTATGGACGATCAGCCCTACAGCTGCCTGGACAGCGATGACATCACGCATGTGGTGCGCGAGTTCATCCGCCTCAACGTCTCCAGCCTTCCCGTGGTGAACGGCGATGGCAGGCTCGTCGGCTTCGTCAGCGACGGCGATGTCCTGAAATCGATTGCCACCTATGAATCCCGTACGGTTCCCACCGGCACCGGTTCGACGATGGTGGTGTTCGACGACGAAACCGTGGCCTCCAAGGTGCAGGCGCTCTCCGGCAAGAAGGTGATGGACATCGCCACGCGTAAGGTCGTTGCCGCCACGCCCGACCAGCATGTTGGAGAGGTGGCCCGAATCCTCGCCAAGAAGCAGTTCAAGAAACTGCCGGTGGTGGATGGTGATGGCAGACTCGTCGGTGTGATCCGCCGTAAGTCCGTGATGGAACATGCCTTCGACGCGCTGTTCCCAAAGGATGATCGGTGATTCGGCGTCATCATCGCTGAATAGAATGAATGAAATATGAGGCTTCCCTTCTCGCGGGGGGGGGGGGGAGCCTCATTGCTTTGTCCGCGGAGTCTTACGGCACCTGCGCAAGGGCAACGTCACGCCTTCATGATGCACTATTGAATAGTGTGTTCCTATCGTTGCATGGTGACGCTAACGCATGGCGTCACGATACTGAAGCCTGCCATCTAACGGCGGGTACGGCTCGTTGCTGGAGTCGTGCACGCATACGCGCGTCGGCGTGCGTATGCTGTGATGTGACCTTTGTAGTGGAATTGAAGAATTGAGGGGCTTCTGCTGTTTTCGTGGGTTAGGTTCTTGGTTGTGGTAGGTGTATGTCGAGTCCGCCGCAGCGGAGCATGACGAGCGCGATGAGGCTGCTGACGTGGTGGAAGCCATAGGTCATGCGGATGGTGACCTTGATGCGGCTGTAGGGCTTCATCCGTGGAGCCAGCGTGATCATCATTTCGACGATCACGGCGCTGTGGCTGTTGCAAGGCATTCCCGTGGTCGCCGGCACAGGCGGATTCGCGCACGTCGACGATGTGCACGATTCCGCATATGGTGTGCTCGCCGATGCCGTCGCCCCCGTGTTCGCGCCTGCCGGATTCGACGACTGGCATGCTTCCGCCGCGCTGATCACGGGATTCGTGGCCAAGGAGGTGGCGATCGGCTCCATGTCGCAGTCCTACCATGCGGGCGAACCGGATGAATCCGGCCAGAATGCGGACAAGGGGACATTCGGCCAGAAACTGCGCGCCTCGTTCGAACAATCCTCACATGGGCATGGCAAAGCCGCGGCCATAGCATTCCTGTTGTTCACGCTCGCGTACACGCCGTGTCTGGCGACGGTGGCGGAACTGCGACGGCAATACGGCACGAAAGTGGCCGCGCAATCGGTGTGCCTGAGCCTTGTGGTGGCATACGTGCTGGCCGTTGTAGCCTTCCCACTGTTGCGATTGATGTGGTGACATGCCCTGGCATGGTCTGGGCGCGAGAGACTGGCGGCATACCGACAAGCGGCCTGAGGCGCAGCGGAGTGGCGGTTCGTCGGGGGATATCGTCATGGACGTGGCCTGCGACATGGAAGCCGGATTGTCCATACGGCAGGTTGCCGATCGACGTCACCTGCCGGTCGATTTCATCGTCATGGCCATTTCACGCGCGCAGGAACGCGGCCTGCTGCAGGTGGCGGATCTTACGTCCCGCTCGACGTGTGGGGAAACGACATGCCAGCCCGACCCTTCGTCACTGATTTGTGCGGGGTGCCCGTTTCGGCCGCGTGCCGACGCATAGTTGGCCGTGGGCGTCCTTCAAGGTTGTTTGCGCGACACGGTAGCGCGAGCGATGCTCGATGCCGATAGACAACATGCCGAAGCGAATACGCGTGTTACGTGTGCGCTGCGGCTACAGTATTCGTCGCGGGAGCAGATCGAGGAAAGGAATGGAACAGATGGGCGAGGCATTACGGCAGACGCAGGGTGACGGCGACGTGCGAAGCCGGGATGATTCCACGCATGAAGGCATAAGCGTATCCAGAACCATCGCCCGTCTGATGATGCTCGTCAATGCCGCCGTATGGGGTTCGGGGTACACCATGCTCAAACATGTGCAGGGTGTTATGACGACCCAGTGGATGATGTTCTTCCGTATGGCCGCATCGGTTATTCTCATGGCGTTGGTGTTCCTGCCGCACTTGCGCAAGATCGGACTTAAGCGCTATATCGTGCCTGGTCTCATGCTCGCCCTGACCTACTGGATGGGATTTCTGCTGCAGCTCAAGGGGCTGGAGACCACGTCGCCCGGGCGTAACAGCTTCTTCACCGACACGTATTGCGTGATGGTGCCGTTCGTCATCTGGGCGCTGACGCATAAACGCCCCAACATGCAGCATATTGCCGCGGCGCTCGTGTGTGCGTTCGGCATCGGTCTGGTCTCGTTGAGCGGCACAAGCGGGTCGGATCTTATCGGCATGAGTTCCGGCGATGTGCTGACGATCATCGGAGCGTTGTTCTATGCGATCAATCTGGTGGTCGTGGGCATGATGGGCAGGAAATTCGATGCGGTGGCGCTGATGCTGGCCGAATTCGCCTGGTGCGCGGTGTTCTTCGGTGTCGGCGCCGCATTGTTCGATGGTTCGCCTTCGGCCTCGTGGCTTCGTTTGGATGTGGTGCTGTGCCTTGCCTATCTGGTGATTGGCTCGACCATCATCGCGCAGATTTTCCAGACCATTGCCGTGCAGAATCTGCCGACTACTGAAGGCTCGGTGATTTTGAGCACCGAATGCATCTTCGCCATGGTGATCGCCGTGATCTTCACCGGGGAACGGCTCACCGTACCGTCCGTCTGCGGGTTCGCGGTGATTTTCGGCGCGATACTCCTTTCGGAAGTGCAGTTTCCGGCACGGCGCAAAGCCAAGTAGCGTGCGATGAGTCGGTATATGATTTCGTTGGTTCGGACGTCAGCCGTGCCGCCCGGTCTGCGCGTCGGCAAGCCGATGATGCCATGGCTCGGCTACGATTGGTAATCGATAGGCGCGGCCAAAACCGGACGGCGCTCGCATCCGGCCACGTTTACTGGATTACTGGCACGACATACGTCAGCGTGCCGAAAGTGGACGCCATGGGGTACGGTAGGGTAGTTTGCGCAAACGGCGCAATACCTGAACGAAAGGCCACTGTGCCCAATATCGATAATTCTTCCGAATATTCCGAGCAGAGCATCGTGAACGATGCCGCACCTACTTTCACCGAGCTTGGCGTGCCGGGCGCTTTGGCGCATGTACTCGCCAGCGACGGCAAACGTACCGCTTTCCCCATCCAGGCGGACACTCTTCCCGACTCTCTCGCGGGCCGCGACATTCTTGGCCGTGGACGCACTGGTTCCGGCAAAACACTTGCTTTCTCCATTCCGCTGGTGGCACGTCTGGGTGCCAGCGAGCATGATATCGCCGCCATCGAGCGTGAGGCCGATCGCCGCGGCAGTGCAGGGGGCAAGGCTGCGACCAATCTGCCGCGTCCTCGCGCTCTGGTGCTTGCCCCCACCCGTGAGCTCGCCAAGCAGATCGACGAGGTGCTGTTGCCGCTTGCACAGGCGTATGGCATGACTACCACCACCGTGTATGGCGGCGTGAAGTATTCCCGTCAGATCGCCGAGCTCAAGGCCGGTGCGCAAATCGTGGTCGGCTGCCCGGGCCGTTTGGAGGATCTGCTGCGTCAGAACGCGCTTACGCTGAGCAGCGTCGAATGTGTGGTACTCGATGAGGCCGATGAGATGGCCGACATGGGCTTCCTGCCCGGCGTGGAGCGTCTGCTTGGCCAGATTCCGGCCGATGCGCAGCATATGCTGTTCTCCGCGACGCTCGATCATGGCGTCGACAAGGTGGTGGAACGCTTCCTGCACGATCCGAAGGTGCACAGCGTTGACGACGCGACCAGCCCGGTCGATGAGATGACGCATCACGTGTTCGAGATCACCAAGGGCGACAAGCCCGAGATCGTACGCACCCTGGCCTCCGGCGCAGGCAAGCGCATCCTGTTCACCCGCACCAAGTTCCAGGCGAAGAAGCTTTCCCAGAGCCTGACCAAGCAGGGCATCCCGTGCGCCCAGTTGCACGGCAACCTCAACCAGAACCAGCGCGACCGCAATCTCGCGGCCTTTGAAACCGGCGAGGTGAACGTGCTTGCCGCCACCGACGTGGCTGCACGCGGCATCGACGTCAGTGGCGTGGAGCTTGTGGTGCAGGTCGAGCCGCCGGAGGATCCGAAGGCGTTCCTGCATCGTTCCGGCCGTACCGCGCGTGCCGGCAACCAGGGCGACGTGGTTACGCTTGTGTTGCCTGAGCAGCGCCGCGAAACCAGGTTCATGCTGCGTAAGGCCGGTATCAAGGTCAAGCCCGTTGCCGTGACGGCCAAGTCCCCGGAGGTGCTGGATCTGGTGGGCGAGCGCGCGGAGAAGATCGACGGCTGGGAGCTTTCCCCGCTGAAGAAGACCAAGCCGTTGCCGAAGAAGGGCAAGGGACGCAATAAGCGTGGCGGCGAGACTGAGACTGCCGGCGGCAGGCGTTCCGACGCTCCGAAGCGCAGGAAGAGGCAGGAGCAGACCGGGCGTTTCGACCGTTTCGATGAGTCCGATTACAGGGATTACGACGGCTACGACGAGTATGGTGCGCGTGGCGGTTATGACGAATGGTCGGATGATCGCGGTTTCGGCAAGAAGGGCAAGCATCATAAGCGCACTAAGCGTGACCGTTACGATTGGCAGGATCGCGATGGCCGTAACGATCGCAGGGGCCGTGGCGGCTATCAGGATCGTGATGACCGCAAGGGGCGTGCCGATCGTAGGGATCGTGGCGGCCGAGGGGAGTCCTTCGATCGCAATGGTCGTTATGATGCGGTCGGGCGTGTTGTCGAGGAACCGCGTAAGGGCGGCAAGCGTGTGCATAAGAAGCCGATCCGCGTGGTCGAGGACCTGCGTGGTGAGGACGCCAAGCGTTATGATCGCCGCATGAACGCCAAGAAGGCGAAGTACGACGATCAACCGTCGCGCAAGAAGGGCAAGCGTGGCGGCGAACGGCAGCGTTATGACGATAATCGTCGTGATCAGCCGCGTTACGATCAGCCGCGCCGTAGCGATAAGAAGCGCAACGGCGGCGACAATCGTCGTTCCGCGCAGGGCTTCCGCAAGCACAATAAGTCGAAGCGCACGCCGTTCCGTAATTCGCACCGCTGATTCGGTGCCACGGCGGTAAGGTGGCGGCTCGGCTGCGGGGTCGCCGAAAATGCGTTGAGGCCCGTTCCGCAACCGTGTGTGCAGTATGTGCTCACGGTTGTGGAACGGGCCTCAACGGGTATTGGCTTGGGGCTACATTTCCTCGTGCCAGTGCGGGTCCAGCGCTTTGCATCGGCCTTCGGGATTGTCCATCAGCGCGATGTCGTGCATGTCCTGTTCGTCCAGTTCGAATCCGGTGATGCTCAGGTTCTCGCGTTGACGTTGCGCGTGCAGCGATTTCGGGATCGATACATCTCCGATCTGCAGATGCCAGCGGAGCACGGTCTGCACTTCGGTCACGCCATGCTTGTGCGCTATGCGCTGGATCGTCTCGTCCCGCAGCATCTGATTGGCACGGCCCAGCGGACTCCAGGCCTGGGAGATGATGCCATGTGCGGCGTTGTATCGGCGCTGTTCGGTCTGCTGGAAGTAGGGGTGCAGCTCGATCTGGTTGACGCTGGGGGTCACTGCGGTGGCACGAATCAGCATATCGATGTGACCGGGCAGGAAGTTGCTGACGCCGATATGCCTGATCAATCCGTCACGCTGTGCGTCGACAAGAGCCTGCCATGCCTCGACGTAGAGGCCTTGGGACGGGTTGGGCCAGTGGATCAGATACAGGTCGAGATAATCGAGTCCGAGCCGGCACAGGCTTTCCTCGATGCAGATGCGGGCCTTGTCGTATTGGTGGAAGCGTCCGGGCAGCTTCGAGGTGACGATGATGTCGTCACGCGGCACCGATGCCATGCGAATCGCTTTGCCGACCGTGCCCTCGTTCTCATAGTTCACTGCGGTGTCGAGCAGTCGGTAACCGTTCTCCAGGGCCGAGGCGATGGCCTGCGCACCGGCGAATCCGCGTACCTGGTAGGTGCCGAATCCCATGGCGGGAAGCGCAAGCCCATCATGAGCGGTGCGGATCGGCAATGGCGCGGCGGAAGGGGTGGTGGAATCGTTGCTCATAGTGTTCCTTTGGTGTGGAATCTTACATCCGTCGATATAGCAGATGGGTGGCATGGCGTATGACCGGCCATACCACCCATCGGGTTCGTTATGCGTGTGCTGCTCGCGGGAGGCTCACTCCACGTTGGCGTGGTTGGCGTTCGCGTCGGCATCCGACACGTTGTCGCGGCGGGAGAGCATCAGGCACAGGGCGTCCAATGCGATGTGCACGGACTGGTCGAACAGCGAGCTCAACAGCTGGATGGATCCGCCCGTCTCGCCCTTTACTCGTCCCGGCACCACGATCACGGCGTCGGCGGCATCGGCTAGGGGAGAGTCGGGCTTTGAGGTCACCGCAATGACCTTCACACCGAGCTTTTTGGCGGCTTCGGCGTCCTCCACGGTTCGTCGGGTCTTGCCGGATCCGGAGATGGCCAGCAGCACGTCGCCCTCATGCATGGACGGGCAGATGGTTTCACCCATCATGTAGCTCGTGTAGCCGATGTGCATCATGCGCATGGCGAAGCTGCGCGCCTGGAACCCGGACCGCCCTTCGCCGGCCGCGTAGACGCGGCTGTTCTTGGTGATCAGCGGCATGGCCTGTTCGAGGTCGTGCTCGTCCATTTTGGCGATGACGCCCTGTACTTCTTCGACGATCTGGTCGAGGATGCGTTCGTTGGTGCTCATTGCATTTCCTTCCTGCATGCCTGGCATGCTGCTGTGATGTCGTCGGCCTTGGTGATGGCCGAACCCATGATGACGATGTCGATGTTCTCCTGCGCCAGAGCCGCGAGTTGATGCTGCTTGATACCCCCTGCGATCGCTATATGGCGAATCTGCGGGAATCGCGCCTTGAATGCGCGCACCTGCGCGACCGGATCGGCCGTGGCACCGGAATCCACGGAGGTGTGCAGGCAGTATATTGCGTTCTGGAAGCCGCTGATGCGTTCGATGCGTTGCTCGTCGCATTCCAGCAGGTCGATCATCATTACCCTGCCGTGTGTTTCGGTGGACTTGGCGCATGTCTCCAGCGTGCCTATCGAGGCCGATCCCATGACCGTCAGGTAGTCGAATCCGAGACCGAATCCCAGATCGAACTCGTAGGCGCCTTCGTCGCAGGTTTTGATATCGGCAAGCACCGAGGTGTTGCCTGCCGCTTCAAGAACAGGACGGAGGGCGCGAAGCCCGAACTCCTTGGTCAGAGACGTGCCGATTTCGATGATGTCGGCCTGGCCGTCGATCGCCTGTATGATGCGCACCGCCTGTTCCACTGGCACGCGGTCGATGGCGACTTGCAGTTTCATGATGATCCTTTCTGCTGATTGATTGGCTTGTTAGGCGCGGTTGCCGCAGACTCTACAGGGAGAGTTCCTTGCGCGGTGTGGAAGCGATGAAATCACGAAGCTCCTCGGCGGTCGGCAGGCCTTCCGAATCGGAGACGCTGGTGACCTGGATGGCTCCCACCGCGTTGGCGCGTTCGAGCAGATGCCTGGTGTCGAGTCCCTCAAGCAATGCCGTGATGACACCGGAGGCGAAACCGTCGCCGGCGCCTACGGTATCGACCATGTCGACCGTGAAGCTGGGGACCACGGTCTTCTGCACGGAACCGTTGCCGTCCAGCTCGAACAGCGCCGAGCCTTCATCGCCGAGCTTGATGATGACCTTGCCGACTCCCATGTCGAGATAGAACTTTGCGATATCGTGCGGATCGACGGCTCCGGAGAACAGGCGTCCCTCCTCAAGTCCGGGCATGAACACGTCGGATTTGGCCGCCAGCTTGTTGGTCGCGGCGATCATGGCTTCCTTGCCCGGCCAGAGGGTCGGGCGCGGATTCGGGTCGAACAACACGGTGACGCCATGCGATCGTGCCGCGTCCACCAGGTTGCTTACCGTGTCGTACGTGTTGGGGGCGAGCGCGGAGAAGATGCCGGTGACGTGCAGGATTTTCACGCCGTCGAAGTCGATGGTGTCTACGATGTCGGGCGTGGTCTGGGAGGCTGCGGAGCCTGAGCGGAAGTAGATGACTTTTGGCTCGCCGTCGCTGGAGCGTACTTTGAGCTGGTAGCCTGTTGCGGCTCCGGTCATGCGGCGGATGTTCGTGGTGTCGATGCCGATGCCGTTCATGTATTCGAGGATGAGGTCACCTTGCCAGTCCTTGCCGAGCGTGGTCACATAGCTGACGGTGTGGCCTTGGCGGCTGACTCCGATGGCCACGTTGAATTCGGCGCCGGCCATCTGCCTGGGCAGGGTGCGGGCTTCGAGATAGGTTTCGTTGGAATCGGCGATGAGGTTCACCATCGGTTCGCCGATGGTCATGACTTCTGACATTGGTGTTCCTTAGGGTTGTGGTCGGTTGGTTGTTGTGGTTGATGGTGTTTTAGGAGTGTGCGATGGCGTGGCGTACGATGTCGACTTGTTCGGCGACCTGTTCTGCCGGGATGGGGAATTCGAGGAAGACGGGGATGCTGGCGGACAGTCGGTCGAGCATGGGTTGCCAGTCGATGACACCGTCCTGAAGCATGGTGGTGGCGAGCTGGCTTTTGTCTTGTGAGCCGTTGACGTTCTTCAGGTGGAACACGGTGATGTAGTCCACGAGTCGGTTGAACGCCTGCTGTGCGTTTTCATCGCGCCAGTACCAGTTGCCCAGGTCGAAGGTGTATCCGATGGTGGATCCGTTCGTCGTAATGTGGTCCAGCGATGCCTGGGTGCAGGCGAAGGTGCCGTTGTGCGGCGTCTGGTCGTTTTCGATGCTCAAGGTCAGGTTGCGTGCGGCGGCTTGGTTGTCGATGCGCTGCAGCACGGTGGTGTCCACGTCCTTGATGTCGCCTTGGTTGAATTTCACGTTGCGTGCGCCCATGCGCGCCGCTTCGTCGAGGTATTGCTCGAACTGTGGGTTGGGCTCGCCGTTGACGGTGATCGATTCGGGTACTGAGTAGAACAGCGTCATGTGCTGTTGTGCGGCGGCGTTGGCGATGGCGTCGTATTCGGCGTCGTCTGCGATGTATTCCCGGCGTATTTCCGCGAGGGTGATGCCGTGCGCGGCGATGGTGGCGAGCAGTTCGGATTGCGGTGTGCCGTTGCGCAGCGCATCCATGTATACGAGGGTGTTGATGCCGATGGTGGTCATGTTCGGTCCTTTGCAAGTGGTGTTGTTACGGGTGGCGTTTGCCTGCGTGATGCATTGCGATGTAGGGGTGCCGGCAGGCCGGGGAAGGAGACCGGCCGGCCGGCATGGTGTTCGGAACGCTTCTAGAACAGCAGCAGGGAGGCGAGTCCCATGATGGGGAAGGTGCACAGCCAGTAGACCGGCACGCCGTTCTTGAGGAACGTCTTCGGCTCGAGCTCGTTGTACTCGACGGCCCACATGTTCCACGACTGGGTCACGCAGCTGGAGATGCAGGTCATGGACGGTACCACGAGCAGTGCGAACAGGAACCAGGCGTTGAACACGCCCATGCCCATCAGGATGCTGATGACTGCGGATCCTGCGCCATAGAGCTCGAGCGGGCCGCGGAACAGTGCCAGCGGGGCGAGGATGCACACTGCAATGGCGAGGATCATCTCGTTGTTGGGCACCACGGAGGTCAGCGCCGGGCCGAAGTCGGCCATCACGGTGACGGCGGCGTGCTGGAAGAAACGCAGCACGAGCAGCATGATGATGAGGCTGCCGATGTCGCCGATGGCGGTTTTTGCCGTGGAGTTGAGGATGTTGACGAATCCCTTGTAGGTCTTCATGTGGCCGGTGCCGAGGAAGGCGATGATGGAGGCCAGGAACAGTGCCGGCACGGCATCCCATTGGAAGATGATGCTCAGCGCGACCGGTACGACCGGCAGCAGGTAGGTCCAGATGGGCACCTGGGGGATTTCGACGTTGCGTTCGTCCGGGTCGCCCACTTCGTACGGCTTGCCGTTCTTGATGGCCTTGGCGTTGATGAGGATGAAGACGATCACGCCGATCATCTGTACGATCATCGCGGCGATGCCGAAGCGCAGATAGTGGCCGCCCCATTCGATGACCTGACCGTCGGGGGACTTGTAATCCTGGTAGAAGGCTGCGAACTGCACGAACAGCACGCTGTTGATCCACATGGCGGCGCCGATGGAAAGCGTGAACACCGGCACTGCGACGCGCTTGGGTACACCGAGGCGGGCGAGGATGGGGAAGAGGATCACGCCGATGGCGATGGCGGAGCCGACGCCGTAGGCGCTGGTGAAGATGAGGCAGGTGACCAGGGCCGTGCAGATGGTGGCCAGCACCGGGCTTTTCTCGCCGACCTTGGCGGTGCGGTAGGAGATGGAGGCGGCGATGCCGGTGTCAACGAGCACACGGCCGAACCATGCGCCGCAGATGATCTGGATGATGGTCGATCCGTAGGTGAGCGCCGGCTGGGCGAAGGTCTCTTCGATGACGTTGAAGGGTTTGCCTATGCCGAACGGGACGCCGAGGAAGTAGACCAGCGTCCAGACGATGGTGAGGATGAAGAATCCGATGGTGAGATTGCCGCCCTTCATCGCGTAGATAACGAAGCAGATGAAAGAGGCGATCAGCAGCAGGCCCATGACCCAGATGATCATGATGCTCCTCCTTGAGCCGTGATGGTTGTTAGTTCAGTGTACTCGGTCGTTATGTTGACCGATTTAGTTTACCGGTTACGTTTATCGGTTAACAACAAGGGTACACTACAACATGTGTACCGGTTAACTACGGCGTGTCTAAAGCGGTTTCAGGGATTTTGTCCTATGAATATCAGATCTGGGTTGATGCGAACACACACAGGCGTGTGGGAATCTCATCCACCGAACACGGGTTCTTCGCACCGTCGTAGACGCGGGAGAACAGCTTCCGCGCGGCGGTGCGCCCCATAAGCACCGGATTCTGGTCGAGGCAGGTGATGCCGAACCCGCTGTACTTGGCCCACTGCTCGTCGGCGAACGCGCAGATGCCGATGCGCTCGCGCGTCTGCGCGGAGGTCGCCTCGAGCACATCGCGCATGCTCTCCTCGTTATTGGCGAACAGGCAGACCTTCTCGGCGCCGTGTGCGTCCAACAGTTCCTTGATGCGATCCGCCAGGTCATGCGCGTCGGAATCGTACACCAGCACATCGCCGTCCATGCTGTGGGCGCCCATATACTCCTCGAATGCGATACGGCGCGTGGTACGCGTGCTGATGCCATCGCCTGGCTTGGTGACGAACGCCACATGGTCGAACCCACGGGATGCGAGATGGTCGAGCATCGAACGCACGGCTCCGGCATTATCGCTGGACACACTGTCATACGTCGGGGGAGTCATGATGCGGTCGAGCATGACCACGGGTTTGCGGTTCTTCCTGCCATGGAAGTCCGCAAGCCACGCGTCGTTGTTGCCTACGGTGTTGACGATCAGACCGTCGACCTGTGCGTCCAGCAGCGATTCGATGTTGGCGCATTCCAGCTCGGGGCGATTGTTGGCGTCGCATACAAGAAGCTGAACGTCGCGGGCCCGGCATTCCTCCTGCATGCCTTTGATGAGCAGTGAGCTGAACGGGTTGCCCACATCGGCGATGCTCACGCCGACCATGTGGCTTACGGTGGCCTTAAGCCCCTGCGCCATCCTGTTCGGTCGGTATCCGAGCTCGCGGATCACCTGCTCTATCTTCGCTTTGGTCTCCGACGACATGTAGGCGTACTCGCCATGCAGATACCGTGAGATTGTGGTCTTGGAAACACCTACGGCCTCGGCCACGTCCCCCATGCTGGGCTTTCGATTCATCTTGCTCGCGTTCACTCCCACCCCCGGGATCGTACGTTCGTTGTTCTTCCATCAACAATAGCGTGCCCGCGGGCGACATGGCGCTTACGGTTTGTCCTGCAGCGACGGAACACTAGACTTTCTATGAGAGAATTTTGCAAGAAGTGGTATCAACGCATTGCCACCAGAGACATGGCGTTCATCGGCGTACTGACCCTGATCGCCTCCTGCGTAGCCTCCTGGCTCAAACAGCTTCCGGTACTCAGCCTGTTCGGCGCCCTGATCATCGCCCTGCTGATCGGCATGGCGGCACAGTTCCCGGTCCGAAGCTGGTATGTCGGCGACTCGGCCGACCGCAAGGCCGGGGTCAAGGACGCGGCCGGGCTCATCTCCAACAAACTATTGCGGCTGGGCATCATCCTGCTCGGATTCAAACTCAACCTGCAGGTGCTGTTCACCCAAGGCATCAAATGCCTGCCGATTGCCGTGGCCGTGGTGACGCTTACCATCGTCGTGTGCTATGCCATCGCCCGCAGGCTCGGTGTCGACCCGCAGCTCGCCATCCTCGTGTCGGGCGGTACCGGCATCTGCGGCGCCGCTGCCGTCATGGGATTGTCCGGCTCGATCAAGGTCCCGCCGGAACAGGAAAGCGAAAAAGCGGACAACGAGGTCATGGCCGTGGCCATCATCGCCATCATGGGCACCATATTCGCGCTTGCGGAAATCGTGCTCGGCCCCTTGACGGGGCTTTCCTCCACGCAGCTGGGCATCACCGCGGGGGCGTCCCTGCATGAGATCGCGCATGCCGTGGCCGCAGGCGCCGCGTTCGGCGCCGTCGACATCGCCACCATCATGAAGCTCTCCCGCGTGCTCATGCTTGTGTTCGCGGCCATCGTCATCTCCATCTGGTGGGACAGGAACCATTCCGCCGTGCCGGCCTCCGGCAAACGCACGGTTTCCTTCCCATGGTTCATGCTCGGCTTCATCGGCGCGTCCATCATCGGCACCTTCGTGCCCTTTATCGCGTCCGTCACTCCTCAGCTGGTGGACATCGCCTATGTTGTGCTGGGCATGGCCATGGCCGCGCTCGGCATCACAGTGAATTTTGCTGCCATCGCGCAAAAGGGGCGTAAGGCGTTCCTCGCCAGCTTCCTCACATCGATTCTGCTGATGTGCTTCGCCGCCGGCATGGCCATGCTGTTCTTCTAACGTTTGGCATCAGCGGTTTGCCCATACGGGTACTTCGATAATGTGGTGCCTTCCGCCATCGGCAGCGGAAGGCACCATGTTATTCGCCGTCGGGCATGGCTTGTGCGGCGTCTGTCTTGCCGCCGCGCCTGCGCTCCAACAGGGCGCGGACGAGCCGGCATAATGGCAGCAGATACAGCAAACAGGCGAACAACAGGCTCGCCTCCGGCGCCCCCACCGAGGCAAGCGGCACCGCGCCCGCAATCGACCAGGGGATAAGCGGCGCCACCACTACGGCGGTGTCCTCAAGATCGATGGCCCGGCACTGCCGGTCGGATTCGACATTCGCGCACAACTGACTGGTCAGCATAATCGACAGCGTCTGATTGCAGGCGACCGCGCTGGCGATCAACGACGTCGCCAGCGTCGCGCCGAACGCGCTGCAACGCCGCGCCAACGCGGAAACGATACGGTGCGCGCCATCCAACAGACCGGTCTCCTGGAAGATGCCGGAATACGACGAGGAGATGCACACGATAAGCATCACCTTGACCATGGAGACGATGCCACCGCCATCGATAAGCGGCGCCACCCGCTCGTCCGCGCAGCGGAAACCGAACACCAGCGCACGTGCCAGCGCCTCCACATCCATATGCTGCACGAGAACGCACACCGGCAATGCGGTAAGAATACTGGCACACATGGTGATGCGCACATCCACGCGCGCGACGGCCAGCACCACCAGCACCACCGCAGGCAGAACCGTCGTCCAATGCAGGCAGAACGCCTTGCCGAACAATCCGCGCACATCCAACGATCCCGCCGAAGGATGCGTGCATAGCGCCAAGGCGGCATACGCCGCGCAGGTCAGCGCGAAGGGGACGGCGGCGGTGCGAACCATGAGTCGGATGTTCTCGAAGATGTTCGTATGCGTCAGCGTTTTGACCAGCTGGGCGCTGGTGGACACGGGCGAGCACCGGTCTCCGAAATAGATGCCGGACAGGATCGCGCCGCCAAGCAGCATGGGGGAGACCTGCATCGACGTGCCCAAGGTCATGGTGATCACACCCATCGTCGCAGCCGAGGCGAACGAGGAACCCGTCAGCAGCGACATGAGGCAGTTGAGCAGGAACGTCAGCAGAATCACCGCATGCGGACGGATCAGCGACGTCGTGTTCGCCACAATGAACGGTACGGTTCCCGCGGCGCGCCACAGGGTGGTCAACAGGCCGATCAGCACGAAGGTGACCACCACGATGCTGGCCGCGCGCATAGTGGCAAGGCCCTTGCGAATCATCGCGCCCCATGCGTGCCCGGTCAGCCGCCCATGAACAAGGAAGATGGCCAGGCCGGCGACCAGCGCCGGAATAATGGAGATGCCGGTCGCGATGCAGCCGATAAGCGCCGCGCAGAACAGCGCCATGGTGATGATCTCTGGCATGGGTGCCTCTCTTCTCGATGATCCCCGTCGGGCATGCGACGGCTATGGCTTTGCCCACAGTAGCAGGGCGAACGCTTCAGCATTTTGTTTCGAATCACAGGCCAGACACGGTGTATGCATTCCGCCGGCGTGGCGAGCGACCATTGGGTGACCGCGGAGCAGGATGATTTCCTCGAATCGATGGCCGAAGCCGACGAGGCGGTGATCAACCACATGCATGGCAAGATGATGTATCTGAACGTCATGAACCGCCTGTCCGTGGACTGCGATTGCCTCCCCAACCCGTCCGAGCCGGACATGCACGACATCGGCGTGCTGTCCTCGCTCGACCCGGTGGCGCTCGACCAGGCGTGCGTGGATCTCATCCATATCGCCCCCGACGGCGCGTCCGTCACCGAACGCATCGCCTCACGCCACGGTGAGCACACGCTCGAATACGCCGAAGAGCTTGGCATCGGTTCACGCTCGTACCGGCTGACCGTGCTCGACTGACATGGAGGCCACCATGACTGCGAAACCCGTAGGTATGGAGGCTGCCGTGCGCCGCATCGAGACGCTGCTTGCCGAACAAGAGCATGTGTTCGTCGCCATCGACGGCCCATGCGCGTCCGGCAAAACCACGTTGGCCCGAAACCTCAACGAACGGTTCGGCGGCAATGTGCTGCACATGGACGATTTCTTCCTGCGTTCGGTCAGGTTGCCGGGATTGGTCAAGGTGCTTGTCGCGCAGCTGGCTGGTCGAGTGGCGCTGACCGTAGCCACGGCGATCGCCGTGTTCGCCTTCGGCTCGACCAACGCCATCGCCGCCACTTGGACGAGTGATCTGGCCGCAGGCCTGCCGGGGCTCGCGCTGCAGTGGGCGCTGATTCCGCTCGCCGCATATTGGACCGAATCGCTGATCGCCAAGCGCGGACGCTGAATTGTGACGTTCGGGCATGGCGATGCAACCACGTTCTGAACAAGTCCGACATTCCGGGAGTCAAGCCGTTAAGCTTGGCTCCCGTTGTCATATCGGCTCCGGGATCGAGGGAAGTGGTCATGGTCGCAGGAGTGTCCGTCGTCACCTTGCTGTTGGTGCTTATCTCCGGAATCGGCGCGGGATTCGTCGGATACGCCGTCGGAGCCTCGTCGCTGATCTCCTACCCGGCATTGCTGGCGTTCGGCATCCCACCGGTGCTGTCCAACACCACGAACACCGTGGGCGTGTGCGGCACCGGCATCGGTGGATTGCTCTCCGCCAGAAAGGAACTCGCCGGCCAGCACAAGCGCGTGATCATCTACGCCTGCATCGGCCTGGTCGGTGGCATCATCGGCGGGCTGCTGCTCTTGGAGCTGCCGGCAAAAGTGTTCGAATGCGCAGTCCCGCCGCTCATCCTGTTCAGCGCGTTGCTCATTGCGCTCAACCCGCGCAAGAAAGCCGCCGCACGCGACGCCGTCGCACAGGCGTTGCCGCAATCGCACCAAGGCAAGCGCGCAGAGCAGATCGCCAGCAGAACCGCCGGCGGCAGCCTGCGCAACGACCCCTGGTGGCTGTGGGTTGGCGTGAGCTTCGTCGGCATCTACTCCGGTTATTTCGGCGCGGCAGCCGGAACATTGGCACTTGCGATTCTCGACCTGGGCAAGATCGGCCCGTTCCATCAGATCAACGCGCTGAAAACCGTGGTGGGATTCGGCGCGAACATCTCCGCCGCAATCATGTTCATCATCCGAGGTTCCGTCTACTGGCCGTTCGCCATCGCCATGTGCCTGGGCTGCATCATCGGCAGTTCCATCGCGCCTCCGGTCACCCGGCATATCCCTGAAAACATCATGCGTGCGGCCGCCGTGCTCACTGGCATCATCCTTGCCGTCAAGCTCGGATGGAGCACCTATTTCTAGAATTTCCTCGACTGGGGCAGCGCTTGTGCATGCCTGTGTGTTTTCCGCTGCCCGGCGCATTCCGTAGGTGGTTTTTGACTTCCGTAGGTGGTGAGAGCCGATAACCCGTTTGGAAATGGCCTGATATCGAGCCGTTTCCAAAGCCGGTTCTGAGGACAACCACCTACGGAAGCGCAAACCCCCTACGGAAACTCACAAAAGGGGGATTTCTCCGTCTACAGCTTCTTGCAAGGTGCAAAAACCGAGCCATATTGCTCATATGGCTAACGGTTATAAGCCGAAAGCGCAGGTTGTTCGCTCTCCCGGCAGGATTCATATGCATAGAAATCATCAAATCGGGCGGTCGGCTGTGTGTTTTGCGTTTTGCCCGAGAACAGGGGAATGGGAACGACCGTAGACTGGCGCGTTGTAATTGGGCGTGCCCCCACGTGGCATGGTGGCGGCGCACCTGTGCGTTACGGGGCATGGAGTAGGTAGGCAGGATGATGTCGTTTCCGTCTGCACTACAGGCGCCGCGTGGAGGACTGAGGCTTCTGTGGCTCGTGCCAATAGGCGTATGGATTCGACCGACCACCTATATTGAGGGGGGCAATATGAAGCAATGTATACACTGCCGGTTCGGCAATCCTGAGGATGCCAAGTTCTGCCGTCGCGCCGCAGAACGGTCAGGAACCCGTTGAAGGTTTTGCCGTAGACGCCGCTGCAGATGCTCGGCCTGGGCCTGTTCTCCATGTGGCAGCCCGTCGTGGTGGCGCAGGGCAATTCCACCGCCAAGCGCGACCCCCACTGGGGCTGGATTCTTGCCATGATCGTGCAGATGCTGCTCACGTTGCTGGCTATCGTGCTGATCTTCGCGGTGATTCTTGGCGGGCTCGCCGCTTCGCTCAGCAGGATGTCCTATGGCATGTACTGAGTCTCGCGTCATGGTTCGCCACCTTGCTTGGTAGCATGCCGTGAGACTGCCGGCCACGTCGACTCGCTTTGGGCGAAACGACGTGGCTGGCTGCGTATAATCATCGTGTTATGCCGACGAAACCGCAACGATGGAGGTCTGGCATATGGCAGTCGTTAATGAGGCAAAACTCGGGTATCTTGACTTTCTGTCGCGTGAAGACAGGGTGCGTCATCACCGCTATGTCGAAGAGATGAAGCAATACGACATGATGCGTTCCGGCGACATCAACGCGATCAACGAAAGCACCAGACTGTGGGATTCCGGACTGTATGGCCATCTGTCGGATGATCCGCTGCTCAATGTGAAATACCGGTTCGTCACCACGATTACGCTGGCCACACGCTTCGCCATCGAAGGCGGCATGGACGAGGAGGATGCCTACAACGCCTCCGACCTGTACATCCAGGATTTGGAACAATGCAAGACACCCGACGATGTGCGCCGATTGCACACCGACATGATGACCTTCTTCACCTGGGCCATGGCCGACATGCAGAAGCTGGAGACGCATTCCAAGGCCGTCAACGAATGCATGGATTACATCCATTACCATCTGCATGAGAAGATCACCGTGCCCATCCTCGCCGAGCATGTGCACTTGAACCCTACGTACCTTTCCGAACTGTTCGCCCGCGAAACCGGCACGACCATCTCGCAATACGTTACCGACAAGCGCATGGAGGCCGCGGAGAACATGCTCAAGTACTCGGAATACGGGTTCGCTGAGATCGCGCGTATTCTGGCCTATCGTTCCCAAAGCCATTTCACCAAGGTGTTCAAGAAGCACAGCGGCATGACGCCGGGGGAGTACCGCAGGAAATACGCGCAGGCCGGCATCTGGCCGGAATAGGTAGGAATAGGCCGATTGGCGGGTGGCGTGGGTGAACGTGGCGTGGGTGAACGTGGCGTGTCTTGCCTGCGAATTCTTCGCTTCTGGCGCAACAATGCCGTCGTCTGCGTGCATCATCGGCTACGGTAGAAGGTATTCAACGACGAACACGAAGTATGAGGTAAGGAACGATCGAATATGGGAATGCCACTAGATCTGTATGTGATCCGCCATGGCGAGTCCGAGGCGAATGTGATTATCAGCGCCGGCGAGCAGGGCGATAACTCGCTGTATACGCAAGACAACGTGACGGTGCCGGACCGGTCGTGGAGGCTTACGGCCACGGGGCGCAAGCAGGCCGACTGCATCGGCCGTTGGCTGGTAGCGCAGCAGGAGCTGTTCGACCGTTATCTCGTCTCGCCTTACGTGCGTACGCGCGAGACGGCTGCCACCATGGCTTTGCCGAAGGCGAAGTGGGAGGAGACGCGCGTGCTGCGCGAACGTTCGTGGGGTGAGATCAGCACCATCACCAAAGAGGAGTTCCGTACCAGCTACAAGCGCAACTGGCTGTTCAAGAACACCGACCCGTTGTACTGGTGCCCGCCGGCCGGCGAGTCCATCGCCGATGTGGCGGAGAACCGCGTGCATAACCTGCTCACCTCGCTGAACCGTAAGTCCGATGCGGAGTCGGTGGTCATGGTCAGTCATGGCGATCTGATGCTTGCGCTGATGCTCACGTTGGAGGATCTGTCCGACGAGGAGTTCATGCATCGCGCCGATTCGCCCGACTGGCGGATCACCAACTGCACATGCCTGCACTATTCGCGCAGGGATCCGCAGACCGGCCGTACATGCAAGCGTTTCCGCTGGGAGCAGACGGCTCGCCCGGTGTTCAACGAGCAGGCCGGCAAGTGGGAGATGCAGGTGGAGCCGTGGCGTGAATTCAAGCGTCCGTTGCTTTCCAACGGCGACCTGGTGGATGTGGTGCACGCCGTCGACCCGCACCTGTGATATCGCGGTACGACTCGCGGGATTAGGAGGTGCACACCCGGAAAATAATGCTCTGACGATGCCTTGATTACAATGGACGCTCAGTGCGCGGACGGCAAGAGCCGCGCCCTGAACCTCGATTGAGAGAAAAGATGAGTAATATTTTCCAATGGAACCTGCATGGCGACAGCAAGACGCTGCTGCCGGGCGAGGTCGTAGAACCCGATGAGCGCCTGACTTGGCCGCGTACCGCCGAAATCGGTGCACAGCATGTGATCGCCATGTTCGGTGCCACCTTCCTGGTGCCGATCCTGACAGGCTTCGACCCGTCCACCACGCTGTTCTTCACCGCCATGTCCACGGCGCTGTTCCTGTTGATCAACAGGAATGTGCTGCCGAGCTACCTGGGTTCGTCGTTCGGCTTCATCGCCCCGATCACCGCGGTCACCACCGCGCATAAGGGCATCGCCGTCGCGTCCTTCGGCATCATGGTCACCGGCCTGCTGCTGGCTCTGATCGGCATTGTCGTGCACTATGCGGGTGCCAAGTGGATCGACATCATCATGCCACCGGTCGTCAACGGCGCCATCGTGGCCATCATCGGCTTCAACCTCGCTCCAAGCGTGTGGAACAACTTCAAGGTCGCGCCCGACACCGCCATCGTCACCTTGGTGGCCGTGCTGCTGGTGGCTGTGCTGTTCAAGGGTCTGATGGGGCGCTTGAACATTCTTCTTGGTGTGATCATCGGCTATGCCTACGCATGCTGCCGCGGCCAGGTCGATTTCTCCGCCATCGGCAAGGCTGCCTGGATTGGTCTGCCTCATTTCCACACCCCGCAGGTCGACTTCTCCATTCTGCCGATGTTCGTCCCGGTGGTGCTGGTGCTGGTTGCTGAAAACGTGGGCCATGTTAAGTCCGTCTCCCAGATGACCGGACGTGATTATGACGACCAGATCGGCACCGCTCTGTTCGCCGACGGCTTGGGCACCACCATCGCCGGTTTCGGCGGTGGCTCCGGCACCACCACCTATGGTGAGAACATCGGTGTGATGGCGGCCACCAAGGTGTATTCCACCGCGGCCTACTGGTGCGCGGCCGGCTTTGCGTTGATTCTGTCGCTGTGCCCGAAGTTCGGCGCCATCATCAACACCATCCCCGCCGGCGTGCTCGGCGGCGTGACCACTTTGCTTTACGGCATGATCGGCATGATCGGTATCCGCATCTGGGTGGAGAACAAGGTCAACTTCGACAAGCCGATCAACATCATGGTGGCCGCCATCACCATGATCATCGCCATCGGTCAGTTCGCGTTCGCCGTCAACGGCATTTCGTTCAACGGCATCGCCATCGGCACCATCGTGGTGCTCGTCGCCTACCACGGCCTCAAGGCCATCGGCAAGGCGACCGGCACCATCGCCAAGGACGATCCGGACGTGCTGTAGCATCGGCAATGCTTGGTGTGCAGCCATAGCGTGACTGCACAGTAGATAGGCGTTCTTTCCTCGAATCATGGAAAGAACGCCTATATGTTATTAGGCGCGTCATCCTTTTGATAGGGTTTTCGGATTCCACAAGCTGACCATATCCGCATTGCGATATCATGATTCAGCTTTGGTACCTTGATGATGGGAGGAGCTGTGAATCGCGGCGAATTGGAATCGTTCATTGCGGAGAACTTCGGTGTGGACGCCGATTACCCATGGGCCAGATATCCGACTCATGCGGTGTTCCGTCATGGCGATAACCGGAAATGGTTCGCTCTCATCATGGATGTTCCAAGGAACAGGCTGGGATTGCAAGGCGCAGAGCCGCTGGCCGTGCTCAATGTCAAATGCGACCCGTTTTTGATTGGCTCGCTGCGTGAGGAGCCTGGTTGCTTCCCCGCATATCACATGAGCAAGGACACCTGGATCACCGTTGCGCTGGACGGCAGTGTGGCGGATGGCATGATCGCGATGCTGCTTGACATGAGCTACCAGTTGACGGCGTCGAAGACGCGCGGCTCCCGCACAAAGTAGCGGGAGCCGCGCAGACTGGTTCACTGTGCCTTGCCGGTTCAAGAACGCGCTGTCGCGTTACCGGTAGTTGCGTTCGATGAGGATGTCGGAGACGGTGAGATTCGCTTCATTGACGAGGTTGAACAGAATCACCTCGGCAAGCTCGGCCGGGTTCATGAAGGAATGCTGCTTGTCGAGCGACACGTAATCGTGGCTGTCGTGGTAGAAGTCGGTGTCGATGCCACCGGGGTAGACGCCCACCACCTTCACGCTCGTGCCCTTGTAGGCCGCCTTGAGACTCTGCGTGTAGCCCTTTTCGCCCCACTTGGTCGCGCAGTACACGGATTCGTTGGCGTTGCCGCGCGTGGCGGCGGTACTCATCACGTTGGCGATTTTGAGATTCCGCTCATCGCAGACCTTCAACGTGGCTACGCTCCACAGGATCATGCCCTTGAGCCCTTTCAGGCATTTGTCCACGTCGGCCGCCACGTAGCCGGTCGGCACTTTGAACGAAGGCTGGCCGGCATTGTTGATGAGTAGGTCGATGTGGCCGATCTTAGCGATCTCGGCAATGGATTCGTTTACGAAACGCTCGTCGGAAACATCGCCGACGAACGCATGGTAGCTGTCCGCGCCGAAGCGTTCGGCGAGCTCGTTCTGACGTTCGGCGTTGAAGTCGATGCCGGCCACGAGCCAGCCGCGTTCGATAAGCTGGCGCGCCAGCTCATAGCCCAACCCCAGGGCGCTTCCGGTGACGATGGCGATGCGCTTGCCAGTGGCTGTTGTCATAGCAGGCTCCTTTGCTCTTTAGATTGCGACGCATATCGCATAAAACGATTGACATGCATATATCATAGCCATCACGCCGGAACCGGCTGGTACTGGTCGAGTAAGGTGAAGCACTTCCGATACGCCAGCACCATGATGACGCTATCGGCCAGCAGGGTGAGCGCCGCAATCGCAGCTAACACCATGAACTGGTATTTCGCAGCATTGATCGGATCGCCGCCAGCAATGATCTGGCCGGCCATCATGCCTGGCACCGTGACGATGCCCGCCGAAGCCAGCGACGCAGTGGTCGGCATCAGACCCAGACGAATCGACGAAACGACGCTCGGCCGAGCCGCCTCCCACGCCGTCGCACCCAAAGCCAGCAGCGTATCGACCTCATCGCGGCGCTCGCGCATGCTTTCGAAGAAACGGCTCAGCCCAACGGCCAAAGCGGAGACGGTGTTGCCCAACAGCATGCCGGTCAGCGGCACCACCAGTTGCGGTGCATACCAGGGGTGCGGTCGAATCACCAGTTCGGTGACCAGAGACATCATGATAAGCATGGTGAGCACCAGGCTCAGCAATACCGGGCCGGCCAGCCCTTTCGGCACGCCTTTGGCGCGTGAAAGCGTGATCTGCACCGCCGCGATCAGCATGAATGCGATGAGCAGCAGTACGAACCACGGGTTGCCTGAACGGATGACGAAGGCCATGATGAAGCCCATCGCGCACAATTGCAGCAGTGCGCGGCAGGCCGACCATAGCAGCGTGCGTCCGATGCCCATGCGCATCAGGCTGGAAATGCCGGCCGCCACGGCCACCATGGCAAGCGCGACGAGCAGCCCCCAGATGTCGATGGAATAGTAGTTGCCGCTCATGCCCGTGCCTCCTGGCCGTCTTCCCGATTGTTGCTCTGGCTGATCTTCCGGCTGTTCGCGTATGTTTCGGTAAGCACGCCGCCATCCAATGCGACAATCCGCGAGGCGCGCCCGTCCGGCGGGCGATGCCTGATGCGGACGATAGACATGCCGCGATCCGCATATTGCGCCATGATGGCGGCGACCTTCTCGGCATTCTCATCGTCAAGCCCGGCATCCACCTCGTCGGCCAGCAGAACCTTCGGCTCGGTGAGCAGCGTGCGCGCAAGACTTACGCGTGCCGCCTGACCGCCCGACAGGTCATGCGGGGCCCGATCCAAGTCGATGTCCTCACAGCCGATGCTGTCAAGCGTTGCGCGAATGCGTTCACTGGGGAGCAGCGCCTTCGCCTGGGCGGCAGGGGACTGGCGGGAAAACAGGCGGCTCAGGCGCGAGGGGCGGCTGGTGCCCGTGGTGTTGCGGATACGCAAGGTCCACGGCAGGCGAATCGCCTCGGCCACGGTGGAACCGGTGAGCAGCGCCTTCTGCGGCAGATACGCCACTTGGCTGCGCCACTGCTGCGGTGTGAACTCGCTTGCCGGGCGCCCTTCAAGCTCCATGGAACCATGGGCGTGCGGGTTCAGCTGGGCGAACGCGGTGAGCAGACTGCTCTTGCCCGAGCCGGACGGGCCGACCAGATCGACGATCTCGCCGCGTTCGATGGCGAAGCGCAGACCCTTGAATATTGTTCTGGACGAATCGGTCCCCGGGACTTCGCACGTCATGCCGGAGGCCGCAAACACATACTGCATGGGTTCCAGCTTACTCGTTGGGGTGGGGGGGAGATGGGTGGGGAATTCACTCTATTCGTAAGGCCCTGTCCGGTTCGTATGGTGCCGCTGACCAGCAACGGCGACCGACTGCGGAGTAGTCGTGCGGTCACCTGCACTCATAAGCAGCCGCACGACAAACGATATGGCTCTTTTGGGGTACTCAGGTACTAGAACTTCGCCATCCGGTGGACTTGCTAAGGATACGGCGTATGCGCATTGTCTTTGCTTTGATTCCGCCCAGAGCCACACGCCCAGTGTTCTGTAAGGGGAAGCCGCTACCGTGAAAACGTTCAGACAAATCACGCGGTTATGCGCAAACCGCTGCGGTGAAACCGCAGAAACACAAAGAAACCACAAGGGGGAGGGGATCATGAGCAAGCTGATGCTGGTATCCGCATTCGCGCCGGTCAGTCACCTGCTCGGGCGCATCGAGCCCAACCTCAAAGGCAGAACGGTCGCCTTCATCCCCACTGCAAGCATGAAGGACTCCACCGGCTTCTTCAACCGCATGGCCAAATGGAAGCTACGCGCCCTCGGCCTCAACGTGCAGGAGATCGACGTGGCCGTCGCCTCCTACCACGACATCAAAACCACCATCGCCTCCAGCAGCATGATCTACGTAACCGGCGGCAACACCTTCTATCTTCTCCAATCCCTGCGCTACTCATCGTCCGACGAACTCATCGCACAAGCCGTGCGGGAAGGCAAAACCTACATCGGCGAATCAGCCGGAGCCGTGGTGGCCGGGCCCAACATCGAATACATCAAACGCATGGACAGCGAAGACCCCGCCCCCTACCTCGACAGCAACTACGCGGGCCTGGGACTCGTGGACTTCAGCATCGTGCCCCACATCGACGGCCCAGCCCTCGGCGAATCCGCGGCCGAAATCATGCGCCACAGCAACGGCGACGACCACATGGTGCCCATCTGCGACGATCAGGCCGTACTCGTCAACGGCCCACACGTCGAACTCGTCAAACGCTGAAAGCGAGACGCGCGGCAGCGCTGGGCAAGCAGGGTTATAGACTATACAGCGTTTGATCCAAGCCTCTTCTCAATGGAAGGTAACGCATGTCAGCTGAAGCAAACGTCGGCGTCGTCGGCCTGGCCGCAATGGGCGGTAGCCTCGCACGCAATCTCGCACACCACGGCAACAAGGTCGCCGTATTCAACCGCACCTACGCCCGCACCGAAAAGCTCATGAACGAGCACGGCACCGAAGGCGAATTCTACCCGGCCAAAACCCTTGAGGAATTCGTAGACAGCCTCGTCAAGCCACGCACCGCCATCATCATGGTCAAGGCAGGCGAACCCACCGACGCCATGATCAACGCGCTCGCCGACCTGATGGAGCCGGGCGACATCATCGTCGATGCCGGCAACGCCTACTTCCCCGACACCATCCGCCGTGAGAAGGAAATCAGCGCACGTGGCTTGCACTTCGTGGGCTGCGGCGTCTCCGGCGGCGAGGAGGGTGCCCTGCTCGGGCCGTCCATGATGCCGGGCGGTTCCGAGGAATCCTGGAAGACGCTGAAGCCGATCTTCGAATCCATCGCGGCCAAGGCCGAAGGCGAGCCGTGCGTCGCCCACATCGGTTTGAACGGTGCCGGCCACTTCGTCAAGATGGTGCACAACGGCATCGAATACTCCGACATGCAGCTCATCGCAGAAAGCTACGATCTTATGCGCCGCGGCCTGGGCATGACCCCGGCCGAGATCGGCGACGTGTTCGAGGAGTGGAACAAGACCGAACTCGACTCCTACCTCATCGAGATCACCGCCGAAGTGCTGCACCAGGTCGACAAGAAGACCGGCAAGCCGCTGGTCGACCTGATTGTGGACCATGCCGGCATGAAGGGCACCGGCACCTGGACCGTGCAGACCGCGCTGTCCCTGGCCGTACCGGTCACCGGCATCGCCGAAGCCGTGTTCGCCCGTGGCCTGTCCTCCGAGGCAGATCTGCGTGAGGAAGCCGCCAAGCAGGGCTTCGCCGGACCGAACGGCGAACTGAACCTGAACAGCGAGGAGAAGAAGGCCTTCATCGAAGACATCCGCCAGGCCCTTTACGCTTCCAAGATCGTCGCCTACGCCCAGGGCTTCAACGAGATCACCACCGCCGCCAAGGAATACGGCTGGGATATCGACCTGGCCGCCGTGGCACGCATCTGGCGTGGCGGCTGCATCATCCGCGCGAAGTTCCTTAACCGCATCTCCGAAGCGTTCGAATCCGGTGAGGCCAACGTGTCGCTGCTGTTCGCCCCGTACTTCAAGAACGCCATCGAAACCGCCGAGAAGTCTTGGCGCAACGTGGTGGCCCAGGCAGCGCTTAACGGTCTGCCGACTCCGGCGTTCGCTTCGTCGCTCTCGTACTTCGACGGCCTGCGTTCCAAGCGTCTGCCCGCCGCCCTGATTCAGGGCCAGCGTGACTACTTCGGCGCCCACACCTACCAGCGTGTGGATCAGCCGGGCGCATTCCACACCCTGTGGGCCGAGCCGGGCCGCGAGGAGATCGAGGCCTGAACAAAGGCCTGAACCCGTAGTAAAAAACGGTAGAATAAGGGGCTTTGCAATCTGGTGTTGCAAAGCCCCTTATTCTGTCTCGTCGGTGTTCGGGGAACAGCGTGCCATGATGCATTGCTAGCGTGCCGTTGCCTCGAATTGGCTGTTGTACAGGTCGGCATAGAAGCCGTGTTTTGCGATCGGCTCGTCATGGCTGCTCTGCTCGATAATGGTTCCGTGGTTCATTACAAGGATGCGGTCCACGTTCCGAATGGTGGAGAGGCGATGCGCGATGATGACGCTGGTCCGGCCCGCATCAGCGTCTCCATGGCCTTCTGTATCTCCAATTCGGTGCGGGTGTCTCCACTGGAAGTGGCCTCGTTCAAAATCAGAATGGTCGGATTCGCCAGAATCGCCCGAGCGATGGTCAGCAGTTGCTCATGTGTGCCGATTCCGGCTACGCATCCCTCATCCAGAACGCGCAAGGACGGGCACAAAAAGAACAAGTACATCTATCTGACCGTTTTCGGCAGGGAGCTCGCCGACGGCATCATGAAGCCGTTGGCCGAGGCCGAGGGGGGCGTTTGGAGCATTGACCGCGGAGGAACAGGATGTGTCTCTACCGCTGTTCCGCAAATACGCCGATGCGCTGGGCGTCTTTATCGGGAATATCACGAAGCGGCGGTAGCGCATCTGCATGAGTGCCATCACCGTTTCGCGGCGCGTGCGGCGGCGGTGATTCGTCACTGCTTCGCCGCCGACGGATTGGCGACTTGTTCTGTTGGTGGTGGTGTCGAGGCCAGCATGACGCGAGGCGTAAGGCACGGCGAGCTGTACAACGATGTAAAAAGACGGTATAATACATCGATGTAAATCAACCCTCATCAAGGGAGAACCTTATGTTGAATACGTATTCCCTGCTGTGCTATACGCGTGAAGCCACCAGTCGCGAGGAAGCGAACAACGAGGACATCGCGTACAGCATGCATTTGGCGTTGCGTTTCGGGAACGGCGATGATTCCGAATGGCAGCCGCTCAATGAGAATTACGGCATTTTCTTTGCCGCTGGCGTGCCCATCGCGGCGGCAGCTGGAGAACCTCGGCGCGCCTGCACCGCCGCGGCGCATTGTGCGGTCGACCCGTTCGACGCTCCTCGTCAGGCTTCCGACGCCGTAAGCCACGGTGCGGTCATGCCGGGTGTGGACATCGTGCTGAAATCGTTGAAGGATCCGTTCCTGTTCCGTCTTGCGGATGGACGGTTCGGCATCGCAGCCACTCGCACCGATCGCGGCGGCGCACCGGATGGCTCCGAACGATCTGCGTTTTTAGTGGCGGTCAGCCGTGACCTGACATCGTTTGAGCAGTTGGGGCTGGTGCGGTTGCGCACGGACAGCGGAGTCAACCGCGTCTCTGTTGCGTACCAGGCGGCCTTTGATCGCTACGTCATCTCCTGGATCGGAGACAATGGGGAGTCATATGCCGCGCAGACGGGCGATATCACGGCGGAGGCAGGTTCGGAGGATCTGCTCGACGTCGTACGGGAGGCGCGGCCGCAAGAGCTTCGATATACCGGCGATTGCGGTATCGCCAATGCCGTACCGGGCAATGTCATTCCCATCAGCGAAACGGAAGCGAAGCGTTTGACGGAACGGTTCGGGCGCATCCGCAACGTTGGCGCGTCCGTTCCGGCGCAACATGCCGACTCGGCCTTGCGCGGGGAAGCCGCGAAGGCCTCGATACTGGCGTTGGGTGCGACTCGTGCCGAACTCGCCTACAGCGATGGTTCCCGGGGAACGCGTGCGGTGGACTGGGACGCGGCGCAGCTTGAAGCCCTGGCCAGCGAAGCCGCCGAAGGAACATTCGAGGCCGGCCAGACCCGTACCATTGCAGGCCGCATTCGCCAGACGATCTATCCGGTGCCGTTTGCTGTGGAACGGGCCGATCCTTCGGTGTTCGCATGGAACTATAACGGAAAGCCGATGTTCATGTTCATCGCCACCGACGATACCGACGGCAATTGTGTGGACCCGCATGAGGGCCGCACCCACATGCCGTTGCGCATCGCGGATTCCATCGAGGCACTGTCCGACGAGGCCGGCGGTCGCGCCCGGGAGATCGATCTGCTCAAGTGCGGCGATCTCAATTCGGAAGGCCGTCGCATGACTGGCTGCTTCTGGGCGCCGGAACTGCATGTGATTGGCGGGAAACTGAGCATTCTGTTCATGCCCTGTTTCGACGGGCCGGATCGCAATCCTGATGGCACGCCGAACGACCGCGCCGGCAAACCCGACATGTGGACCGGCAGCTGCCATATCATGCAGCTCAAGCAGCATGCCGATGGCACCGATTTCGATCCGCGCGAGCCTCGGAACTGGACGGTTCCTGAGCCGATTCTCGATTCGGATGGCGGTATGCTTAACCCCGTCCAACGCATTTCGCTCGACATGACCGTTATCTCCGACTCCGGCCGCTGGTACTACGCGTGGCAGCAGGTCGGCAGCATCTGGATCGCCGGCTTCGACCCATCCTGCCCGTCGCGGCTCACCAGCAGGCCCAGGCAGATCGTCGTACCGGAATTCGCGTGGGACAACATGATCGCCGAGGGGCCGAACGCCATCGTCCACGAGGGTAGGATCTTCCTGATCTATTCCGGTTCGCTGGTCGGCATCGACTACACGACGGGCCTTGTTGCGGCTCCAGCCGGAGCCAATGCCGATTTGACCGACCCTGCAGCATGGACGAAACTCGATTATCCGCTGCAGAAATCCGGCGTGTACAACGGCCGTTGGCAGCTTGGCACCGGTCATGGCATGTGGTCGCACGACGAGGACGGCAATCTCATTTATGTGTTCCATAACGCCGAGTATGAGAACGGGTGTTACGGCGGTCGTGACGCACAGGTGCGGCGCGTGCATTGGTCCGCGGAAGGCATGCCGATTTTGGATATGCAGTCAGATGAGGAACTTGACCCGAGTTATGCTGATATAACGATGGAAATTACCGCTCGCTGACATTCGGCGCCAAAGGCGCCTGTACGAGAGGCGGGTGGTAGGGAAGGGAGAAAGGTATGGTAAAGAAGACTGGCGGCAACGTCGAACATGTGGTGACTATGCGGGACGTTGCCAAGGCGGCCGGCATGTCGGTCAAAACGGTCTCGAATGTGGTCAACGATTATGAATTCGTTTCGCAGGCCACGCGAGACAAGGTCAACAAGGCGATCGCCGAACTCGGCTATACGCTGAATATGTCGGCACGTAACCTACGAAAGGGCCAGACCGGCATCATCGGTCTGGCCATTCCCGATCTGCAGATGCCGTATTTCGCGCAGCTGTCGTCGCTGATCATTGCGGAAGCTAAGAAGGTGGGGCTGCGTGTCATTGTGGAGCCGACGCAGTATTCGCGCGAAGGCGAGCTCGAGGCGTTGCACGGCACTCAACAGACGATGCTCGATGGGCTGATCTATTCACCACTGGAGCTTGGGCAGGATGACGTCGACCAGCTGAACGTGGAGTATCCGTTGGTGCTGATCGGTGAGCGCATCTTCACCGATGCCGTCGA
Source organism: Bifidobacterium angulatum DSM 20098 = JCM 7096 (assembly GCF_001025155.1). Classification (NCBI taxonomy): domain Bacteria; kingdom Bacillati; phylum Actinomycetota; class Actinomycetes; order Bifidobacteriales; family Bifidobacteriaceae; genus Bifidobacterium; species Bifidobacterium angulatum. The sequence goes on along the minus strand of NZ_AP012322.1, from coordinate 1,145,641 downwards.
TCACATCGCCACGGAGAACGTGGAGGGGGCCAAGCGCGCCACCCAGTATCTGCTGAAGACCGGCTGCCGGCATGTGGCGGTAGTTGGCGTGCATCCGGGGGAGAAGGTCGGTTCTGCGGCTTTGCGCTATCGGGGATATTTGGAAGCGCTAGAAGAGTTCGGCGTGGATTTCGACGATAGATTGGTGGCGGCGTCGATTATGTGGCACCGCAGCGACGGCGTAAGGGCCATGAACGCACTGCTGGATTCCGGAGTCGATGTTGACGGCGTCGTCGCGTTGAACGATATGCTTGCCTCTGGTGTGATGCATGCGATTCAGATGCGCGGTCTGCGCATCCCCGAAGATGTTTCCGTGGTCGGTTTTGATAATTCCGATGATTCTCAGTTTCTTTCTCCCTCGCTGACTTCGATTGCGCCTGGGCTTGAAGCGGTCGCCCGTCTGTCGGTGAAAGTGCTCAAGGAACGCATCGATGGCCATGACCCGAACGCCGGGTGTCCAGGGAAAAAGATATTCCGTAAGGTCTCCTCGTCTTTGGTGGTGCGGCAGTCCACTAGGCAACTGGGCGACTCCCTGATTTTCTGAAGGGGACATCAACCGCCACGTAAAGGCGGTTTCCGGCGGAATCTCACACTTTGGTATCCTCACGCAGTGGCATGAGCCTATGACGCTGCTGCGCGAGGATACGCGGTTCTGCCATATGAATTCTGCAGAATGACTCGCCGAGTTGTTACAACGTTGTAAGAATGATATATTCAACGTTGTAAATACTGGAACATCGGATTGGAAAGGACTGAACATGGGTGTTTACCATAATCCGATCGTGCTTCAGCGCGCGGACCCCTGGGTAATCAAGGAAAACGGCGAATACTATTTCACCGCTTCAGATCCGGAATACAATTACATCGCCATTCGCCATGCGTCAAGCATCAACGATCTGCAAAAGGCCCCCGAGACGGTGGTGTGGCGTAAGCACGAATCCGGTCCGGCGAGCATCTACATCTGGGCTCCCGAGCTGCATCGCATCAACGGCGCGTGGTACATCTACTTCGCAGGCGCAGCGACGGATTTCGAAGCGTCCGGCCTGCCGACGCACCGCATATTCGTGCTGGAGAACACCGATGACGACCCGACCTCCGACAACTGGGTGGAGAAGGGGCAGGTCATCACTCCGATTGATTCCTTCGCACTCGACGCCACCACCGAAGTGATCGATGGCGTGCAGTATCTGGTATGGGCGCAGAAGGACCCCGCCATCGAGGGCAACTCCAACCTGTATATCGCAAGGATGGCCAATCCGTGGACGCTGGGCAGCGAGCCCGTCATGCTCACCAAGCCGGAATACGATTGGGAATGCATCGACTTCCTGGTCAACGAGGGGCCGGCCTTCCTGCTTCATGGGAACAAGATCTACATCACGTACTCCGCCTCCGGCACCGGCGTTCCATACGCCGTGGGGCTGCTGACCGCCAAGCGTGGCAGCGACCTGCTGGACAAGGCTTCCTGGAGCAAGAGCCCGGTGCCGGTGTTCAAGACCTGCGCCGAGAACGGTCAGTATGGCCCAGGGCACAATTCGTTCACCAAGTCCGAGGATGGCACTGAAGACCTGATGATCTACCACTGCCGTAACTATACGGAAATCAAGGGCGACCCGCTGTTCGACCCGAACCGCCACGCGCGTGTCGGGGTGGTCAGGTGGACCGCGGACGGCCCGGATTTCGGCGTGCCGGAACCTGATGATCTGTGGACTCCCACCACTACGGACGTACTGCCGGCCGATGGCGGCCCGTTTGCCGGGACACCTGCGACGCGTTGACCTGGCAGGCAATGCCGACGAGTGGTGCTCATAACTGAATATTGCAAGAGAAGCCGCCGATGCTGTCGGAGTGTCACAAACTTGTACAACGATAGAAAAAGCGGTATAGTCAAAATTACAACGTTATAAAAGGCGTAGGTGCCTGAATTGTTCGGGGAGTGTGTTCTCCTCGGATGGCAACGTAAAACGGATCATTGAGGATCCGTGAATAAGAAGGAAGGTAACAATGTCTCTCTCAAAGCGTGTTACGGGACTGCGGCGCTTCGCAAAGGCCGCGGTCGCGGTATGCGCATCGCTGGGCCTCGTGTTTGCGGTCGGCGGCTGCGGTGCCGCTTCCGCCGGCGAAAGTAAGACTTTGTATTTCTGGAATGGTCTCGTGGGCGATGACGGCCCGGCCATGCAGCGTATCATCAAGGAATACAACAAGCATAGCGAGTACAAGGTCGTGTTCCAGCCGATGAACGGCAACGATCTGACCACGAAGATCTACTCCGTGATGCAGACCGGCAAGAACATCCCCGACCTCATCATCGCCGATCAGTTCCAGACGGCAGTGCTGCAGTCCCAGGGGTTGCTCAACACCATGGACGACTGGCAGAAGGTCGCTCCCGAACTGAAGGAAAGCAACTTCCTGCCGGCCACATGGAAGGGCGTCACCATCGGCGGCAAGACCTATGGCATTCCGCTGTACCTGTATCAGATGGCCATCTACTATAACAAGGAGCTGGTCAAGAAGTACAACCTGCAGTACATTCTGGACGACGGCTATGTGACCATCGACGAGATCAAGAGCCTTAAAGGCAAGCTCCCCAAGGACGTGTATGGTCTGACCTATGGCAATCTGCCGTGGGCGTTCATGTCGCTGCTGTACGGTGCCGGAGGCACGCTCGAAAACGACATGGACGACCTGACCAAAGATGCGTGGCGCAAGCCGATGCAGAAGCTCAAGGACGCATACGACACCGGGGTAGTGGCCCCGATGGACGTCGACGGCGAGCAGGCGTTCGGTTCCGGCAAGGCCGTGTTCGCGCAGCTTGGCACCTGGGCGCAGGGCAATATGTCCGATACGTTGGGCGCCGACAAGATCGCCGAGGCCAATACGCTGCAATACGACGCCGACAACCCGGTGAACTTCTTCTACCAGTGCAACTGGATGCAGCTCAAGGACCCGCATCGTTCCGCGGCGAAATCCGCGGCGGCGGCTGACTTCGTCAACTATGTGTACGAGCACTGGATGGATTGGGCGGAAGTCGGCTCCATCTCCCCGGCCTACCGCGATCTGAACAATCCGGAGTACCAGAAGCTCATCCAGGCGTCCTTCACCAATGGCAAGAAGGAACGCGACGCTATCAAGACCTCCAACTATCTGTATGGCGGCTACGCGACCGCCGGTTGGGGCACATACAACGACATCGTCTACGGCAATGTCGGTCTTGAGGAAGGTCTGAAGACCCTCGACCTCATGGCCCAGGGCCAAATCGAGATTCAGGAGGAATCGTGATGAGCAAAACATCTACGATCGGATCCGCAGCATCATCCATGAAACGCAAAAACTCCATCTGGCATGCTCTGCCGTACATCGCACCGCACTTCATCATCTTCGCGGTGTTCGGCATCATCCCGATTATCTTCGGCATCGGGCTGGCATTCACCCGTTGGAACATGGTCGGCTCTCCGCAATTCGTCGGGCTGCAGAACTTCGCGAAGATCTTCGATCCCAGCACCTACTTCTACTCGATCTTCTGGCGTGACCTCTGGCATACCCTGATCTTCGTGCTGATCAGCGTGCCGCTGACCATCATCGTGCCGCTGCTGCTTGCCGTGGCGCTCGGCAAAAAGGGACTCAAGGGCGCCGGGCTGTTCCAAGCAATCTTCTACATCCCCGGTCTGATCTCCATCGCCGCCGGCGCACTGGTCTGGCGCATGGTCTTCAACTCCCAGTTCGGTCTGCTGAACACCACCTTCCACACCGACATCAACTGGCTGGGCAATAACCCATACGCATGGATCACCATCTTCGTGCTTGTGCTGTGGGCTGGCATCGGCGGCAACCTCGTCATCTACCGTTCCGCGCTGTCCGGTGTGGACGAAAGCCTGTACGAGGCGGCAAAGGTGGACGGTGCGGGTCCTATCAGGATCTTCTTCTCCATCACTCTGCCGGAGATCAAGCTGCCGCTGTTTTACACCACCATCATGACCACCACCGGTGCGTTCAACGTGTGGGGCCAGCCGGTCATGCTGACCAACGGCGGGCCGAACTACCAGACGCAGGTGCTGCTGATGGATATTCGAAACCTCGCATTCCCCGCCGGTCCTGCAGCCGCAGGCATGGCTTCCGCAATGGCATTGCTGTTGGGCATCATCCTGATGGCCATTGCCGCAATCCAGCTCATCTTCATGAACAAGGAGGACTGACGATGTCCGCTGCAACAATGCAAGCCTCGCGTCCGGTAATTCCAGAAAACAAAACGAAGAAAATAAGCCCTTCGCTGATCGCGGTCTATGTGCTGCTCATCGTGCTGGCGGTCGTATGGCTCCTGCCGGTGATCTACACCGTGACGACATCGTTCAAGTCGGTCGCCGAATTCACCTCCAACGCGTTCAACTTCCTGCCGGCGAAGTGGGTGCTCGACAACTACGTGACGCTGATCGAGGCGTCCGCCAGTTACCCGGTCCTGAACTGGCTCGGCAACTCGCTGGTCATCTCGACCGTGTTCGCGGTGCTGTCCGTGTGCATCGTCGCACTCGCCGGTTTCGGCTACTCGCGACTGAACTTCAAATACCGTGACACGATTTTCTTCGTCCTGCTGCTCATCTCGATGTTCCCCGCCGTGGTCAACATGATCCCGCAGTACCGCATCATCGCCTCCCTGGGCTGGGTCAACACCTACTGGGCCTGCATCGTGCCGGGTCTGGGCAACGTGGCGAACATCTTCTTGGTGCGCAACTTCATGAAGGGCATCCCGAAGGAACTGGATGAGGCGGCCGAGATCGACGGCGCCTCCGACTTCCAGATCTTCACCCGCATCATGCTGCCGGCCATTCGCCCGATCCTGATCGTCATTTTCCTGTTCAGCTTCACCGGCGCCTGGAACGACTTCCTGTGGCCGACCTTGGTGTTCAACGACATCAACAAGATGCCGGTCACGGCAGGTCTGCAGCTGCTGAGCAACCAGATGGGCCAGTACAACCAGATGGGCTCCCTGATGGCGGCCACCTGCATGGCCATAGTCCCGACGCTCCTGCTGTTCCTGTTCGCGCAGCGGTACTTCCTGCAGTCGCTGAACATCACTTCCGGTCTGAAGGGCTGAGCCGCTTCGGATATGGCACAAGGATTGGGTCTGCTATCGGAAACGAGCAGTCCCAATCCTTCCCTTTTCCATCGTTGAAATGATAGTATCGCCAAGTCGGCAAACGGAAAGGAACACTATGAATTCGCAAAGCAATGGCGCTTGCCTGCCGGCCCCGTTGGCACGTAAGGCCGAACGGGTGCTGATGATCGTTGCCGCCTCCTATAACGTGATCATGGCGTCTGTCACGCTGTTCATGTTCGGCAGCTGGTTCAAGGGGCGGGCATACGATGTGCTGGAACGCAACGGCATGCTGCAGACGGACTATTCCGCGGTGGACAACGCTTCGACGGTGACAAATATCTACGCTCTGCTGGTGCTGATCGTTGGCATCGTCAGTCTCATCACGGCCATGCGTTGCCTCGCTCCGGGAACCGTCAATCGGTGGGTGATCATCTGGCTGGTGATTGTCATGGTCTTCTCCCTCGGAACCATGGATCTGATCGGACTCGCATTGTATTCCGTCACTCTGGCGATCTATCTTGCCCGCAACAAGGCCGTTGCCGCGCAGCAGGATGCGATTCGTAAAGCGATTCAGGTCCGCAGATAGCGACACGACGGTTATTCACAGTATTCAAAACAACATACGGAAACGCAAAGGACAGTACATGACTGACAAACTCATTGCAACGCTCGATAAGGCGGGCGTACGCAACATCAGCACCGACCTGTGGGGCATCTTCTTCGAAGACATCAGCTATTCCGGCGACGGTGGTCTCAACGCCGATCTCGTGCAGAACGGAGCCTTCGAATACTGCCGTGCTGACAATGTGGATTGGAGCAGCTACAGCTTCTGGCGCAAGATCGTGCCGGAGGGATCGTTTGCGGCTTTCTGCGTGCGTGACGGCGATCCGGTGGCGATCGAAAACCCGCATTATGCGAGCATCGAGATCGAACACGCCCCGGCTGCGTTGGACAACACCGGCTGGGACGGCATGGTGTTCCGAGCGGGGGAGACCTATGATTTCTCCGCCTGGCTGCGCCTGCAGTCCGGTGTGGCGGTGCCGTTGACCGTATCGCTGCGCAACGATGACGGCGACAGCATCGCCGAAACCACCATCGACATTGAACATGCGGCATGGACGAAATGCGAAGCGTCGCTGACCGTGCCGGCGAACAGCGACGGCACGGGGGCGGAACCCGGTTCGGTGGTGGCCAGACAGGGTGCTCTGCGACTGAGCTTCGGGGCCGAAGGCGTTGTGGATCTCGATTTCGTCACCCTTGAGCCGCGCACCACGTACCGGGGGCTCAAGCACTTCCGTCCTGACCTGGTGAAGGCCCTTGCCGATCTGCACCCGAGGTTCATGCGCTTCCCGGGCGGCTGCATCACCCACGGTCTCGGCATGGATAACATGTACCACTGGGATCGCACCATCGGGCCGGTGGAGCATCGACCGCACAACTTCAACTTGTGGGGCTACCATCAGTCGTTCCGCATCGGCTACTACGAATACCTGTGCCTGTGCGAGACCATTGGTGCCAAGCCGTTGCCGGTGCTGCCCGCCGCGGTAAGCTGCCAGAACACCAGCCAGGGGCCGGTGCCAGTCGCCCAGGAGGATATGCCCGCCTACATCGATGAGGTACTGCATCTCATCGAATTCTGCAACGGAGACGCCGAAACCACCGAATGGGGTGCCAAACGAGCCGCCATGGGTCATCCGGAGCCATTCGCACTCGAATACCTGGGCATCGGCAATGAGGACCTCATCGATGATGTGTTCAAGAACCGTTTCCAGCAGATCTTCGATGCGGTCAAAGCCGCCTATCCCGACATCGTCGTCGTCGGCACCGTCGGCACGGCGCCCAGCGGCCCGGATTATGAAGCAGGCTGGCGGTATGCGCGTGAAGCCGGCATCCCGATTGTGGACGAGCATTCCTACCAGTCGTCCAGCTGGTGGTTCCACAATCTCGACCACTACGACCATATCGAGAGAAAGGGGCCGAAGGTCTATCTCGGCGAATACGGCTCTTGGGATACGCAGCTCATCAACGGCCTGTCCGAAGCGGCCTTCATGGGCCGTATGGAACTCAACGGCGACGTGGTGGCCATGGCCTCCTATGCCCCGTTGTTCGCAAAAAACGGTCATCACAGCTGGGATCCGGATCTCATCTACTTCGACAACGAACGCACCTATCTGCCGTATAGCTACTGGGTGCAGCAGATGTACGCCGCTACCACCGCAGACACCGCGTGGCCAGTCGGTGTGGAAGGGGCGACCACGTTCCGCCGCAACCTGCCGGACGGCATCAGGCTACGCGTCGAGGGCGGTGCAAGAGCCGATTTGAATGATCTCGTCGTCACCACCGCGTCTGGGGCGCGGGTCGAACTCGGCGATGTGCAGTACCGGGGCAGCACCATGGACTTGCCCGTCGATCTGCATGCCGATTCGTACTGCATCGATGCGACGGTGGTGTATTACGAAGGTAAGTGGGGCATACAGTTCGTCAGCGGGGACATCGACGGGAAGAACCATAATGTCACTTCCCTGGGGCGCGGCCATGAAGTGAAAGTGGTACGTGATGGCACCGCTTACGCGCTCGGCGGCACCGAATGGTCCATGAACGACGTGCAGCCGGGCACTACATGGCGTATGCACGTCGAGATAGCGGATCGTGGACAGTCCATGAAGCTGTACATCGATGGAACGCTTGTCGCCGAAGGAACGGAGACCAAAGACGAGCCAAGACGCACCATCACCGTATCGCGTAGCGGCGAACGAGGGGAGACCTATGTGCGTGTGGTCAATGCCATGGCTGAACCGGCCGAAGTGGATATCAGCCGGATTCTTGCCGCATTGGACGTCTCCTCGGAGTCCGCGGCGGGTGCGACAGCCACCATTCTGACGGGCGAAGACCCGTATGCCGGTCGGGCCGGCGAGGAATCGCCCACCAGCCCAGTCAAAACCGTGGTGGATCTAACCGGTGGAGTCTATGCTGCGCCGGCCTGGTCGTTCTCCACCATCGTCATCGGCGACTAGGCGGATGGCAGTTTGCGGAACCAAATCCGCCTGATGCAAGCCAGAGGATGCAACGGAAACGATCATCCGTCTGTGTGACGTTCTGATGGGAAAGCCCCGCAATGCGTGGTGTGAACCGCCACCCCGATTGTTGGACTGAAAGAAATTCAGATTCGATGATCGGAGGTGCGGTTCTTTCGTATGCGTGAGGATCGAAGGAGACGTTACGACGACGGGTTCCGGCGCGAGGCGCTGGAACTCATCAAGGCCGGAGCCGGCAAGGACACGCTCGCCAGACGGCGCCAGATACGACTCGAGGGACACGCCCCGGAGGAGTTCCGGAGCATGTCCCTCGCGGTCTAGGGCTGTATCCTAATTAACAACGTCCAACAAACGGGGCGCAGTTCAGTGCATTGCGGGGCTTTCCCATCAGAGTCGATTTCCGCCGCTGGAAACTGTTTAGAGAATTACAGTTCGGAGGCGGCGCCACTGTCGATGAGCCAAAGCAGTTCCTCGCCGTCGGCGTAGGAGCTTGGGGCGTGCGGGTTGTTCCGCTGGGCGAAGGCGGCCTTGACCGCGCCCGCCTTGCGCTCTTCGGAGGTGAACACCCACGTGTGCTTCGAACGGGCGATCATCGGCACGGTCAGCGTCAGTCGCAGCGGCGGCGGCTTCGGCGAATCGCGCACGCCCGCCACCAGTACGTGGGGGTCGGCGATCTCGGATTCGCCATGGTCGGGGAACAAGGATGCGAAATGCGCGTCCGGTCCCATGCCGAACATTGCGATATCCAATGCCGGATTTTCTCCCAGCTGCGCAGTCAGCTCACGCTGGTATTCGGCGGCGGCTTCGGCCAGCACCGCATCGGTCTGTTCGGGGGAGGCCGCCGCAATCTCGGTGGCGCTACGGGTGTCGGCAGGCATCGCATGGACGTTCCCGGCAGGCATGCGTCCATCTTCCACAAGCGCACCGTACCAGGCTTCGCGAGCCTGCTTCGCATTGCGGTCGTCGTCATCGGCCGCCACGAAGCGTTCGTCGCCCCACCACACGTGCACGCGGCTCCAGTCCACGGCATCGTTCAACGGACTGGCATTCGTCGCGGCGAATACACGGTTGCCGTCGGTGCCGCCCGTCACGGCGATATCCACGCGGGTCCGCCCCGGTTCGGCCAGCAGGTCGATGATGGTCAGCAGCGTGCGTGCGGCCACGGCCTCGGCCAGCACCTGCGGGTTCGGATAGACGATGGTCTTGCGTTCTGTCACGTTTGTTCCTTTGATAGACGTTCTTGATACAAGCGGTATCGGCTTTGGCACGCCGACTACCGCTTGGGCTTGACGAGCTCCAAGCCTTGCGAGACGACCTCGCTGTAGATCTCGTCGGGGTAGAGGCGCCCAAGCTCCTCGCTCAGGCATTCCTCAAGCGTTCGCGCGGGTACGCTGATGGTCTGCGGCGACTGGCCGGGCACGCTGATCACGGCGAACCCGTCGTCCGTGGAGGGGCGTTCCAGGCTCAGCACGCCGTCGCCGCGCGTCAGGTACACGCCGGTGACGGCGGTGGCGTTCGGATCCTCCTCGATCATCACCGGCACGTTCAGCCGCAGGCGCAGCCATGCGGCCAGCAGATCCAACGGCAGGTAGTCCTTCTGCCCGGTCACGCGCACATTGCTCACCGGCAGGTGCGGCGGCTGGTCGAGCATCGAGGCGATCATCGCGCGCCATATGGTCAGACGCGTCCACGACATGTCCACGTCTTTGGCGGAGCGGTTGCGGCGCAGATCGTCCATCGTGCGCTGCGGGTTCGAGGAATGCATCGCGTCGGTGATGCGGCTGCTGGCCATGGATCCGAGCAGATCCTTCGACAGGTTCGCCGGCGCTTCGTTCGGCCACCACGCCACCACCGGCGCGTCGGGTACGAGCAACGGGATCACCAGGGTGTCGGCATGGCGAACCAGCCCGCCGCGTGGGCGCAGCACGATGATCTCTCCCGCGCCGGCGTCGGAGCCAAAACGGATCTCGGCGTCGAGGAAGGTGGGATGCTCCTCTTCAGGCGTGATCTTGCGGCTGCTTGGCGCGACCGCGATCACACGGCAGGGGTGCTCGCGGCTCGCATTGTTGGCTACCTCGAGATCATGCTCGAGATCGGACTCATTGGTGGAGATGAGCAGGGTGAGCACACGGCCCAATGCCGCCTCGCCGCGCTCCTCGTGCAGTTCGTCGATTTTCGCCGAGATCTCACGCGTCTCGGTGTCTTGCAAGGTAATGATCACGGCATCCTCCAACGGTGTCCATCGCGGGCGAGCATTTCAACGGCCTCCTCGGGGCCCCACGTGCCGGAACGGTATGGTTGCGGCTGGCCGAGCGTGGACCAGAACTCCTCGATCGGGTCGAGGATCTTCCACGAGAGGTTGACCTCCTCTGTGGTGGGGAACAGCGGCGGGTCGCCCAGCAGCACATCGAGGATCAGACGTTCGTAGGCCTCGGGCGAGGATTCGGTGAACGAACGGCCGTAGCCGAAGTCCATCGACACATCGCGCACCTCCATCGACGTGCCGCCCGGCACCTTCGCGCCGAAACGCATGGTCACGCCCTCGTCGGGCTGCACGCGGATCACGATGGCGTTCTTGCCGAGCTCCTTGGTGGCGGTCGATTCGAACGGCAGGTGCGGGGCGCGTTTGAACACCACGGCGATTTCCGTGACGCGCTTGCCCAGGCGTTTGCCGGTACGCAGATAGAACGGCACGCCGGCCCAGCGGCGGGTGTCGACGTCCAGGCGAATCGCGGCATAGGTCTCGGTGGTGGACTCGGGGTCGATGCCCTTCTCGTCCAGATAGCCGACCACCTCGTGCGAACCCTGCCAGCCGGCGGCGTACTGGCCTCGCGCGGTGTGCGCAGCCAGATCCTTGGGCAGGCGGACGGCGGAAAGCACCTTGGTCTTCTCGGCGGTCAGGTCGGCGGCGGAGAAGGAGACGGGCTCCTCCATGGCGGTCAATGCCATGAGCTGCAGCAGATGGTTCTGGATGATGTCTCGCGCGGCGCCGATGCCGTCGTAGTAGCCGGCACGTCCCGCCACGCCGATGTCCTCGGCATGCGTGATCTGCACATGGTCGACGTAGTTGTTGTTCCAGATCGGCTCGTACATGGCATTGGCGAAACGCAACGCCAGGATGTTCTGCACGGTCTCCTTGCCCAGATAATGGTCGATGCGGAACACGCTCGACGGGTCGAACACTTCGGAGACCACGCGGTCGAGCTCCTTGGCGCTGGCCAGGTCGTGGCCGAACGGCTTTTCGATGATGACACGGCGCCATGCGCCCTGTGAGGATTTCGCTAGGCCGCAGTCGGCCAGCTGACGGGAGACCTGCGGGAAGGCGCGCGGCGGCACGGACATGTAGAACGCGTGATTGCCGCGCGTACCGCGGTCGCGGTCAAGCTCGGCCACGGTGTCGGACAGGCGTTCGAATGCCTGCGGGTCGTCGAAGGTGCCCTGCACGAAGCGGATGCCCGAGGCAAGCTGCTTCCAGGTCGATTCCTTGAACGGCGTGCGGCAGTGCGCCTGCACGTTCTCCTTGACGAAATCCTTGAAATGGTCTTCGGTCCAGTCACGGCGTGCGAACCCCGTCAGACCGAAGCTCGGCGGCAGCAGGCCGCGGTTGGCCAGATCATAGATTGCGGGAAGCAGCTTCTTGCGGGACAGATCGCCGGTCACGCCGAAGATCACGATGCTGCATGGGCCTGCGATGCGCGGCAGACGCAGATCGCGAGGGTCGCGCAGCGGGTTCGACCACGAGTCCGTGTCGAATGCGGTTGAAACGGTTTGAGTCATGCGACACATACTAGCCCCATGACCGCACCCGATGCTGCGATAATCCGCATGTCGCATGCGTTGTCGTGTTTCCCGGCGAGAACGTAACGATTCCGTGGGAAAAGCGAACAGCATCGCAGTCCGTATAGTCCACTGGTCGCCTAGGCTGATTGGAGGAACGATATGGACTCAAGTCAGGGGAGTGGATGCAGGGGAGTGGATGATGGATATTCGCGTATTGAAGTAGCTCCTCGCGTCGCCATTCCTGAAACAGGCGAACGGATCGCCGCAATCCCTGCATGAAGGCAATGGCATGTGCGGGCCGACATCAATGCGCCCGTCACCAGACTCAACCTGTTCATCGGCGGCGCACCGCTCTACTACCGTCCATCCAAGCGGCCCGTCACGAAACCAGCCGACGCATAAGCGGCCGCACAGTTCGCTACGGGCGAACATGCCGTTTGACTTCAAGTCGACTCGAAGTTCTACCGTAAAAACGCAAACGACCGCTGCCATAACGACGTGATTGGCGATCCACGAGTAAAACAACACAGGGAAGGAACGGAACCAATCCATGACGCACTATCTCGATAACATCAACGGACCAGCCGACCTCAAAACCCTCGACCGTAGCCAACTGCCGGCGCTCGCCGACGAGATCAGGCAGGCGCTCATCACCAAGGTCGGCGTCACGGGCGGCCACATGGGGCCGAACCTGGGTGTGGTGGAGGCGACCATCGCCATGCATTACGTGTTCGATTCGCCCAAGGACAAGTTCATCTGGGACGTGTCGCACCAGTCCTACACACATAAGATCCTGACCGGGCGCAAACAGGCGTTCCTCGACCCGGCCCACTACCACGACCTTTCCGGCTATACGAGCCCGCAGGAAAGCGAACACGACCATTTCGTGGTAGGGCACACCGGCACTTCCATCTCCATGGCGGTGGGCATGGCCAAGGGGCGTGACCTGTGCGGGCGCACGGAGAACGTCATCGCGTTCATCGGCGACGGCTCGCTCAGCGAAGGCGAAGCGCTCGAAGGCCTCGACAACGCGGGCGAGATGACCACCAACCTCATCATCATCGTCAACGACAACGAGATGTCCATCGCTCCGAACCACGGCGGCATCTACAAGGGGCTTGCCGAACTGCGCGCCACCAACGGCGCATCCGAGCACAACCTGTTCCGTGATTTCGGTCTCGACTACCGGTATGTGGAGGACGGCAACGATGCCAACGCGCTGATCGACGCGCTCGTCGAAGTCAAGGACATCGACCATCCGGTGGTGGTGCACATTCACACCGACAAGGGACATGGCCTGGAGCGAGTGAACGCCACGCGCGAGGCGAAGGAATCCGGGCACTGGATGCTGCCACAATCCGTGCAGGACGCCATGGTAGAGGCCGGACCGGTGGAGGATTACGCGAGTGTGTCCCGCGACTACCTGTTGAACAAGATGAAGCGAGACAGGCGCGTGGTGGTGCTGTCCGCTGGCACGCCGGGCAACGGCGGGTTCGGCCCGAAGGAGCGTGAGCAGGCGGGCGACCAGTTCGTGGACGTCGGCATCGCCGAACAGCATGCGGTGGCGGCGATCTCCGGCATCGCCAAGGCGGGCGGCAAGCCCGTGTATGAGGTGACGTCCACGTTCCTGCAGCGCGCCTATGACCAGTTGCAGCAGGATCTGGCGTTGCAAGGCACCGCGGCGACCATCATCGCGGCAGGGTTCGGCGACGCCATCGGGCCGGGCGACAATACGCATTCCAACATCTTCGACATCGCCATGACGAACACCATCCCCGGCCTGACCGGTCTCGCGCCGGCGACTAAGGAGGAGTATCTGGCCATGCTCGACTGGTCCATCGACCATGCTGGCAGGCCTGTCGTGATCGCCGAACCCGGCACCCTGACCCGTGAAACCGATCTCGCGCTCACGCCGGAGGAGCCCGTGGCCGCGCCGTTCACCGATGGCGATCTGAAATACCGCACCATCGTGAAGGGGGCCAAGGTCGCGATCCTCGCACTCGGCAACTTCCTGCCATTGGGTCTCAAGGTGCGCGAGACGCTGGCGCAGTCAGGCATTGGCGCCACCGTGATCGACCCGCGCGTCTACTCCGACCTCGATGTCGCCGCGCTCGGCGTGTTGAAGGACGACCATGACGTGGTCGTGACACTGGAGGACGGCGCCTTGGTCGGTGGCTTCGGCGAGCGCATCGCCGCCTACTACGGCTCCTCCGATATGAAGGTGCTCACCTATGGCGCGCATAAGGAACTCACCGACCGTGAGCCCACGGAGACGCTGTATGCGCGTTACCGTCTCAATCCTGAGCAGATTGTTCAGGATGTGCTTGAGGTGTTGCGCTGACGGATCGGGTATTCGGCTCGCCGCCGTTCATGAACGCGGCGAGCCGGCGGGTGACGGCTCGAGGGAGCAGTCGTTCCGCAAGTGCGCCCGCCCTGGTGAGTGGGCCATGGTAGGCGAGTGTGGTGCCGCGCATCATCCTGCGGTAGGCGTATGCCGCCAACTGGTGTGCGCTGGCCGGCCTGGTCATGGTGAAGAAGTTGCGTCCGTGCATGTTGGCGGCCTTGGCGAAACCGGTGGTGGTCGGCCCGGGGCATACGCAGGTCACCGTCACACCCGTATCGCGTAGCTCGTAGGCTACGGCTTCCGACAGCGAGCGCACGAACGCCTTCGAGGCGAAGTAGACCGCCATGTAGGGGCCGGCCATCATCGAGGCGACCGATGATATGTTGAGGATTCTGCCGTGCCCGGCGCGGCGCATGTCGCGGCCATAGCGGTAGGTGAGTTCGGCGAGCGCCTCCATGTTGAGACGCATCATTTCCTGTTGGCGGCTCCAATCGGCATCGAGATATCCGGTCCAATCCGCGAAGCCGGCGTTGTTGACCAGATATTCGATGGAGATTCCATGTGACGTGGTGAAGTCATGCAGCCTTTGCGGTGCGTCCGGTTCGCTCAGATCGGCGGCGAATACCACGACCCGCACCTGGTATTGCTGTTTCAATGCGGTTTGTACGGTGTTGAGGCGTTCTTGGCTCCGCGCCGTGATCACTATGTCGTAGCCGTTTGCCGCGAACAGTGACGCCAGTTCGCGGCCGATGCCGCTGGATGCCCCGGTGATGAGTGCGTATGCCATATCAACCTCGCCGTCGATGAGTGCCGTTGCTTCCAGTGTAGAGGCGTCGGGCCGGGAGCAGGGGATCGATGGCGCAATGCGGTCGGGCGATAGTATGGGATGCGGGCGTTGCATGTATTTGTGGAGGTGGAGAGGGGTATGGAAATCCGTACGCTGCGTAATTTCATCGCGGTGGTGCAGGAGGAGGGTGTCACCGCCGCCGCCGACGTGTTGCGTGTCAGCCAGCCGGCTCTGTCGCGTCAGATCAAAGGGCTTGAGAGCGAAATGGGGGCGATGCTGTTCATACGCGGTACCCGCGGTCGGCCTCTGGAACTGACGCATGAGGGGCGGCTGCTGTACCGTCGCGCATGTGAGATCGTGGAGCTCGCCGACCGCACCAGGTCGGAGATCGCCTCGGGCGAGGATATCGAGGGCGACGTGCATGTGGCCGCGGCGCAATCCGTGGTCATGGACGTGCTGGCCAAGGCTGCTGTGCGCGTGCGCGAACTGCACCTCGGCGTACGCATCCAGCTGCACGACGATTATGGGGAGAACATCGTGGAACGGCTTGACAACGGGCTTGCCGACTTCGGCGTACTGGTGCAGCCGTCCGATATGAGCCGCTACGACCATCTGCCGTTGCCGGGAGGCGACCGTATGGGGCTGCTGATGCGCCCGGATCATCCGTTGGCCGTAAAAAACGGTATAACGCCGGACGACCTGCAGGACCTGCCGTTGATCATACCCAAGGGGGCGCTCGTCAGACGTGACCTGTCGGGCTGGTATGGCGTGAATCTGCGGCCGTTCGATATCATCGGCACCATGAACCTGACCTATAACGCCAGCCGGTTCGTGCGAGCAGGCTACGGTTGCGCGCTGTCGCTCGAAGGTCTGATCGACACCGGCGAGCGCAGCGGGCTGACGTTCCGCCCGCTCGAACCGGTGTTGCGCGCTTCGCTGAGCATGGCGTGGAAGAAGAATCAGCCACTCACCCCGCCGGCCCGGGCATTCCTCGACTGTGTGCGCGAAGTGGCGAGCGAACCCGGCGAATAGGCCGCTGCCGTGGCTTGCCCGCTAGGCGTGGTACGTGTTCAGCCCTTCGAGGAAGCGAGTGAGCCCTTCGACCATGCGTGCGCGGGGGCAGGCCACGTTGATACGCACGAAGTCATGGCCGTTGCCACCGTATTCGGAGCCTTGCGAGAACATTACCTTGCACTCATGTTTCAGATAGTCGCACAACGCGTCGGTGTCATGCGTGATGGCCGAGCAGTCGACCCACAGCAGGTAGGTGGCGTGGCCTTCGACCATGATGATGCGTCGGCCGGCTGGCGCGGAGGCGTTGTATTCGTCGAACATCGAGCGTGCGACCGTCTTGTTGCCGGCCAGGTAGGCGCGCAGTTCGTCCAACCATGGTTCGCCTTCGGTGAACGCGGCCAGTGTGGCACTCATGGCGAACGCGTTCGGCTCGGCCACCTCGTCGGTGTTCAGCGCCCTCCACACCTTGTGTCGCAACACCGGATCCGGAATCATCACGGCCGCGGAGTTGAGCCCCGCGATGTTGAAGGTCTTGGTCGGTGCCATGCAGGTCACCGAGTTCATCGCGCAATGCTCGCTCACCGAGGCGAACGGCACGTATGCGAAACCCGGGTCGGTCAGATCGCAGTGGATCTCGTCGCTGATCACCGTCACATGATGCTCCCAGCACAGCTCTCCGATACGCTCCAGGGTCTCGCGATCCCAGATGCGGTCGATTGGATTGTGCGGGTTGCATAGGATCATCAACGTGGTCTGCGGGTCGGCGAGCTTCGCCTCAAGATCGGTCCAATCGATCGCATAATGGCCCTCGCCGTCGTAGACAAGCGGGGATTCGAGCACCCGACAGCCGTTGTTGAGAATCGAATTGAAGAAGATGTTGTAGACCGGCGTCTGGATGAGCACGTTCTCGTTCGGCGTGGTGAGTTTCCTGACCATGCTGGAAATCGCCGGCACCACACCGGTGCAGAACACCAGCCATTGCGGATCAACGGCGAGGCCATGCCGCCTGCCCCACCAGTCCACATACGCCCGGTTCCACTCGGATGGCACGATCGAATAGCCGAACACACCATGCTCGACGCGCCGGCGCAGCGCCTTGCGGATCTCCGGCGCGGTCTGGAAATCCATATCCGCCACCCACATAGGCAGCGCATCTCCCGCCTCCTCCCATTTGAGCGAGTAGGTGCCGGAACGGTCAATCGGAGTATCGAAATCATAGGTCATGACGGTAATCCTACTGCTGCGAAGCATTCCGTGCCGTTGCCGCGGTCACGATCGTCGTCGCCGACGGATCGACCCTTTCCGGGTCAAGCGTCAATTCGCCGATCGCATCGGCCCGGATCATGCCTGCACTCGGATTGAGCACGCTGTCGATCGTGCCACGCACATCCGCATCCACCGTGGAATACTCGAACGCCAGCGTCGTATTGATCAGACGGCAGTTGCGCAACACCAGATTATCCACATAACACAATCCCTGCAGACTCTCAATCGTGCAGTTCTCGAACGTCACGTTGCGCGAATTCCACGCCAAGTACTCGCCCGAAATGAACGAGTCACGCACCGTCACGTTCTCACAGTTCCAGAAGCAATCCTTCGAAATCAGCCGGGAATGAGAGATCTCCACGTCATGCGCGCCATCGAATGGATAATTACCCACCAGACGCAGATTATCGGCCTTCACATCCGCGCAGTTCATCGCCAGATAATCGCCATGCGCGCTCACATTCTCCAAACGCACACCACTGCACGACCACAACGTCTCCTCGGCATTGGGAAAATCCACATTACGCAACACCACATCATGACAGCGGCGGAAATTCTTCGGCGCCTCGATCGTCGAATCCTCAACCACAATATGATCCGTATACCACACGCCGGCACGCCCCATCTCGAACCACGTGCAATCACGCGCCACCACATTCCGGCAATACCACAACGGATACTTCCACTTGAACGAACTCTCCACCAGCTCGATATCACACGCATGCTTCAACGGCGACTCGCCATCGGCGAAAACAGTATCGACATACCGACGCTTCCGCGCAAAGAACTCGGCGCGCTCGCCGGTGAGAAACGCTTGCCGGATCTCGGTCATGCCATCGGTGTCAGTGGTATCAGTGGTGTCTTGGATGCTGTTCAACATGTGCTCCTTCATATGTTCCGTTGCATAAAATAGAAACTTCAAGTACTTGAAGTCAAACGGGGAGTCATGTTCCTTCCAAACGAACATGACTCCCCATTGCTTCCAGCTACAGCGGCAACGCCGGTATAGCCGAGATGGCCGAGGCGGACGGCCGGATCGGTCAGGCGGTAAGCGCCGCCGGATACTTGGCCACGGCGGCATCAATCTGCTCGTCGGTGGCAGTGGCCACACCCTGGATAAGGAACGGCTTCAAATATGTGGCATGCGTATGACGGAACGTGGTCTCGAACGGCGACAGCAGCTCCTCCATGGTGCGCACATGGGACCCCTCGCGCGTATACGATTCGGCCGGAGAACCAGTGGACACCGCCACCATGAACTCCTTACCCTCCAACGCACGACCGCCGGCATACGCCCAACCGGCCTTCAGCACGGCATCCTCCCACTGCTTGAGCAACGCAGGGGAGCTGTACCAGTAGAACGGGAACTGCAGCACAATACGGTCATGCGTTTCGATCAGCTCCTGCTCACGCTCCGCATTGATCCGGAAATCCGGGTACGCGGCATACTCGTCAACCACCGTCACATCGCCCGTCTCATTGGCGATATCCATGAGCCTGCGATTGACCTTCGACTTCTCCAAATGCGGGTGGAACACCAGAACAAGCGTCTTCATCCATACTCCTTCCTCAAAGGTTTTCGATAAGCAGCATGATAAAACCCCTCACCTACGCTCGGAGCATAAGATGTCATAAACGACGCCGATACCAGTGAAGGCGTTTAACGAAAACGGCCAACCTAAGATGACCGAAGACCAAACAAAAACCCACAGACATGCCGGAAAGGAGCAGACACTTGGCCTCGAACGCGCGCAAAAGCACAACGTGCGTCATCAAAGCCCTCACAACCGCATTGCCCAGACTACATGCTACTCATCCAACTCGTGTTCTAACCCCACCACACAGCCAACCCCACACATTCCATATCGTGAGAAGTAACACGGCAATACGATTGGTCGACTTACGCTGTTCCATAGCCATCAAGGAGAAAAGCCTTCGCGGTTAATGGCTACAACAGACAAATCAGTCAACCAAGAGAGAGCATAATGACAAGCGCAACTAGTACTGCCGGCGCTCGCGTCCCTGCGCCCGGCAAACTGGAGTTTAGGGATGAATACACGCCAGCCGAGGCGGCACGCGTCATCCGCAATTCGAAAGGGCTTCCCGTAGGCGTGAAGCCGAAGATGGTATGGACATGGCCGAAGGCCGTTATCTGGGCCGTGGTGGCGATCGTGTGCGCTGTGGGCTGGTCCGTGCTGGCGGTGTCCCGCGGCGAGGAGATCTCCGCCATCTGGTTCGTGGTGGTGGCACTGTGCTCCTATGCGATCGCCTACCGCTTCTACGCGTATTACATTCAGATCAAAATCATGCGCACCAACGACGCGAACGCCACGCCGGCCGAACGCGTACACGACGGTGCCAACTTCGAGCGTACCGACCGTCGCGTGCTCTTCGGCCAGCATTTTGCCGGCATCTCCGGTGCTGGCCCGCTTGTCGGCCCGATTCTCGCCGCGCAGATGGGCTACCTGCCATCCACCATGTGGATTATCCTGGGCGTGATTTTCGCCGGTGCGGTGCAGGATATGCTGATGCTGTGGATTTCCGCCAAGCGTCGTGGTCGTTCCTTCGGTCAGATGGCCACCGACGAAATGGGCAAGTTCGGCGGCACCATCCTCTCCGTGTTCCTGGTGGTCATGACGGCCATCGCCATGGCATTCCTCGCCTTGGTCGCAGTCAAGGCTATGGCCTCCTCGCCGTGGGCGGTGTTCTCCATCGGCATGACCATTCCGATCGCTCTGATCATGGGTTGCTATCAGCGTTTCCTGCGCCCCGGTCGCGTGATCGAAACCACTGTTCTCGGTTTCGTGCTGCTCGTCATCGATATCGTTGCCGGCGGCTACATCGCCGATTCGCCGACGCTTGCGCCGATTTTCACACTGACCGGTAAGCAGCTCGTCATCGCCCTGGTCATCTACTCCTTCGCGGCAGCGGCGTTGCCGCACTGGCTGCTCGTCACCCCGCGTGACTACCTGTCCACCCTGATGAAAATCGGCACGCTGATCCTTCTCGTCATCGGCATTCTCATTGCCAGCCCGATGGTCAAGGTTCCCGCCATCACCGAACTGGCCGGCATGGCCAACGGTCCGACCTTCTCCGGCAACCTGTTCCCGTTCCTGTTCATCACCATCGCCTGTGGTGCACTGTCAGGCTTCCATGGTGCGGTGAGCTCCGGCCTGACCCCGAAGGCCCTGGAGAAGGAAAACCAGATCCGTATGATCGGCTACGGCTCCATGCTGGTCGAGTCCTTCACCGCCATTATCGCTCTGATCGCGGCCATCACCGTCTCCCAGGGTGTGTACTTCTCCACCAACATGTCCGCTCTGCAGATCTCCAAGGCCTCAGGTGTGACGGTCTCCGCAACCTCCACGCCACAGGAGCAGGCCGATGCCGCAGTCAAGGCCGTCAACTCCATGAAGGTCAGCAACATCAAAGGCGAGCAGATGAAGGTCACCTGGGATTCCGTCGACGAGAACGGCAACGCCAAGACCTATGAGGGGTCCGAAGCGCTTGAGAAGGCCGCCTCCGACATCGGTGAGAAAACCATCGTCTCGCGTACCGGCGGCGCCACCACCTTCGCCATGGGCATGGCCAGCTTCCTGAAGTCCTTCCTCGGCGGGCACAATGCCATGGCCTTCTGGTACCACTTCGCCATCATGTTCGAAGCGTTGTTCATCCTCACCACCGTCGACAACGGCACCCGTGTGGCTCGTTACCAGATCGGCGAACTGCTCGGCAATGTGCGCAAGCTCGAAAAGTTCGCCGATCCGACATGGAAGGTCGGCAACGTGATTACCACGCTGATCGCCGTGGCACTGTGGGGCTCCATGCTGTGGATGGGCGTGGCCGACACGAACGGCGGCATCAATGCCATGGTCCCGATCTTCGGCATCTCCAACCAGCTGCTTGCCGCGGCCTGCTTCGTGCTCGTAACCGTGTGTGTCGCCAAGCTCGGCTACAAGAAGTACCTATGGATTCCGATCGTCCCGCTCGTATGGGATGTGGCGGTGACCTTCACCGCCGACTTCCAGAAGATCTTCGGGCCATTGAGCTATTTCACCGTAGCGGCGAACTACAAGGCTCAGATCGCTAGCGGTGCCTTAAGCGGCGAGGCACTGACCAACGCCAAGGCGGCACTGTCCAACGCGTACCTGGACGGATTCCTGTCTGTGTTCTTCATGGTCATGATGGGCATCTTCGTCATCGTCGGCGTGGTGCAGGTCGTGAGGATTCTGGCTCGCGGCAAGTTCGGCGTGGAGACCACCAGCGAGGAACCGTTCGTTGAATCCGAATGGTTCGCCCCGACCAGCCTGGTGGCCACCAAACTGGAGAAGAAGGTGCAGCGCGAATACAGCGCCAAGCTGCAGGAGCTGCGCCAGATTGCACAGGCTAACGCCTGATAGCAAACCAGACAGTACAATATCGTCGTTCCGGGTGGCCTCTCACTCGGAACGACGATTTTTCGTAAAGGCATCGTAAGGACATGATGATGGATATAGCCGGCAAGGCCAAAGGGATCTGGCATGGCATCGTATGGTATCTGCGCGAGATCAGCGGCGAAGCGAAATACGACCACTACCTGGAGCACTTCGCTCAGGAGCATCCCGACGAGACGCCTATGAGCGAAGTCGAATTCCTACGTGCCAAAGAGGAATACGACAAATACCATCCCAATACCAGCTGTTGTTGCTGAGGGAGGCTATCGCTCGGCGTGTAGCCAGGCGATGGCCAGTTGGGTCCGGTTGGTCAGCGCAAGCTTGTCGAGAATATCGCTGATGCGATTGCGTACCGTACCTTCGCTGAGAAACAGCTGTGCGGCGATCTGCCGATTATCCAACCCCTGCGCGACCAGTCGCGCAACGTCACGCTCACGCTCGCTCAACGTTGCCAAGGCGTTCGCCAACTCGCCATCACCGTAGCCGTTTTCCGTATGGCGGTTTTCCGCATGATCGTTCCGGTTCGATGGGGAACCGGTCAGTTTGCCAAGC
The DNA here is from genome assembly GCF_001025155.1 of Bifidobacterium angulatum DSM 20098 = JCM 7096. Classification (NCBI taxonomy): domain Bacteria; kingdom Bacillati; phylum Actinomycetota; class Actinomycetes; order Bifidobacteriales; family Bifidobacteriaceae; genus Bifidobacterium; species Bifidobacterium angulatum. The sequence goes on along the minus strand of NZ_AP012322.1, from coordinate 1,123,302 downwards.
ACCTCGGCTCCCAGCACAATCTGACCGGCCATTACCGCCTGCACGGCCGGACAGACCGAAGCCACATCCTGCTTGATGAGGTAGCCTCGCGCCCCAAGTGCCATAGCCTGCGATATGTACTGCTGATCGGCGAATGTGGTCAGGAACAGAATGCGTGCGGCCTTGTCGAATTCGAGGATTCTGCGTGCCGCTTCGATGCCGTTCAGACCGGGCATCTGCACATCGACAAGCAGCACGTCGGGGTGCTGTGCCGGCCCCGCCATGTATTGACGGCAGGTCTCCTCACCGTCATTGGCGGTCCATAGCACGTCGGCAGTGCCACTGGCCGTCAGAATCGTCTGCAACGACGAACATACGATCGGATCGTCATCGGCAATCGCGATTTTCATGCGTTCTCCTCCCATCCGTTCACAATCCTAGCGCTGCCGGCCACACGACTGCGCCACTGCGGTCCTAGGCGGTTGTATGCGGGTTACGTAGGCCGACACGGTTATGCGCGTGATGCCGACGGTAGGGTGAAACCGGCTTTGGGAATGGATGCGAACACGCGCCAACCCGACCCGTGCGGTCCAAATGCGCAGGTGCCGTTTAGCGCGTGCACACGATCCTCGATATCGGCAAGTCCCATGCCGCGCTTGTGCTCATAGCTGCGCCGTTCGCCGGGCATACCGGAATCGTTGCCGCCGTCATCCTGCACGACGATCTGCCAGAATGCGGGGAAATCACGCAAAGTCACCTCGGCGTGGGAGGCGTGGCTATGATGCACCGTATTCGCCAGCGCCTCACGGATCAATGCGCAGCAGCATCGCGCTACCGGTGCCGGGGCATTGGCGATGCCGTTCGTCACCTGCACCTTCAATGTGGATGGGCATTGCGTGGCGTCTTCGATCATGGTTACGAAATCGGTGCCGTCGTCGGCAAGGTCATGAACCGATCGGCGCATCATCGACATCGCCTCCTGCAAGGTGATGCCGATGTCGCTCAGCGCTTGGGCCGCATCGGTTTCGCCGCGTGCCTGCGCAACGACCTTGGATGCTTCCGTCTGCATAATGGCGCGGGTAAGCAGGTGCCCCACATTATCGTGGATGTCACGCGCTATGCGGGTGCGCTCGTTCAACGTGGCCATGCGCACGGCAATGCTTCGTTCCTCGGCCGAGCTGGAGAGTCTGGCCGCCAGATCACGTGTCGTTGCACGCCGTTCGTCATACGCATGCCGCCATGCGCCTGCCAGATTCACCAGCCCGCGCCTGCCGGTTCCAAGCATGAAGGTGATGATGCACAGCAACACCAATGCGCAGACCGGAGCCGCAGCATGACTTGGAACCATGGCCGAATTTGCTTGGATCCCAAGCAAAGCTCGTAAGGATAGTCGGATACAGGCTGGAACCCATGACAACGCCGCGCACCATGTGAAGACTCGGTATGGCGGTTTCATTGTGCAGGCGGATGCGGATGGCGGTATATGACGGTCAGATTGGAACGTGCGTGCGGCGGCATATCCGACGGCCGGCAACGCTACGAACAGCGAAGGCACGGCCAATACCGTCAATCCCAGGCAGGCTGAGGGCAGCCATGCCCATTCGTCGCGTGAGAGCAGCAGCCATTGCGTCAGCCCCGCACAGCATATCGCCAGCAGCATGCCGGCCACGGCGATAGGTGGTAATCCGCCGCCAGATACCATCGCCAATGCCACGGACATGGACGTTACCGTCAGCTGTTCCAGAATTTCCTGCACAGGGCCGAGTCTACTTCACCGGTCGGTATGACAAATGTCACTCTAGAGGCCGTATTCGTGACTGCCTTCACCGGTTCCGTACCGCGGTTATCTGCGAGAATGGAATGGAAGAGGAAAGGAGCCTTACATGAGCGATAACAGTGCGGTACGCGTGCAACGGCTGGTCAAACGATATGGCGATATGCTCGCGCTCGACTACTTCGATCTTGACGTGCATCAGGGCGAGATCTTCGGCTTGCTGGGACCCAACGGTTCGGGCAAGACCACTGCGATCAATTGCATCCTTGCCTTGCTTACCTATAGCGAGGGTGCCATTCGCGTATTCGGAGAGGAATTGACTCCCACCAGCTATGATCTGAAACGTCGCATCGGCATCGTTCCACAGAACGTGGCGGTGTTCGACGAACTCACCGTGGAGGAGAATGTCGATTATTTCTGCTCGCTGTATGTGCGTGATCGCAAGCGTCGCATAAAGCTGGTCGGCGAGGCCATCGATTTCGTCGGGCTGGGTGAGTTTCGCAAATTCCGTCCGAAAAAGCTTTCCGGAGGTCTGCTCAGGAGGTTGAACATCGCCTGCGGCATTGCGCATAAACCCGACCTCATCTTCTTCGACGAGCCAACCGTGGCCGTCGACCCGCAAAGCCGCAACGCCATCCTCGAAGGCATTCAGCGGCTGAACGCCGAAGGCGCCACCGTGGTATACACCAGCCATTACATGGAGGAAGTCGAGCAGATCTGCAACCGCGTGCTCATCATGGATCATGGTCGGCATCTCGCCCTCGGCACCTGCGAAGAGCTGAAGAACATGATCGAGCTTGGGGAGCGCATCAGTGTGGAAACACTGGATCTTGGCGAGCAGGGGAGGCGGCCGGATCGGATCGTCAACCGCATCACAGCTCTTGACCACGTTATCGAGGCCAAATACGACGGTCACGAACTGGCGGTGCGGTGTACGCGTGGCGAACACAATCTGATCGACATTCTGGGCATTCTCGAATCGGAGAACGTCTCCATCGGGCATCTCACCTCGCGTCCTCCCACCCTTAACGACGTCTTCCTGGAACTCACCGGAACCGCGCTGCGCGACTGAAAGGCACCGTCATGTGGAACAGTATTCTGGCCTATCTCAAAATGAGCGTGCGATCCAAAGCCGGTTTATTCTGGCTTCTGGCCTTTCCGCTGATTCTTGCAACGCTGTTCAACGCGATGTTCGGCCAGCTCAACGAGACATACCGGCTTGACTCGCTTGACGTGGCCGTGGTGAACGACGACGCGTGGAAGCGGAACCCCTACCTAGATACCTTCATCGACGGTATTGGGGGAATAGACGGCGATGATGCTGATGGCAAACTGATCGTCGCCCATGCCGTCGCCTCCATGGGCGAAGCCGAACGGCTTATGGGCGATTATTCCGTGGTCGCGGCCATCAACGCGACCGATGATGGCGGACTTCGCTTGTCGATCAGCAGCCAGGCGGCGGCCAAGGCCAATGCGGCCACGGGAACCAATTCGCTGCAGATCTCGCTGACCGTGCTGCGCAATCTCATCGCACGGTACAACGCCACCGATACCACCGTTAGGCGGATTGCAGCCGAGAATCCCAGGGTGCTTGGCGATGCTAAGATCCTCGCCGGCCTTGGTGCAGCCGGATCGTACTGTGATGAAATCACCTTGACCCACTTCACACCGGATGCCACGGCGCGCTTCTTCTACGCCTTGTTCGGCATGGTGAGTCTTATGGCCATGTCGTTCGGTATCAACATCATCACCGGTATGCAGGCCAATCTCTCTGCGCTCGGTCTTAGGCAGAGCGTTGCCCCTACGCTCAAATGGAAGCAGACCACGGCGGCGGTGCTTGTCAGCTGGCTATGCACTTTCGCCAGCATGTCCGTTCTCATGTTGTATATCCGCTACGTCTGCGGCGTGGGTATGGGCGGGCGTGAGCCGATGGCCGTGCTTGGCATAGCCGTCGCGGCCTTCATGTCCAGTGGGCTCGGCCTGTTCATCGGGGCGCTGCCCAGGCTTGATGCGAGCGCCAAAACCGGTATCTCCGTGGCATTGGCGTGCTTCCTCTCGCTGTTCGCCGGATTATATGGCACTTTCGCCATGGACTTGTCCGATCTCATCGACAGGCAGGCGCCGGCGCTCAGCATGCTGAATCCCGCCAAGCAGGTGACGAACCTGTTCTACGACCTCATGTATTTCGACGATTACCGTCCGTTCTTCCAGACGGTCGGCACTCTTGCCGCATTCGGATTCGTGTTCCTTGCCGCAGCGGCACTATTGCTCAGGAGGCAACGCTATGACTACCTTTAAGGCCGGTTGGCGCATCATAGCCGCGCACAAACTGTATATGACCTTCTATGTGGTATGGCTGTGCGTGATGATGGTGATGATGAGCTTCGCCGTGGTGTCCGGCAGCGTGCGCGACGATGACAAGACCGTGTTCACCACGGCCAGGGCATCGGTCGCCGTGGTGAACCGCGATGAGAGCGCAGCGGGGCGTGCGCTGGCCGAATCGATGCGTCGGTATTTCGCAGTGTCGAACACGGTTGTTGAACTGAACGACCAACCCATGGTCCTGCAGAATGCCGTAGCCACCGACCATGTTGACCTTATCGCGATTGTGCCCGAGGGCTATGCCTCCGATTTCGGCAAGGATTGCAGGCGCGGTACCGCGGTGCCCAAACTAAGCACGGTAACGAGCTATTCATCCAGTCTGGGGGCCATGTCTCAGATGGAGATCGATGCTTTTCTCGATAACGTGCGCATTTCCGCGGTTGCGTCGTCGCCGCGCAGCGATGACGGCACGGTGGTGGCCGTTGCTGCCGGTCAGGTGGCAAAGGGCAAGCAGACCGCCACGGCATCCGGTAGCCAGAAGACGAGGGTTGTGGGCGTCGGCACGCGGGACGCCGCGTCGGAGGCTACCGGTTTCGCCTTCACCATCAAGATAATCTGCTATGCGGCGTTCATTGCCGTCACGGTGCTGATTTCCGTGGCTGCGTCAGCATTCAGCGAGACGAATCGTCGCCGCAGGTTGGCGGTCTGTGCCACGCCGCAATCCGGAATCGGCCTGCAGCAGGTGCTGGTATGTATCACCTTCTCGGCGGCGGTATGGGCGTTGTACATGATGGTGTCGATTGGTTTGCTGGCATTCTGCGGTGCCGATCTGAATGCCATACCATTGGCCGGCTATGCCATGGCAGGACTTGCGGCGTTTGCGGTGATTCTGACGGCCGCCTGCTTCGGCTATCTGCTATCTGCGGCGGGCTTCAGCGAGATCGCGGTCAACGGCGCTGCGAACGTGGTGGGCCTGATCATCATGTTCACTTCCGGCATGGCGTTCTCCCCGTCGATCATGCCCCGCTCTCTGATTGTGATTGGCAAGCTGCTGCCGGGATGGTGGTATTGCATGTCCGTCGATAATGCGCTCGGCGTCGGCACGGCGCAGCACCCCGATGCGATGGCCTGGGCGCAGGGCGTCGGCCTGGTCATGTTGTTCGGAGTTGCCTTCATCTGCCTTGGGCTGGCCATACGCCGTATACGCATGGTCGACAGGGGATAGCCGATTACAGTGCGGAATATGACAAGAGGCGGCCTTCATCGGAAGGCCGCCTCTCATGTATTAAGGCCGTTATCAGTCTTCGTGCTGTTCGGCCGGAGCGCTCAGGAAGTGCTCTTCGCTGGGCAGCACTGCGTTGAGGATCACTGCGACCACGAAGGCCACGGCGATGCAGTTCGAGGCGAAGATCGACTTGAACAGATCGGGGAAGTTCACGAAGATGTCGCTCACCTGGGTGAAACCGATGCCGATGGTCAGGGACAGCGCCGCGATGGTGATATTGCGCTGGGTGTACCCGGCCTCGGAGATCATCTGGAATCCGGAGAGGATGATGTTGCCGAACATCATGATGGTGCAGCCGCCGAGCACCGCCTGCGGCAGGGAGTTGAACACCTCGGCGATGGCCGGCACGAAGCTGGCGATGATCAGAATCAGACCACCGGAGAGAATCACCTTGCGATTGACCACCTTGGTCATGGCGACCAGGCCGATGTTCTGCGCGAAGCTGGTCAGCGGCAGGCAGCCGAACAGACCGGAGACGGAGGAGATCAGGCCATCGCCGGCGATGGCGCCGGCGGTTTCGCGTTCAGTGGGCAGACGGTTCAAGCCGACCTTGGTCAGCGCGGCGGTATCGCCCAGTACCTCGACCGACGACACCACGTACAGCAATGCCAGGGAGATGATGGAACCCGGGTCGAATACCGGCTTGAACGGCATGAATTGCGGCAGGGAAAAAATGGCCAGATGCTGGAATCCGGAGAAATCGACCTTGCCCATGCAGATGGCGACCACATAGCCGACCACCAGGCCGAAAAGCACGGACAGCTGCTTGGCGGTTCCCTTCATGAGCAGCTGGAATGCGAGGCAGGCGACCAGGGAGATCAGACCGAGCGTCAGATTCTGCCAGGATCCGAAATCCTTGGCGCCGCTGCCGCCGCCGAAGCTCGTGGCGCCGACGGTAAGCAGGGAGAAGCCGATTGATGTGACGACGATTGCGGAAACGATTGGCGGCACAAAACGACGCCAATACTTGGCGGTCAGGCCGAGCACGAGTTCCAGCAGACCGCCGACCATGACGGCTCCGACGACCGCGCCGTACCCCTTGGACGAACAGATCGCGCAGGCTGCGGCCACATAGGTGAAGGAGATGCCGGTGACCATGGGCAGGCGGGATCCGATGCGCCATGCGCCGTACAGCTGCAGGCAGGTGCCCAGGCCGGCGACCAATAGTCCGGCCTGAATCACCGCAGCCGACTGGGTGGAATTCATCTTCGCAGCGGAGGCGACGATGAAAATCGGGGCGAGATTCGCCACGAACATCGCCATCACATGCTGCAGGCCGAACGGAATGCCCTTCCAGAACGACACGGGGGCATCCAGGGAGGTCAACGCCTCCATGGAAATACCGCTTTTCTCTTTCTTCTCAGCCATTGTTTCCTCTCTTTTTTGACTTATGGCTTATGGGAAAACTGTGTTCGCCGCATCACCGGTCTGCACGCCGGCGGCTTTGGCGATGTCGGTACGTCAGTGACGGAATGTGATCTCACCGGTTGCGGGATCCATGGCATCGACGATGGCGAGCGAATCGATGTCGTAGCCTTCGGCACGCAGCGCGTCGCCGCCACCCTGGAATCCCTTCTCCACGGCGATGCCGATGCCGGTCACGCTCGCGCCTGCCTCACGGCACAGGCCGATCAGACCGTGCAGCGCCTTGCCGTTCGCCAGAAAATCATCGATGAGCAGCACGTGCTCGCCGGCGTTCAAATACTTTTTCGACACAATGACGGGGAACTCCTTCTGCTTGGTGAAGGAATAGACGGAGGTGACGTACTGGTCGCCGTCAAGGTTGATGGACTGCGCCTTCTTGGCGAACACCACCGGCACATTGCCGAAATGCTGGGCGGCGACGCAGGCGATGCCGATGCCGGAAGCCTCGATGGTCAGGATCTTGTCGATCTTCTTGCCTGCGAAATGCTCGGCCCATGCCGCTCCCATACGGTCGAACAGGCGCACATCGCATTGGTGGTTAAGAAACGCGTCCACCTTGAGCACGTTGCCTTCCTTGACTGTTCCCTCGCTCTGAATGCGCTCTTCGAGTTCCTGCATTGATGCCTCATTTCTATCCCGGGTAGTGTGTATGCGTCGAAAGACGCCCAGTAGTTGCCACAGCTTACGCTTTTGGAATGACCAATCGCCTCGCCATGACCGTGTGATGTGGTAGTAAGGAATGCGCATAACGACGTAACCGAGTGGGATGGAGAGGAATCGGGAGTGGAACAGGAACCGGAGCTGATCGCACGTACCGCCGACGAACTCGTAGGCGATCTCAACAAGCAACAGTCCGAAGCGGTGCAGTACCGTGGTGCCGCACTGCTGATCGGCGCCGGCGCAGGATCGGGCAAGACGCGTGTGCTTACACGCCGCATCGCTTGGATTCTCAGCCAGTTCGGCGCCTGGCCAAGCCAGATTCTCGCCATCACCTTCACCAATAAGGCCGCCGCCGAGATGCGCGAGCGTCTTACCGCGCTGATCGGTCCGGTTGCGCAGCGCATGTGGGTGTCCACGTTCCATTCCGCCTGCGTGCGCATTCTGCGCCGCGATGGCAAGGCTCTTGGTCTGAAATCCGGTTTCTCCATCTATGATTCCGCCGATTCGGAGCGCTTGGTCAAGATCATCGCCACCGAGTTCAACGTGGATGTCAAGCGGTATACGCCGCGTTCGATCCTCGGACGTATCTCCGACTACAAGAACCAGCTCATCGGGTGGAGGGCGCAGCTGGCCGCGTATGCTCCGGATTTCAAACCGGGAAGCAGAAACTACAGAATCAGCAAGTTCGACAATGTCGAAGAACTGTATGCCATTATCTACGCCGAATACGAGCACCGTCTCGCCATGGCGAACGCCGTCGATTTCGACGATCTGATCGTGCGCACCGTGGAACTGCTGCGGGATCATCCCGATGTCGCGGACTATTACCGTCACAAGTTCCGTTACATTCTGGTCGACGAATATCAGGACACCAATCATGCGCAGTATGTGCTGATCCGTGAGCTGGCGGGCGTGGACGCGGGGGAGACACCGGCGCCTACGGCGACTGCCGCTGGCAGGCAGGGGCCGGCGTGGGTTACCGTGGTGGGTGATTCCGACCAGTCCATCTATGCGTTCCGTGGAGCGGACATCCGCAATATTCAGGATTTCGAAGAGGATTTTCCCAATGCGAAGACGATTCTGCTTGAGCAGAACTATCGATCCACGCAGACCATTCTTGATGCGGCCAATGCGGTGATCTCCCATAATGAGGGCCGTAAACCGAAGAAGCTGTGGACGGCGGTCGGCAAAGGCGAGCCGATCGTCGGCTATGCCGCGGATAACGCGCAGCAGGAGGCGGTGTGGGTGGCTTCCGAAATAGCGCGTCTGCACGCCGAGGACGGCGTTGCCTATTCGGATATGGCCATCATGTATCGCGCCAACGCACAATCCCGTTCCCTGGAAGAGGCGCTGATCAATGCCGGATTGCCTTACCAGCTCATCGGTGGTACCAAATTCTACGAGCGCAAGGAAATCAAGGATGCGCTGGCTTATCTGCAGGCCATTCTCAATCCTGCCGACGATGTGAATCTGCGGCGTATCCTCAATGTGCCCAAGCGTGGTCTCGGCGCACGCGCCGAAAGCATCGTGTTGGAATACGCCCGCGAACGTGGCACCAGCTTCTTCGATGCGCTGATGCATATGGAACAGATCGAGGACATGCCTACCCGGACAGCCAAGGGGTTGAAGGCGTTCCGTGATCTTATGGCGTCGATGTCGGCCTTTGCGAGAGCTAACATCAATAAGCCAAGCGACATCGTGGCCGAGGTGTTGGCGAAATCCGGTCTGCTTGAGGAACTGCAGAAGTCGGTCGACCCCCAGGACCAGTCCCGGGTGGAGAACCTTTCCCAGCTGCAGTCCACCGCAGCTGAATACGAACAGAACACGCCTGACGCCACGCTCGGCGGTTTCCTTGAAACCACAGCGCTGGTGGCGGATTCGGACCAGCTGCCCAACGGCAACGAGGACTCCGGCAAGGTGACGATGATGACTCTGCATACGGCCAAGGGCCTGGAATATCCCGTAGTGTTCCTGACCGGCCTTGAACAGGGCACATTCCCGCATTCCCGTTCGTTGGAAGACACTGCGGAACTGTCCGAGGAACGCCGACTCGCATACGTCGGCATTACGCGTGCCAAGCGCCGATTGTATATCACGCGCGCCGCGGTCAGGGCGCAATGGGGACAGGCTAACGAAATGTTGCCCAGCCAGTTCCTTGAGGAGATCCCTGACGAGCTGATCGATTGGAAGCGCCGCGAAACCGGTTCGGAACGCATGCGTACCGGCTGGGGCGATGGCGACGAATTCGGCGGCTGGGACGACGAAGACGATTTTTCCTCCGGTCCGACTTTCGGCACGGCATCGTATGGTTCGTATGGCTCATCCCATGGGTCTGCGTATGGTTCCGGTTCCACGGGGCGTTGGGGTTCCGCGGCACATCGCTCCAATGGTTCGCGTTCGGGCTCCACGTACGGTTCCGGACGTTCCTCCGGAACATATGGTTCGTCGTCTCGTTACGGGTCGCATTCGTCCGGTACGCGCGGCGGTAGGATCAGCACGCGACATGTCACGCCGAAGAGCGGCGGCACAAGTATGCCGGTCTCGTCGCTGCAGAAGGACAATGGGCTGAATATCGGTGATTTCTCCATTGGCGACTATGTCACCCACGACCAATACGGATTGGGCAAGGTTGTGGATTTGCAAGACAAGGGGCGTAATTCCGTGATCACGATCGATTTCGGTTCCGATGGCGTCAAACGTCTCATGCTGCGTGTCGCACCGATTGAAAAGCTGTAAGCCGCGATTCGCATCGTCGTAACGCGCGGATTCCAAGGACGGTTCGTCATGTGGCCGCCCTTGGCGATGCCGGTTCCCGCCTGTCTGTTCTGCTATGCGTCCCGCATTGTCGGACTATGAAGACTAGGATCATGTCGAATCGTTTTACGTAGGGGAAAGAGGGATGGGCTCCCATGTATGTAGACCCGAAGCGAAATGCCGATGCAGGCAATCTGCGATGGATACTGCCGTATTGCAGGCCGGACCTTCCCCGTGTCGTCGGTGCGATAGTGATGTTCTGCATCAACAACACCATGGCGCTTGTCATTCCGCTGCTGTCCGGGGCCATCGTCGACCGCGTGATCATGCAGGGGCATGCGAACGAACTGACCAGACTCTGCATGATGATGATCGTTTTTACCATCGTGCGTGTGGGCTCCCGATACGGCTGCCAGATGTGGATGGAACGGTTCGGGCAGAATTCCATCTACCGTTTGGTGTGCGACGAATACGAGAAGTTGCATGAGCTCGACTTCACCTATTTCAATCACACGCGCACCGGCGACATAATGAGTCGTATGACCTCGGACACCGATGCCATCCGTCATGCACTGAGCTGGGTGAGTCTTCAGGCGACCGATTGCGTGGTCATGTTCGTGGGTGCGCTTGCCATGATGGTTACCATCGACTGGCGTCTGGCTCTCGCCCTGGCCTGTGTCACGCCGTTCATCTTTCTGCTTACCCGCGGGCTTTCGGTGCATGGGCGCCCGTTGTTCTTCGCCATCCGCAACTCTCTCGCTTCGATGAATTCGATGGTCGAGGAGAACATCGAAGGCAACCGCGTCGTCAAGGCATTCGTACGCGAGGAATACGAGACCGGAAAATTCGACGAGCACAATGACGACTACATGCGTCGGAACATGGATCAGGCGTACAACAGCCGTAAATACATGCCGTGGCTTGACGGACTGGGATTCTCCCTGCAGCTCATCACCCTTGGTCTGGGCGGCTTCCTTGTCATCAACGGTCATATGACCCTTGGCAATCTGGTCACGTTCAACTCGTATCTGTGGATGATCGACAGTCCGGTGCGCCAATCCGGCTGGCTGACCAATGACTGGCAGCGTTTCAACGCATCCTGCATCAAGATACGCAAACTGCTTACCACGCAATCGCGCATTCAGGAACGTCCCGGCGGCGGGGCACAAGCCGAACACGGGGATTGCCCCGTTGTGCAAGCGTCTGGTACGTGTACCGTTGCGGAGGGGCGTATCAAAGGCGCCATCGATTTCGAGCATGTCGATTTTGCCTTCCCCGACGATCCGGGCACGCCGGTTCTCGAAGATATCGACTTTCATATTCCGGCTGGTGCCAAGCTTGGCATTCTGGGGGAGACGGGCTCAGGCAAATCAACGCTGGTCAACCTCATCTGCCGTTTTTACGACCCCACAGCCGGTCGCGTGCGTATCGACGGCATCGACGCGCACGACTGGCCTCTTTCCACGCTACGATCGCAGGTCTGCATCGTCGCGCAGGACACGTTCCTGTTCTCCGATACCATCGGCAGCAATATCGGCTTCGGAGCGGATATCCAGCGTGAACACGATGAACGGTATATTCGTCGCATGGCCACCATCGCCGGTGCCGACGGATTCATCCGTACCCTGCCGGAAGGCTATGACACCATCGTCGGCGAACGTGGTGTCGGCCTGTCAGGCGGGCAGAAGCAGCGTCTGAGTCTGGCGCGCGCCCTAGCCGATGATCCGTCGATCCTCATCATGGACGACACCACCAGCGCGGTGGACATGCAGACCGAAGCGGAGATCCAGCGCCATCTGCGTGAGCTGGATGGCAGCAAAACCATCGTCACCATTGCGCATCGCATTTCCTCGATCAAGGATTCCGATCTGATCGTGGTGCTTGAACATGGCCGTATCGTCGAACGCGGGTCGCATGATGAGCTGGTCGCGGCTCATGGGCGCTACTGGGAGATCTACCGTAAGCAGTTGGGATTGGGTACCGGCGCACTCCAGGGGTTTGAGGAATAGAGGATTATCATGGCGCAACGCAACACCTACCGTGACGACGAGGAGCTTGATGAGAGAATCAACCTTCACGATATCCTGCGCATCGGCGTCTATCTGAAGCCATATCTAGCCAGAATCGTCCGTATTCTGTGTGTCATCGTGATGATGAGCTGCATCGCCGTGGCGGTGCCGTATCTGACCAAAATCGTGGTCGACGAGGTGATACCGCATAAGGATCTGCGGACGTTGAGCCTGCTTGTCGTGGCGATGGGCGTGCTGATCGTCATCTACGAGTTCGGCCTGCGCTACCGTACCGTGGAGATCACGCGCGTCGGCCAGCTTATGCTCAAAGACATGCGCCGCGACCTGTTCACGCATATCCAGACCCTGCCGTTCAGCTACTTCGATTCGCGACCGCACGGCAAGATCCTCATCCGTGTGGTCAACTATGTGAACACCTTGTCGGATACGCTGAGCTCTGGCCTGATCAATGTGATTTCCGACGTGTTCACCTTCCTCATCACGATGGTGGTGATGTTCGTGGTCGATTGGCGGCTTGCCCTGTTCAGCCTCGCGCTGTTCCCGCTGCTGATTGTCTGGGTGCTGGTACTGCAGCATTTCCAACGTCGCGCCTATCAGGCGCTGTCCAATAAGCAGAGCAATCTCAATGCGTATATCCATGAGTCGATCGCCGGTGTGAAGACCACGCAGGCCTTCGCGAGGGAGGCCGAACAGTTCAGGACCTTCCAGGAGCAGCAGAACGAAGTGCGGTCGGCCTGGATGAGGGCTGTGCATGTCCAGACGCTGATGTGGCCGGGCATCCAGACCATTTCCGTAATGACCATCGCGCTGATCTACTATGTGGGCGTCACCGGGTTCGGCGCGGTGAATGTGACCACCGGCGTGCTTATCGCCTTTGTCGGCTACGCGAACAATTTCTGGAATCCGGTGATCAGCATCGGCAATTTCTACAACCAGCTCATCACATGCTCCGCGTATCTTGAACGTATTTTCGAGACTCTTGACGTCGAACCGGCGATCAGAAACGCGCCGGGCGCCATCGACCTTCCGCAGATCGAGGGGCGTGTCGATTTCAACGATGTCGTATTCCGCTACGAGCCCGATGGTCGGAACATTCTGAATGCGGTCGATCTGCATGTCGATCCAGGCAAGACGATTGCGTTGGTCGGCCCGACCGGAGCCGGGAAAACCACGATCATCAATCTGCTGTCGCGTTTCTATGATGTGGCTGAGGGGTCCGTCGCCATCGACGGCCATGACGTGCGTGATGTGACGCTTGAAAGCCTGCGCCGTCAGATGGGCGTCATGCTGCAGGACACGTTCATCTTCTCCGGCACCGTGCGCGAGAACATCCGCTACGGTAGGCTCGACGCCACCGACGAGGAGATCATGGCGGCGGCACGGGCGGTGCACGCGCATGAGTTCATCATAGATCTGCCGGACGGCTACGATACGGTGGTCCAGGAGCGGGGTTCCACGCTATCCGCCGGGCAGCGGCAGCTGATCGCCTTCGCGCGAGTGCTGCTTGCCGATCCGCGCATTCTGATTCTCGACGAAGCCACGTCGAATATCGACACGCGTACCGAAGAGGCGTTGCAGGCCGGTCTGAACCATCTGCTCAAGGGACGCACGAGTTTCATCATCGCGCATCGTCTATCCACCATCGAGAATGCGGACGAAATCTGCTATATCGACCATGGGCGCATCGTCGAGCAGGGTAGTCACGCCGAGCTGTTGGCCAGGAAAGGCGCGTACTGGCGGCTGTACGAATCGCAGTATGCCATGATCAAAGCCGAGTAGCCGGTCTCGGGGCGTGATTGTCGCATTATCAAATACATACCTTGGGAACGCATATCCTGGATGGCCGAGGAACGCGAGCGGCCCGCGTGGGCTACGCGATATCGTAGACATCGGTAAAAGTCAAGTCTTGTTTTTCGTGAATATGCCGCTCATAATGGGGCGGTACTGCAGATAACCCGCCCAAGCGGCGGGTCGATCAGAGAGAGTCTCATGAAGAATACGATATTTGCATCCCTTCCATCGGTTGCGCTTGGCGTCATAATTGCCATTGCCCCGCAGACCTTCGCCCACGCATGCACCGGTCATAGTATGCTCGGCGCATGTCACTATTCCCAGCAAGCCGCCACCGGTATCGGCATCGTCATCGCGCTGCTCGGCATTATCTCGTTTTTTGTGTCCCGGCCGGTGCGTGTCGGCATTAACATCGCCGTTGCGTTGGACGCCTTGCTGCTGCTTGCTGTGCCGTATGCGCTGATTGGCATCTGCAAGGGGCAGATGATGCACTGCCGTATGGTCATGCTTCCCACGCTCACCGTGCTAGGCGTGCTCGCTCTCGTGTGCGCGGTCACCGCCGTGTGGATCGAATCGCGCTCGAAGACGGCATGATTATGGAATCTCATATCACGCTTCGCTCCCTGCCGGGGGAGAACCTCAGAAGAAAACCATTGCGTACTGCTGCGCTGGGCATTGTGGTAATGCTCCTTAGTCTGGCGTTGTTCGCTGGTTCGCTGCTGAGTCTTAATCTCGATAACGGTATGCGTAGCATGGAACGCCGCCTCGGTGCCGATCTTATGGTGGTGCCGCAGAACAGCGCCCAACAGGCCGAGGCGTTGCTGACCAGTGGCTCGCCGGGCACGTTCTATTTCACTCGTGACGTTGCCTCCGCAATCGCCAAGGCCGACGGTGTCGCACAATCCACCGAGCAGGTGTATATCTCGTCTTTGGCGGCGTCGTGCTGCTCATCGAAGCTGCAGATCATCGGCTATGATCCCGGCACCGATTTCGTTATCCAACCGTGGTTGTCCTCCCAATTTGACGGCAATGTGAAGAACGGCCAGATCGTAGCGGGCGCCGGTGTGAATGTATCCGCGGACGGCACCATCGAATTGTATGGACGCTCCTGGCCCGTGGTTGCCCAGCTTGCCAGCACCGGAACCAGCCTCGACAATTCCGTGTTCATCAACCGGGCCACCGTGCCGCAGATGGTTGAAGCTTCGGCGCAGGTGTCGCACCGCGTTATGCCGGCCGAGTATGCGAACAAGGCCGTTTCCGCGGTGCTGATCAAGGTCGCGGACGGCTATGATCCGCATATTGTGGCCAAGTCGATCACCAAGCTTGATCCCTCATATGGCAAGCTTGGTTTCGTCTATCCTGGGGGCATCACCGCTTCCACCAAGGCGTCGCTTGGCTCGCTGGTGGGGTATACCGCGGTATTCATCGCCGTATTGTGGGCTATGGGCGTCATTGTGCTGCTTGCGGTGTTCATCGCATCGGTGAATGAGAGGAAACGTGAATTCGCATCGTTGCGCATCATGGGCGCGACCCGGCGCATGTTGCGCGGGGTGATCGTTAGGGAGGCGGTTATCATCTCGCTTGCGGGGAGCGTCGTCGGCGTGGCATTGGCCTCCTTGATCGTATTCCCCTTCAGCTCCTTGATAGGCAGGCAGTTGCAGCTGCCCTATCTACAGACATCCCCTTTGAACGTCATCGGTTTGGTTGTGGTTTCGATTGCCTGCTCGGTAATCGTCTGTGTGGCTGCGTCCATGATGGTCATGCGCAAGCTTGCCAGGCCTGAGGCGTATTTGACTCTTCGAGAAGGGCAGTGATATGAACCATGATCAGTCGGACCATCTGTTGGTCGTTGATGATCTCACCAAGCGTTTTCGCCGTCGTGGCAGGGAGTTCGATGCCGTAAGCCATGTTGATCTGGTTATGGACGAAGGCGATTTCGTTGCCATCGTCGGCAGATCGGGGAACGGCAAGAGCACGTTGATCACCATGATTGCGGGACTGACACGGCCTACATCCGGGGTTGTACGGGTGGACGGCTGTGACATTGGCGCAATGGATGACGCTACGTTGTCAGGAACAAGGAACCGGGTCATTGGTTTCGTTATGCAAAGTCAGACCTTGCTGTCCAATCTCACCGTGCTCGATAATGTGGTGCTGCCCGCCACCCTGTTCGCCGATTCGCGGCGGCGGCAGTCCTTCGATACCGCCTCTGGCGCCTCTATCGCCGATGGGAAGATCGAGGGCGGGCAAGGTGGGGAAGGCGTCGTCGTCGACCCGTTGAACGAGCGGGCAATGGCGTTGCTTGAGCGTCTCGGTGTTGCGGATCTTGCGGGAAGCTATCCGCGTGAGCTTTCCGGCGGCGAGATGCGGCGCGTATCGATTGCGCGTGCGCTGATGAATGGCCCGCGTCTGCTGATCGCCGATGAGCCGACCGGGGACCTCGATCAGGAAAGCACCGATATTGTGATGAGATTGTTCCGTAGTCTGGCTGATGCGGGCACGGCCATCCTTATGGTCACCCATGATCCGGAAGCGCTCGGCTATGCCGACTACACGCTTCGTATGGATGCCGGCGTGCTGTCCCGCCCCTAAGTGTATGCTAGTCGATTGGTGTCTGCCGAAAGGTGGCACCATCTGGAGTCTTAGCCCATCAACGGGTCGACGGTTCCGCAAGGAACCGCTCGTGTTCGCACGACGAAGCGTTGGAGAGGCCTGGCTCAACGTCGTGGCTTTCGTCTGAAAGCAGTGGCGTTCCGTTCAAATAACGACAGAAGGATTAACTATCATGACGAACGTTCAGCGTTCTCGCCGTCAGGTGCGTCTTTCCCGCGCCCTCGGCATTGCTCTGACCCCGAAGGCTCAGCGCATTTTCGAAAAGCGTCCGTATGCTCCTGGCGAGCACGGCCGCACCCGTCGCCGCACCGAGTCCGATTACGCGGTGCGTCTGCGTGAAAAGCAGCGTCTGCGCGCACAGTACGGTCTGTCCGAGAAGCAGCTCCGTGCAGTGTACGAGAAGGGCACCAAGACTTCCGGTCAGACCGGTAACGCCATGCTCCAGGATCTCGAGGTTCGTCTCGACAACCTGGTGCTGCGCGCAGGTTTCGCCCGTACCACCGCTCAGGCTCGTCAGTTCGTGGTGCACCGTCACATCCTCGTCGACGGCAACATTGTGAACCGCCCGTCCTACCGCGTCAAGCCCGGCCAGACCATTCAGGTCAAGGCCAAGAGCCAGACCATGGAGCCGTTCCAGGCCGCCGCCGAAGGCGTCCACCGTGACGTTCTGCCGCCGGTTCCGGGTTACCTCGACGTGAACCTGGCCTCCCTGAAGGCCACCCTGACCCGTAAGCCGGAAGCCGAAGAGGTTCCGGCGCAGGTGAACATCCAGTACGTGGTCGAATTCTACGCCCGCTGATCCGGGCCCGCTTCTGTATTCATTACAGTCAAGGACATACCGCTTGAACCCCGTGCCTTATGGCGCGGGGTTTTCGCGTTCCGTATGGCCGCTGCCATGCGCCACACGCCGGTCAGAACGGCATGCGGGTAGCATGGGAGGCATGATTCTTCACTTGCATTTGGTTCGCCATGGGCAGACGTTCTTTAATCGGTATAACAAGCTGCAGGGCTGGTCGAATTCGCCGCTGACCGAATCCGGTTTGGCTGACGCCGTCAAGGCGGGGGAGCGGCTTAAGGGCATGACGTTCGCCGCGGCCTACTGTTCCGACACCACACGTGCCCAAATGACCGCCGAGCGTATTCTCGACATCAATGAGCAGTCCGGCAATTCGCGTCCGGCGTTGATCTGCGACATGCATTTTCGCGAGCAGTTCTACGGGTACTTCGAGGGCGTTGACATGAGCCAGGCATGGTATGCGGCGGGAGGACCGCACGGCGTGAAGACCTACAACGAGATCGTGAGTAGGTATGGTCTTGCGGCTACACGCGATTGGCTGAAGGATGCGGACCCGTTCCATGACGCCGAATCCGATACGGAGTATTGGCAGCGTGTAGTGGGAGGATTCGCATTGATTGCTTCCAATGCCGATTTGCAGGACGGTGACGATGTGCTGCAAATCAGCCACGGCAACACGCTGCTCAGCCTTGGTCATCGATTCGGGGGTTCTGACCTGGATCTGAACGAACGGCCCGCCAACGGTTCCATAACCGATATCGATTTCGATACGGATAAGCCCTTCGAACAGGCTCTGACCATCGTTTCCTACGGCAAATGATTGACGCTCCGGACATTCCCGGCAGAGACGAGTCTTCGTCAAAGCGACACATAGTGCTACTCTTGAGCGGGTAACTGATTATAGGAGGCGCTCTATGGGTGTTGGAGAGATCGCAGGACTCATTGCCGCGATCGCATTCGCCGTGCTGGCGGGATTCATGATCTACCCGCTGATTCGTCTGGGCAAGCTGTTCGACCAGATCGCCGTTACGGTCAAACAATCCGGTGATCATGCCATCCCGGCGCTCGATGAGGGCGTCACGACCGTCCGTCAGATCAATAAGTCGCTGGAGGACGCCAACAAGATTTCCGCCGCCGCTTCGACCACCGCCACCAATGTGGGCGCTCTGGTCGATCTGTACGGTTCGTTCCTTGGCAAGCCGGTCATCAAGGCTGCGTCAGCCGTCTATGCCGCAAAGTCGACCATCCAGTCCTTCCTGAACAAGCAGGGCAAGTCTGCAGCCAAGGGGGAGTGATGTTCAAACGACTGTTCTGGATGGCGGCCGGATTCTGCTGCGGCGTGTTCACCGTGATGAAGGCGCAGGCCTATGTGAAAGCCAATACGCCTGCACCGGCACGCCAGTTCCTGTTCGGCCCCGATATCGATAATGTGGGCTTGCGCACGCTGCAGGGTATGTTCCGTGAATTCAACGAGACTCGCAAGACCCGCGAGGCCGAGTTGAACAAGCAGTACGCCGATCGCCTGCGCTGAACCAAAGCTTTCCATACTCACCAATAACAGAGAACGGCATATGCATGCCCTCTCACCAACCACAAGGAGTCCATTCGCCAATGCGAACCTCAGAAATAGCGAAGCGCTATCTCGATTATTTTGCCGCGCATGACCATCTGGTCGTTCCCTCGGCATCGCTGATCTCACCGAACCCGACCACGCTGTTCACCATTGCCGGCATGGTCCCGTTCATCCCGTATCTGATGGGTGAGCAGACCGCCCCGCACCCGCGTATGGCCTCCAACCAAAAGTGCGTGCGTACTTTGGACATCGACGAGGTCGGTAAAACCACCCGTCATGGCACGTTCTTCCAGATGCTGGGCAACTTCTCCTTCGGCGACTACTTCAAAGAGGAAGCCATCCACTACGCCTACGAGCTGCTGACCACCCCGCAGGACAAGGGCGGCTACGGCTTCGATCCGGAGAAGCTGTGGATGACAACCTTCACCGACGACGAGGAAGCCCGCAGCCTGTGGAAGAACGAGGGTGTCGACCCCGAGCATATCCAGATCATGGGTATGGAAGACAACTTCTGGACCACCGGTGGCCCTGGCCCCGGCGGCCCGTGCTCCGAGATCTATGTGGATCGAGGCCCTGAATTCGGTGTCGAGGGCGGCCCGATCGCCGATGAAAACCGTTACATCGAGATCTGGGATCTGGTGTTCGAAAACTACGAGGTCGACAACGTCAAGTCCAAGACCGACCTGCATATCGTAGGCGAACTCGAAAACAAGAACATCGATACCGGTGCCGGTCTGGAACGCCTTGCCTATTTGATGCAGGGCAAGAACAACATCTATGAGACCGACGAGGTCTACCCGGTCATCGAGGCCGCCGAGCGTCTGTCCGGCCACAAGTACGGTGAGAACGAGGCATTCGACGTCAAGTTCCGTGTCGTGGCCGACCATGTGCGTTCCGCTCTGATGATCATGTCCGACGGTGTGCGCCCGAGCAATACCGGCCGCGGCTATGTGCTGCGTCGTCTGCTGCGTCGTACTGTCAAGGCCATGCGTGCCCTTGGCGTTCAGGAAGCCGTCATGCCCACCTTGTTCCCGACTTCCAAGGCCGCCATGGAAGCTTCCTACCCGGAGCTCAACAAGACTTTCCATGACGTGAGTGAAGCCGCTTATGGTGAAGAGGACGCCTTCCTGCGCACGCTTGAAGCCGGCACCGAAATCTTCGATATGGCTGTCAGCAAGGCCAAGGAATCCGGTAAGGGCACCGTTTCCGGTAGCGACGCCTTCAAGCTGCACGACACCTACGGCTTCCCGATTGAGTTGACGCTTGAGATGGCCGAGGAACAGGGTGTGAAGGTCGATGAGGCCAAGTTCCGCGAGCTTATGGCCGAGCAGAAGAGCCGTGCCCGTGCCGACGCCCTGAAGAAGCGCCACAACGTGGATCTGTCCGTATACGACGATTTCAAGAAGACGCTCGCCAAGCCGATTGACTTCCTGGGGTACACCGATTTCTCCGCCCGTGCCACCGTGCTTGGCATCATGCAGGAGGGCAAGGGCTCCGTTCCCGCGGTTACCGGCCCGGCCAACATTGAAGTGATTCTTGACCGCACCCCGTTCTATGCGGAGGCCGGCGGCCAGCTCGCCGACCAGGGCGAGATCCTCTCCGACGACGGTGCAGTGCTTGAAGTCGACGATGTGCAGAAGCCGATCAAGGATCTCATCGTCCACCAGTGCCGTCTGACCGAAGGCACACTGGTGGTGGGCACCCAGGTGAACGCCAACATCGACCTGAACCGTCGTGGCGCCATCGCCCGCTCCCATACCGCCACTCACATGGTGCATAAGGCTCTGCGCGAGGAGCTCGGCCCGCAGGCCACCCAGCGTGGTTCCGAGGATGCCCCGAACCGCCTGCGTTTCGACTTCCAGTGGTCCAGCGCTCCGAGCAAGGACGTGATGAACACCGTTGAGGCACGTGTCAACGAGAAGCTGCGCGAGAACCTTGCTGTCACCACCCAGGAGATGAAGTTCGACGATGCCATCGCGCTTGGCGCCATGCATCTGTTCGGCGAGAAGTACGGCGATATCGTGCGCGTGGTATCCATCGGCGAGGACGGTTGGAGCCGTGAGCTGTGCGGCGGCACCCATATCGATCATGTGGGCAAGATCGGCGCGATCAACATCATGTCCGAAGCTTCGGTCGGTTCCGGTGTCCGCCGTGTGGACGCTGTCGTCGGCGCCGGCGCATACGAATACAACGCTCGTGAGCATGCGTTGGTCTCGCAGCTGAGCGACAAGCTCAATGCGCGCCCCGACGAACTCGCGGAACGTGTGAACGCCCTGTTGGCCAAGCTGAAGGAATCCGACCGTCGTCTTGCCGCCATGTATGAAGGCCAGCTGGCCGCCACGGTGCCGCAGCTGGTGCAGGATGCCAACGCGTCCGCAGCTTCCGTGAAGGTCGCTGCCAAGAACGTCGGCCATTTCGGTTCTTTCGACGCACTGCGCAAAACCGTTATGGATGTGCGTGCACGTCTTGGCGAGGACGCCCCGGTTGTCGTGGCTTTGGCGGGTGTCAGCGCTGAAGACAAGCCTATGGTTGCGGTCGCGACCAATGCCGCGGCACGCGATCTTGGTATCAAGGCCGGCGATCTGGTGCGTGGCGCCTCCAAGATGCTTGGCGGCGGTGGCGGCGGCAAGCCGGACTTCGCCCAGGGCGGCGGTGCCGATGCCTCGAAGATCGATGAGGCGCTTGAAGCGCTCAAAGCCCAGGCGATGAAGGGCTGAACCAACAGGTATGACCTGGTTGGGAATTGATCTGGGTGATGCTCGGGTCGGACTTGCAGTGTCCGACCCCGAGCTCACCTTTGCACATCCGATTGGAAACGTCCAGGTCTATGGCGATTCGTTTCGCGCCATAGACGATGTGATCTACACCATCGAAGATGAGAACGTTGACCATGTTGTTGTCGGTCTGCCGCTATTGCTTAGTGGGGAGGAAGGCAAAAGCGCTAAGAAAGCCCGCCGTTGGGCCAGCAACCTCGCCAAGCGGATCGATCTGTACATGCAGAGCGGCGAGACCACGCTGGAACAGGTGCCTGAGATAGAATTGATGGATGAACGGCTGACAACGGTAAGTGCGCATCGTCAGCTGAGGCAGGCGAATATCGCGGAGAGAGGGCATAGGCCTGTAGTCGATCAGCAGTCAGCTGTCGTGATCTTGCAAGCTGCGTTGGATAAGAGGAACAGTAGGGAGAAGTAATGGCCGATTCTTTCAACGATTACTTCGAAGAAAACACGCAATGGGTGACGGGCAATTCGTCGGCTCCCGTCGCCGAGCCGCCGAAACCGCCGAAATCCCGTCGTGAGATGCGCAAGCGGCGCAAGAAGAAGCAGCGTAAGCATTGGCTGATTGCGTTGACGGTTATTGTTGTGCTGGGGCTGATCGGCTCCGCGACATATTTCGGTGTACGTCGTCTCAGTGCCGTTCGTGCACAGAATGAGATGAACGAACGTCTCTCCGAGGACTATGAGGGCCCGGGCAGCGGGCAGGTGAGTTTCACCGTGGAATCCGGCGAGGACGCGCTTGCCATTGGCAAGCGCCTGGTCAAAGCCGGGGTCGTGAAATCCGCCGAGGCTTTCGCCAATGTGGTGAGCGCCAATAACGTCAACCTGTATCCGGGCACGTTCGAACTCAAGAAGCATATGAGCAATGCCGACGCGATGAAGATTCTGTCCGACACCAGCATGGCGAAGGGGTTCTTCGATGTGCGTGCGGGTGAGCGCGTCAGCGACGTCGTCAAGGGCGCGTCCGAGATGAGCGGCATAGCCGAATCCGAGTTCACCTCCATTGTGGATGGCGACGGTTCCGGCATTCTGCCGTCCGAGGCCGGCGGCAAGTTCGAAGGCTGGCTTGAGCCTGGGCAGTACGACATCAAGTCCAAGACCTCCGCGAAGGAGATTCTGAAGATGATGGTCGATCGTCGTATCAAGAAGCTTGATTCGTTGGGCGTGCCTACAGGCAGTGAACGTGAGAAGATCCTCAATATGGCGTCCATCGCCGAAGCCGAGGTGAACAAGAAGGACGATTACGGCAAGGTCGTCCGCGTAATCCTGAATCGCCTTGACAAGGGCATGACGTTGGGCATGGATTCCACCGTGGCCTATGGCAACAATGTCAAATCCGCGGAGATTACGCAGAATATGCTGGACGATAGTTCCAACAAGTTCAATACACGTATTCACAAGGGGCTTCCGCCTACGCCGATTTCCAATCCTGGCGATTCGGCCATACAGGCGGCAATCGACCCTCCGCAAGGCAATTGGCTGTATTTCGTCACCACCGATCTGAACTCCGGCGAAACCGAATTCACGGATAACGCCGACGAATTCGACAAGCTGGTGCAGAAGTACAAGGCGAACAACGAGGATGCCAACTGAGTTTTTCAGCAAACGGCGGCGCCCACCTCCAGATGAGGTGGGCGCCGCCGTTTATCAGGGGCTAGATCGTGGTTATGGCAACAGCCAGGACCGCTGCCACGACAATCGCCGGAACGTATGGCGGCCGGGCGGAGCCGGGTGCGTTGCACCGTAGATTGGTGCGTCTCCAATACACCGTGAGCATGGTGCCGAACAGCAATATGCAAAGCCACCATATGATGACTGCCGGTAGCCCGCACATGCCGACTGCCAATCCGGCCGGCGCCATCGCCTTGATTTCGTTAGCGCCCAGTCCGCTGGATCGCGCCAATGCGAGCAATGCCATCACGCCAAGGCTCAGCAGTGCGAAGAGCATGGATTGCAGCACAGTGAAGAACGTGTTGCCTACGGCGGCGGCAATGATATTGGATATGAGCTGTGCCAGGGAGCCGACCAGCACCCATGGGGCGGGAACGTGACGACGTCGCACGTCTTCGATGCCGATTGCGAGCCCACATAGCAAACTCGGCAAGTAGAACAGGTATGCCATGCCTTAACATTAACCCAGTTATTTGCGAGTGAAAGGGAAACGTATGTTGCGTTGGCAGACGGCAGGCGAGTCGCATGGCGAGGCATTGGTGGCGATGATCGAGGGCCTGCCCTCCGGCGTCGAGGTCGTAAGCGATGACGTGGTGAGTGCCTTGGCTCGCCGTCGTCTCGGCTACGGGCGTGGCGCACGCATGAAGTTCGAACAGGACAAGGTGCGGCTGCTTACCGGTGTGCGCCATGGGCGTACGCTGGGCACGCCGATCGCCGTGGAGATCGCCAACACCGAATGGCCCAAGTGGACCGAGGTCATGAGCGCCGATCCGCTTGACCATGAGCTTGCCCGTGAGGGGCGCAATGCGCCGTTGAGCCGCCCGCGCCCCGGCCATGCAGACCTGACGGGTATGCGCAAGTACGCGTTTGATGACGCTCGCCCTGTGCTGGAACGTTCATCCGCCCGCGAAACCGCATCCCGTGTGGTGCTCGGCGCCATCGCAGCCGATTTCCTCGAACAGGCCTTCGGCATCCGCACCGTCTCCCATGTGCTGTCCATTGGCGGCGCCGGCGTGGAAGACCAGGCCACGGCCAAGCGCCCGACCCCGGACGATCTTGAGGCGTTGGACGCTTCTCCGGTACGTACGCTCGATAAGGATGCCGAAGCGCGTATGATCGCCCGCATCGATGAGGCCAAGGCGAATTCGGACACGCTCGGCGGCGTGATCGAGGTCATCGCCTACGGTGTTCCCGCTGGAATCGGCACCTATGTGGAATCAGACCGACGTTTGGACGCGGCCCTGGCCAGCGCCGTTATGGGTGTGCAGGCCATCAAGGGTGTGGAGATCGGCGACGGATTCCTTGAGGCGATGCGTCCAGGCTCCGAGGCGCACGACGAAATGGTAGTGGAGAACGGGCGTATCACACGCGTAAGCAACCGTGCCGGCGGTATCGAAGGTGGCATGTCGAACGGCCAGCCGATTGTCGTCCGTGCCGCGATGAAGCCGATTCCCTCTATTCCGAAGGCCCTGCGCACGGTGGATGTGCTTACCGGCGAGGCGGCGCAGGCCATCAACCAGCGTTCCGATTCCACGGCTGTCCCCGCGGCGGCGGTGGTCGCCGAGGCCATGGTCCGACTCACCATCGCGCAGTATGCGCTTGAGAAGTTCGGCGGCGACAGCATCGCGGAGACCCGTCGTAACTGCGAGTCCTATCTCGCCTCCTGGCCGGAGCATATGCAGTGAGCGGCGTTCGTCATTCCATTCCTGTTGCCGTCATTATCGGCATGATGGGCGCGGGCAAGACCCGTGTCGGCAAGGAAGTCGCCCATATCATGGATCTGCCGTTCGCCGATGCCGACGTGGAGATTCAACATGACATAGGCATGGGCATCCCCGAGTTTTTCGAGCGCGAAGGCGAACCGGCGTTCCGCAAGGTCGAGGCCGATCTTATCGCCGACATGCTGGAGGATTTCGACGGCATCTTCTCCTTGGGCGGTGGCGCTCCGATGACGCCGTCCACGCAATGTGCCCTTGCCGAATACATCGATCGCGGCGGTCGCGTCGTCTACTTGGACGCTGATCCGGCCGAGGCCATGGAACGCGCCAATCGTGGCGGTGGCCGTCCTATGCTGAACGGAGACGCCGACGCCCGTTGGAAGAAGCTGTATAAGGAACGTGACCCGGTGTTCCGTAGGGTCGCCAATGTGCGTGTGCGCACGCGTGGCCAGACGCCGCAGATGGCGGCGAGGAAGGTGATGGATATGATTCGTGAGCGCATGGTGCACGTCACCGGTTCGGGAATCGAACCGTATGATGTGCGTATCGGCGAGGGGACGATGAATCATCTTCCCGATGTGCTAGGTGAGGGAGTGGCACGTGTCGCGCTGATTCACACCCAGCCGGTGCAACGTCACAGCGACCATGCACGTACGCTGCTGCGCCAGGCAGGCTACACGGTGTCCGACATCGTAGTGCCGGATGCGGAGGCCGGCAAGACCGTGGATGTCGCCAATGGCGTGTGGCGTCGTCTGGGCGACGAGGGCTTCACCCGTTCCGATGCGATCGTCGGGCTTGGCGGGGGAGCGGCCACCGACCTGGCCGGCTTCATCGCCGCCACGTGGATGCGTGGCATCCGTTATGTGAACTGCCCGACCTCCCTACTGGCCATGGTCGATGCATCCACTGGCGGCAAGACCGGTATCAACACCGAGGCGGGCAAGAACCTGGTCGGTTCGTTCTACACCCCTGCCGGTGTGCTTGCGGATATGCGCACGCTTGCCACGCTGCCGAACGACATCTTCATCGAGGGTTTGGGCGAAGTGGCGAAGTCGGGCTTCATCATGGATCCGGAGATTCTGCGGATCCTCGAGGACCATGCCAGCGAATTGCGTTCGTTCGACGGCGCGATGTTCCTGGACTCCGGGCTTAAGGATGTGGTGGCTGAACTCATCGAGCATACCGTGGGAGTGAAAGCCTACCATGTGTCCGCCGATCTCAAGGAAGCCGGTCTGCGTGAGTTTCTGAACTATGGCCATACGCTCGGCCATGCCATCGAGAAGCTGGAGCATTTCCGCTGGCGTCATGGCAATGCGGTTGCCGTCGGTTGCGTGTATGCGGCCGAACTGTCGCATCTGCTCGGCTATATCGATCAGGATCTGGTCGATTACCACCGTTCGCTGCTCGACTCGCTCGGATTGCCGACGTCGTGGAACAACGGCAGCTGGAGCGATGTGCTGGCGCTGATGCACCGAGACAAGAAGGCGCGTGGCAACAAGCTGCGTTTCGTGGTGCTCGAATCGGTGGGGCATCCCATCCATCTCGAGGATCCGCCGGCGGACGCTGTCGAAGAGGCGTTCCGACGCATCCAGCAGTAGGGTATACATCGCGAGAACGAACACAGAAGGAAGCGATATGACGAAAGTAGTGGTGGTCAACGGGCCGAATCTGGGTCGTTTGGGTGTACGCCAGCCCGACGTGTACGGCAAGCAGGATCTTGATACTCTGCGTAGGCTGTGCACCGAATGGGGCGAGGCTCTTGGCCTTGAGGTTGAAGTCCGTCAGAGCGACGACGAAGCCGAGATGATCCGCTGGATGCATCAGGCTGCGGACGAAAAGACTCCGATCGTGATGAATCCCGCCGCCTTCACCCATTATTCCTATGGGCTTGCCGATGCCGCCCATATGGTGATCGATGAGGGTCTGCCGCTGATGGAGGTGCATATCTCCAATCCATCCGCGCGCGACGAATTCCGCAAGCGTTCCGTGATCTCGCCGGTCGCCACCGGTACCATTACCGGCATGGGATTCTATGGGTACAAGCTTGCGCTTGAGGCCGTTGCGCATCTGATTGCCGGATGACGCGCGATGACAGGCGTCTGAACCGCAGCATCCCGCTGCTCGTGTTCCGATAGGGCGGGTGCCGTCGAATGACGGCACCCGCCCTTGCTGTTGCAAACGTTCGACACGCAGTGCTGGTTATGCTTTGTAGGTTCTGTGAAATACGATAGAACCTGGTTGATAACGTATGCATCATCGATAATGAGAGATGCGGCCAAGGGTGGCCAAAATCCGTAATGGCGGCAATGCTTGCGTTATCAATCAACCTGTCGCATGGTGCGACAGGGGATACTCTCGATGACGAGGAAAGGGAAGCATGATCACTCAACGGTCGTTCAGACGAATGCTGGCGGCAAGTGTTGTCGCCGCGATGTCGTGTGCGTCGCTGATCGCGGTTCCTGGCGTCGCTCAGGCCGAGGAAACCACATCCTCCGGCAAGAAGGACGTTCAGGTGATCGCGTTCCAGCAGACATGGAACACCATCGCCAAGGAATGCACCAATACCTATGGCCCGGAAGGCGTCGCCTATGTGGAGGTCTCGCCTCCGCAGGAATCCATCCAGGGCACGCAGTGGTGGACCAGCTACCAGCCCGTGAGCTACAAGCTCGACTCCAAGCTGGGCACGGAAGCCGAATTCAAGAGCATGGTCAAGCAGTGCTCCGGCGGCAGGCGTGGGCATCATCGCCGATGTGGTGCTCAACCAGGCCACCGGCTTCGACGTGGCCGCGGGGGACCAGAAGGGCGTGGCCGGCAGCGACTACAACGGGTCCACCGGAACCTACCCGGGCTTTGCCACCAATCAGTATCCGGACGGCATCACCGCCTCCGATCTCCACAGCTGCAAGCAGAACATCTCCGATTACACCAATCAGAAGGAAGTTCAGGAGTGCCGCCTGAGCTCCATGTGGGACTTCAACTCCGAAAGCGAGAAGGTACAGGACATCCAGTCCGATTATCTCGTCTCGCTGTGGAACACCGGTGTGCGCGGATTCCGCATGGACGCCGTCAAGCACATCCACACCGACAGCATGAAGGCCATCAAGGAGAAGTTCGCCAAGAAGATCGGCAAGAACGCCAGCGACATCTACTGGATTCAGGAAGTCATCGGCAACTCCTCCGAAGCCGCGGGCATCCAGCCGAGCAACTACGTGCAGAACGGCACCGTGACCGAGTTCGGCTTCAAGTCCGAAATGAACCAGACCTTCAAGGATAAGATCGCCAACCTCAAGGGCCTGAGCGACCGCCTGAGCAAGGATTTGTCATCCAAGGACGCCAACGTGTTCGTCACCAACTGGGACACCGCCCGCAACGAGGGCGCGCTGACCTACAAGGACGGTGCCAAGTACCAGCTGGCCAACGCCTTCATGCTGGCCTATGACTACGGCACCCCGCGTTTGCTCTCCGACTACAAGTGGGACGTCAACGACGATGGCGCGCCCAATGCCACCGCGACTTCCGTGCCGGACGTCGACATGGACAAGGCCTGCTCCACCAACGATTCCGATTGGAACTGCGAGCAGCGTTGGACCTCCACCCGCGGCATGATCGCCTTCCGCAACTACGTCAACGGCACCAAGGTCACCGATTGGCAGGATGACGGCGGCGACAACATCGCCTTCTCCCGTGGGGACAAGGGCTTCATCGCCATCAACAACGGCAAGAAAGACAAGGACGCCTCCTACACAACGTCTCTGGCCGACGGCGAATACTGCAACGTGTACGCCGCCATGGACTGCTCCAAGACCGTGACCGTCAAGAACGGCAAGGTCGAGACCATGGTTCCGGCACATTCTGCCATTGCGCTGTACGCCGGTGCCACCAAGGCTTCCCATCCGGCCGCATCCACGGCCACCGACCCGTCCGATCCGGACGTGAATCAGGAGGATGACGAGGTCCTGCCCGACGACAAGAGCATCACCATCTACTACAAGCCCAACGATTCCAGCTGGAAGACCCCAAAGGTCCACTACGGCCTCGGTGACGACTGGAATCAGCTGGAAGCCGACATGACGCTTGATGCGCAGGGCTACTACACCGCCACCATCGACACCAAGGGCAAGAAGATCGACTTCGTGTTCCATGATGCCGGCACCGACCAGTGGGAGAACCCGAAGGGCGGCGGCAACTACCACGCCAACGCGGGCATCACTCACATGGGTGTGGCAGGTCAGTCCGCAACCGTGGGCAACCCCGAATCCATTGGTGGCCAGACTCGACTCGTCGTGCACTACAAGCCCGCCAGCGCCTCGGACAACCGTGGCGTGTACGTGTGGGGCAAGGACACCAGCGGTACGGACATCAACGCCGAGAACCATGCCTTCACCGGCACCGATTGCTGGGGCAAGGTCGCCACGCTGACCTTCGACGGCAAGTTCGAGAACTTCGGCTTCATCATCACCAGCAGCGATTGGAACAAGTACGGCGGTGACCGCAGCGCCAAGGTGAACGCCGACGGCACCGCGGAAGTGTGGATCGACGGCACCAAGTATCCGGATCAGGGCGAATCGACCACCGTTGAAACCCTCGATGCTGCACCGGCCGATTACGAGTGCACGGCCGCCACCGTCAAGGTGAAGGTCCACTACAACCGTGACGACGGCCTGTACTTCAACTCCGAGGACACCTCGACCACCGTCCCGCAGTGGGATATCTGGACCTGGTCCTCCAACTGGAACGGCGGGGCCGCCACCTTCACCTCCCATGACGATTGGGGCGAAGTAGCGGAATACTCCTTCACCAACTACGCCTACTACAACAACGAGGGTGCCTCCGACATCGGCATGCTGCGTCGTTACGGCAAGGATGCGTGGAAAGCCAAGGATCCGGACGACGCCAATCACAAGATCCCGTCCAACGCGCTCGTGTTCGACACCGACGGCAACGCCTCCGCCGAAGTGTGGCTGCTCAGCGGCGACGCCACGGTGTATACCTCCCGTCCATCCCTCGGCGCTTCCATGAAGTCCGCCGAGATCTCCAACACCAACCAGCTGTCCGCCAAGCTTTCCAAGAAGGTCGATGCGGACGATCTGAAAGGCAAGATCACCGTCACGGACGCCGATGGCAAGAATGTCGACATCAAGTCGATCAAGACCGATGGCGCCAAGGTGATCATCACCACCGACAAGGATCTCGACGTTCGCGGCAAGTACACCGTCGAGGTCAAGGGCTTCGGCTCGCAGGACGCCGTCGCAGGCTCCGTGGTCCGCACCGACGCCTTCGACAAGAAGTACGCCTACAGCGGCGAGGATCTGGGTGCCACGTTTGCCAGGAAGCAGACCGGCTTCAAAGTGTGGGCTCCGACCGCCGCCGACGTCAAACTCGTCATCTACAAGTCCGATGATCCGAAGGCCGACGTCGACCGCACCCTCGACATGACGAGCGGCGACAAGGGCGTGTGGAGCGTTTCGGTGAACGATCTCGCCAGTGGCACCGCCTACGCCTACCAGCTCACCTTCGCCGATGGCACGGTGAACGTTTCCGCCGATCCGTACGCCACCGCGGCCGTCGCCAACGGCGAACGCTCCGTGGTGTTGTCCAAGAAGGACGCGGGCAACGCGGGCAAGCGCATGGGCGCTTTCTCCAAGACCACCGACGCCTCCATCGCCGAGATGAACATCCGCGACTTCTCGATCAGCCCGGATTCCGGCATTTCCGCCGACAAGCAGGGCAAATACCTGGGCGTGGTCGAATCCGGCACGAAGACCGCCAAGGGCGCGACTTCCGGTCTCGACTATCTGAAGAAGCTGGGCGTCACCCACGTGCAGATCATGCCGATGTACGACTACGGTTCCGTCAACGAGACCGGCGACTTGAGCTACAACGTCCAGGGCGCGCAGAACTGGGGCTACGACCCGGAGAACTACAACGTGCCGGAAGGCTCGTACTCCTCCGATCCGAGCAACCCGAGCTCCCGCGTCACCGAGATGAAGCAGATGGTCAAGGGTCTGCACCAGAACAATATCCGCGTCATCATGGATGTGGTGTACAACCACGTCTACAATGCCGCGAACCATTCGTTCAACAAGACGGTCCCGGGCTACTACTTCCGCTATGACGACAACGGCTCGCTGGTCAACAACTCGGGTTGCGGCAACGACACCGCCTCCGAGCGTGCGATGATGCGCAAGTACATCGTCGACTCGGTGACCTACTGGGCGAAGAACTACAACATCGACGGCTTCCGATTCGACCTCATGGGCCTGATCGACACCAAGACGATGCAGGAGGTCCGTGCGGCCCTCGACAAGATCGACCCGTCCATCATCGTGCTCGGCGAAGGCTGGGACATGAACACCACGATGGACAAGAGCGAGATGACCATCCAGCCGAACGCCTACCAGGTCGCTTCGGACGGTACGAACAATGGCATCGCGTTCTTCAACGATTCGATCCGTGACGGTCTGAAGGGCTCCGTGTTCTCCGACACCGACACCGGCTTCGTCTCCGGCAAGGCCGATCAGGAAAACCTCATCGCCCACAACGTGCTCGGTTGCCAGTACGATGCCGACGCGAAGACAACCTGCTGGAACGGCAACGCGCAGGACCACTACGCGGACGCCGGGCAGGTGGTGAACTACGCCGAGATCCACGACAACATGACTCTGTACGACAAGCTCAAGGCATCCGTGCCTACGGATGACGAAGCCACCACCGAGGCTCGCGCCAAGCTTGCCGACTCCGTGGTCTACCTGTCCGAAGGCATTCCGGCCATCCAGCTCGGTCAGGAATTCCTGCGCACGAAGAGCGGCAACAGCGACAGCTACAATGCCGGCGACGAGGTGAACGCCATCGACTGGGATCGCACCACGCAGTATGCGGGCTCCGTCGACTATGTCAAGGGTCTGATCAAGCTGCGCAACAGGATCGCGGCCCTTCGCCAGACCAGCTACGACGACATCAATGCCAGCGTGACGATGCTTCAGTCCGCCGACGGCGTTGTGGCCTATCAGGCGAAGGACTCCAGCGGCACCTACGTGGTGATCTTCAACGCCAACGGCAAGGCCGCTGCCATCGACGGCGTCGAGGCAGGCAAGTACGAAGTGCTTGCCGCGAATGGCACTGTCTACGGCGATGATGATGTCAAGAGCGTCACCGTTCGCAAGGGGGCCTCGTATGCCGCGGGCGCACTGTCGGCCACCGTGCTCAAGGTCGCTTCCGCCGATGATGTCGTTCCTGTGATCAGCGGCGTGACCGAATCAACGACTATCACCGTCGGATCCAAGTTCGACCCGATGGCCGGCGTCTGCGCCACCGATGACATCGACGGCGACCTGACCGACAAGATCCAGGTCAAGGGCGCTGTGAACATCAACAAGGTGGGCGATTACCAGCTGGTCTACTCGGTGACTAACTCCCGCGGCAAGACCACGACCTTCACCCGCACGGTGCACGTGCAGAAGCAGGCCGTCGTCCCGTCCGCCGACAAGGGCGACAAGGGCAGCGACAAGACCGCTGCGGGCGATGCGAAGAGCGCAGCCTCCGCCACGGCGGCCACCGGCACATCCGTACTGGTGTTCGCGCTTGTGGCATTGGCCGCGGCTGCGGCAGCAATGCTGTTCCTTCGCGGAAAGGAGGAACGCAACTGAGCACCTTAATCCATAAGCAACTCCGATAAACGCGCCGATGGCCGGCCCTACACAGGGCCGGCCATCGTGTATTCTGGCGCTTTCATCGGCGTCATGCATCGCGTTTCATGCGGCACGCCATTGAAAGGGGAATCGCATAACACGCCGCGTCAACTGTGAATGATAAGTTGGAGTTCCATGGTTAGAAGAACACATGGCAATCCTCAAGAGCACGTCACCAAGCATATTTTCGTCACCGGTGGCGTCGTCTCGTCCCTCGGCAAAGGCCTGACCGCCTCCTCCCTCGGTCGTCTGCTGCGCTCCCGTGGCATCAAGGTCCTCCAGCAGAAGCTCGACCCCTACATCAACGTCGATCCCGGCACGATGAACCCGTTCCAGCACGGTGAGGTCTATGTAACCGAAGACGGCGCGGAAACCGATCTCGACATCGGCCATTACGAGCGTTTCCTCGACGTCTACCTGAGCCAGAAGGCCAATGTCACCACCGGTCAGATCTATCAGGAGGTGCTGCGCAAGGAACGCGCCGGCGAATACCTCGGCCAGTGCGTGCAGGTCATTCCGCATATCACCAATGAGATCAAGTCCCGTATGCGCGCCCAGGCGTCCGACGATGTCGACGTGATCATCACCGAAATCGGCGGCACGGTAGGCGATATCGAATCCCAGCCGTTCTTGGAGGCCGCACGTGAGGTCCGTCGCGACCTGGGTGCCGAGAACTGCATGTTCGTGCATGTCTCCCTGGTGCCGTACATCGCCGCCGCCCATGAGCTCAAGACCAAGCCGACCCAGCATTCCGTGATGATGCTGCGTCAGCTCGGCATCTCCCCGGATGCGCTGGTCCTGCGTTCCGACCGTCCGCTGAATCAGTCCATCAAGGACAAGATCTCCCTGATGTGCGACGTGGATTCCGAAGGCGTGGTCAATTGCGTGGATGCGCCGAGCATCTACGACGTGCCGAAGATCCTGTTCAACGAAGGCCTCGACGCCTATGTGGTCCGCGAGCTCGGCCTGCCGTTCCATGACGTCGATTGGGACGAGTGGGAGGATCTGCTGGAGCGCGTGCACCATCCGAAGCACGAGGTGAACATCGCCATCGTCGGCAAGTACATCGATCTGCCCGACGCCTACCTGTCCGTCACCGAGGCCATCAAGGCTGGCGGCTTCGCCAACTACGCCAAAGTGAACGTCAAGTGGGTCGCCGCCGATAAGTGCGAGACCGAAGAGGGCGCTGCGGCAGCGCTCGACCAGGTCGACGGCATCGTCGTGCCAGGAGGCTTCGGCATCCGCGGCATCGACGGCAAGATCGGTGCTCTGAAGTTCGCCCGTGAGAACGGGCTTCCGGCTCTTGGCCTGTGCCTCGGTCTGCAGTCCATGGTGATCGAATACGCGCGTCACGTGCTCGGTCTGGAGGATGCCAACTCCACCGAGTTCGAGCCCGATTGCGACACCCCGGTCATCGCCACCATGGAAGAGCAGAAGGACATCGTCGCCGGCAAGGGCGATATGGGCCACACCATGCGACTGGGCAGCTACCCGGCCGAGCTGGAGGAAGGCTCCCTGGTGGCCGAGCTGTACGGTACCACGCACGTCACCGAGCGTCACCGTCACCGTTACGAGGTGAACGTCGCTTACAAGGATCAGCTGCGTGAAGGCGGTCTGCGTATCTCCGGCCAGAGCCCGGACGGCGAGCTCACCGAATTCGTGGAGCTGCCGCGCGAAGTGCATCCGTTCTATGTGGCCACCCAGGCCCACCCGGAATTCAAGTCCCGCCCGACCAAGCCGCACCCGCTGTTCGCTGGTCTGGTGAAGGCCGCGCTGGATCATCAGCAGGCGCGCTGAGTGACGAGTCGGTCACGAACCGAAGCGAATAGCTAAGGGATATGTGTTGCAGCCCACACCATAATCTGGTGTGGGCTGTAGCGTTTCTATGACGGTTCTGTTAGGTTCTAGTAGGACATTGTGTGAATGACGGAGGCAAACAGGTGAGCGAATCACAAGCACCAAACGCCGCGGCTGACGTGGAGATGAGCCAATACGTGGCCGATCGCACCCGCGTCAACGAGGATAAGATCAAGCAGGATGACGAGATCATCAGCCAATTCGGCGACTACACCTATGGGTGGCATGACACCGATGCCGCAGGCGAGGCGGCGAAGAAGGGCATCGACGAGAGCGTCGTGCGCGCCATCAGTGCCGATAAGGGCGAACCGGAGTGGATGCTTGAAAAGCGTCTGCAGGGGTATAGGGACTTCATAGCCAAGCCGATGCCGCAGTGGGGCGTGGACTTGAAGGATTTCGACGCGGATGACTTCAAGTACTATGTCAAGCCGATTGACAAGCAGGCAGCCACGTGGGAGGAACTGCCTGACGAGATTCGTTCCACCTACGACAAGCTCGGCATTCCCGAAGCGGAAAAGAAGCGTCTGGTTTCCGGCGTGGCCGCGCAATACGAATCCGAAGTGATCTACAACTCGATTCAGGAGGAT
The DNA here is from genome assembly GCF_001025155.1 of Bifidobacterium angulatum DSM 20098 = JCM 7096. Taxonomy (NCBI): domain Bacteria; kingdom Bacillati; phylum Actinomycetota; class Actinomycetes; order Bifidobacteriales; family Bifidobacteriaceae; genus Bifidobacterium; species Bifidobacterium angulatum. Next base: position 1,088,002 of record NZ_AP012322.1, on the reverse strand, counting down.
CTCAAGAAGCAAGGGGTGATTTTCGTCGACACCGACACCGCGGTGCGCGAATACCCCGAGATCGTCAAGAAGTACTTCGGCAAATGCATCCCCAGCGATGACAACAAGTTCTCCGCGCTCAACACCGCCGCATGGTCCGGCGGCTCCTTCGTCTATGTGCCGAAGGGCGTGCATGTGGATATTCCGCTGCAGGCGTATTTCCGTATCAACACCCCGAATATGGGGCAGTTCGAGCGCACGCTGATCATCGCCGACGAAGGCTCCTACGTGCATTACGTGGAAGGCTGCACAGCCCCGATCTACTCCACCGACTCCCTGCACTCCGGCGTGGTCGAGATCTTCGTGGAACCGCATGCCCGCGTGCGCTACACCACCGTGCAGAACTGGTCGAACAACGTATACAATCTGGTCACCCAGCGCGCCTACGTGCGTGAGGGCGGCACCATGGAATGGGTGGACGGCAACATCGGGTCCAAGGCGACCATGAAATACCCGGCCTGCATTCTGGCCGAGCCGTATGCCAAGGCCAGCACCATGTCGCTGGGCTTCGCCGGCCAAGGCCAGTATCAGGACACCGGTGCGAAGATGATTCACCTTGCCCCGCATACCAGCTCCACCATCGTGGCCAAGTCGATTTCCCGCGGCGGCGGACGCTCCGCGTATCGAGGCTTGGTGAAGATCGTCAAGGGAGCCGAGGGCTCTTCGAACTCCACCGTCTGTGATGCGCTGCTGGTGGACGAGTTCAGCCGATCCGACACCTATCCTCATGTCGATGTGCGCGAAGACGACGTTTCCATGGCGCATGAGGCCACCGTCTCCAAGGTCTCCGAAGATCAGCTGTTCTACCTGATGAGCCGAGGGCTGTCCGAGGACGAAGCGATGGGCATGATCGTACGAGGTTTTGTCGAGCCCATCAGCCGTGAGCTGCCGATGGAATATGCGCTTGAACTGAACAGACTTGTGGAACTGCAGATGGAAGGATCGGTGGGCTGAACACCATGACCGAAGCCAAGGAAATCACTATCCCTATGGCGGATCCGAACGATCCGTACGCAAATCCGGCGGCAATGCCGTCATCGGCGGATCGCAATCCGCGGTCCTTTGCCGTTGAAGCCTTTCCCATGCCGAATCGAAAGCAGGAGGACTGGCGGTACACTCCGGTCGAGCGCATCGACGAGTTCTTCACAACGTTCACGCCGTCCGGGGAGACCCGGATTGAAGCCGGCATGATCGATGGGTCGCCGCTTCCCGAAGGTGTCAGAATCAGCCAGGTCAAGCTTGGCGAAGGGCTTTCAGGCACGGTGTCCAAGCCGTCCGACCGGGTTTCGGCAGTGGAATGGAATTCCGGTGCGACCGCCACCATCGTCGAGCTCGCCGGGGAGATCAAGCAGCCTGTGCTTGTCAAGGTGCATGGCGCCGGCCTGGATCTTGACGCATTCCATCTGGTGATCGCAGCAGCGGACAACGCGCACGCCGATGTCGTGGTCGAGCATGACGGCGATGCGCGTCTTGCCGAGGGTGTGGAGATCATCACCGGAAAATACTCCCACGTATCCACCACATTCATTCAGGAGTGGAATACCGGATCCAAGCATGTCGGCAACCATCGTATTCGCGTAGGCGAAGGCGCGTCGCTCCGTCACGCCGTGGTCACGCTCGGCGGCGATGTGGTGCGTATCCGCATGGATCAGGACTTCGACGGCGAGCAGGCCGACCTCAATATGCTTGGCATCTATTTCGTCGATCCGGGAGAACATATCGAGCATCGCACAATGGTGGTGCACAACCATCCCGAATGCAAAAGCCGTGTGGTCTACAAGGGTGCGCTTGACGGCAAGGGCGCCCACTCCACGTGGGTCGGCAATGCACTGATCGAACCGACCGCGCCCGGCACCGATTCCTACGAACTCAACCGCAATCTGGTACTCACACCTGGTGCCATCGCCGATTCCGAGCCGAATCTCGAAATCGAAAACGGCAATATCGTGGGAGCAGGCCATGCATCTTCCGTGGGTCGCTTCAATGATGAGGAGCTGTTCTATCTCGAATCGCGCGGCATCAGTGAGACTGAGGCGCGAAAGCTTGTGGTTCGCGGCTTTTTCAACGAGCTGGTCGAGGAGATCGGTATTCCGGCCATCTGCGATCATCTCATGAACGTCATCGACAAGCGTCTGGCACGCGGTGAGAACGCGGCCATGGCGCAGGTGCTCGAAGAACAGTGAAACGTAAAGGATAGGAAACATGTCAACGCTTGAAATCAAGGATCTGTACGCACACGTCGAAACCAAGGACGGCATCAAGCCGATCCTCAAAGGCGTGAACCTTACCGTTAATTCCGATGAGACGCATGCCATCATGGGTCCCAATGGCTCCGGCAAGTCCACATTGGCCTACACACTGGCCGGTCACCCCAAGTATGTGGTGGATGGCGGCGAGGTATTGCTCGACGGCGAGGACATCCTGAAAATGACCCCGGATGAGCGTGCCAAGGCCGGCCTGTTCCTCGCCATGCAGTATCCGGTGGAGGTGCCGGGCGTTTCCATGACGAATTTCCTGCGTACCGCAAAAACCGAAGTCGATGGCAAGGCCCCGGCCATCCGTACTTGGGCCAAGGAGCTTTCCGAGGCCATGAAGCGTCTTAAGATGGATCCGAAGTTCGCCACCCGTTCCGTGAACGAGGGCTTTTCCGGCGGTGAGAAGAAGCGCGCCGAGGTTCTGCAGCTCGAACTGCTCAAGCCGAAGTTCGCCATCCTCGACGAAACCGACTCCGGCCTTGACGTTGACGCCTTGCGCATCGTCTCCGAAGGGGTGAACCGCGCCAAGGAAGCCAACAAGTTCGGCATTCTTATGGTCACGCACTACACCCGCATTCTCAAGTACATCAAGCCGGATATCGTGCACGTATTCGCCGACGGGCATTTTGTGAAGACCGGCGGCCCCGAATTGGCCGACGAGCTTGAGGAAAACGGCTACGACCAGTACCTGCCGGAAGGTGCCGATTCCGAAAGCGCGCTGGCATAGGCTGGTAAGGGAATCGATGTCGCGGGAACGCCGGTCTCCCGTCAACATGTTCATTCGAATCGTTGGATTGCCGTTGACGGGAGTCGCCCTCGTGTATAAGACATGCTCTGTAAGGGGACTAGATGGTAGATTTTGCAGCTATTCGTGGTGAATTCCCGATTCTGGATCAAGATATTCACGGGCATCCATTGGTGTATTTGGATTCGGCGGCGACTTCGCAGAAGCCGCAGTGCGTGATTGATGCGGAAAGCGAGTTCTACCGGACCATTAACGCCGGTGTGCATCGCGGAGCCCATGAGCTGGCCGCCCGTAGCACCATGGCGTTCGAAGATGCGCGTGCGAAGGTCGCCAGACTTGTCGGCGCCAATGCCGAGGAAGGCGAGGAGGAAATCGTCGTGACGGCCGGCGCGACGGCTGGCCTGAACCTGCTGGCCACGGCGTTCGGCAACGCGTCCCTTGGGCGCGGGGGAGCGGCGGCGCAGCGTTTTGCGCTGAAGCAGGGCGATGAGATCGTGGTCTCCAAAGCGGAGCATCATTCCGTACTCCTGCCATTCCAGGAACTGGCGGCCCGTACCGGCGCCACGCTCAAATGGCTTGAGCTTACCGAGGACGGCCGTGTGCGTACCGATGACCTCGACGAGATCATCACCGAACGTACGAAGGTCGTCGCCGTAACGCATGTGGGCAACGTGACCGGTGCCATCACCGATATCGCACCCATCATCAGGCGTACGCATGAAGTGGGTGGCGTTTTCGTGCTCGACGCATGCCAGTCCGTGCCGCACCTGAAAGTCGATTTCCATGCGTTGGATGTCGACTTCGCCGCATGGAGCGCGCATAAGATGTACGGTCCGACCGGCGTCGGCTTCCTGTATGGCAAGCGTGAGATGCTCGAAGCGCTGCCGCCCGCCAGTTTCGGCGGATCGATGGTGGAGCTGGCCTGGATGGATCAGCCCGCGCAATACATGCTTCCCCCTGCGCGTTTCGAAGCTGGAACCCAACCTGTGGCCCAGGTCGTCGCCGCTGGTGTGGCCGCGGAATGGATGATGTCCATCGGCATGGATCAGCTTGAGGCCCATGAACGTAAACTGACCGGCGAGTTGCTGAAGATGGGCGATATCGAAGGCATTCGTATTCTCGGCCCACGTGAGAATGCCGACCGCATCGGTACTGTTGCCTTCGACATCAATGGCGTTCACCCGCATGATGTCGGTCAATTCATCGATGCGCAGGGCATCGCCATCCGTGTCGGCCATCATTGCGCACAACCCGTGCACCGTCACTTCGGCTTGTACGCCTCGAACCGTGCGTCCTGCGGCGTGTATAACAATGTCGAGGATATCCACGCATTGCTGGATGCATTGGGCAAGGTGCGTGCGTTCTTCGGCGCATGACGGCAGAGGCAAGATAAGAGGCAGAAAGGGAACGCGATATGAACGATTTCGGCATGGGCGGCGATGATTTCGAGCAGATGTACCAGGAGGTGATTCTCGAGGCATCGAAGCATCCGCATGGTAGGGAGCATTTCGCCGTCGACCTGGCTCAGGAGACTGCGGGGGCACAGACCGGCGAAACGGTGGTCCGCGCCTCGCACGAGTATTGCACGCCGGGCGAATCGCACCAGTTCAATCCCACGTGCGGTGACGAGGCGACCATTCATGTCGAGATCTCCGATAGCGAGCCTCATGCCATCGAACGGCTGGTGTGGGACGGTCATGGCTGTTCCATCTCGCAGGCGAGTCTGTCGATTATGGTCGATCTGGTCGAAGGCAAGACCGTCGATGATGCCATGGAACTCGAGCAGCTGTTCCATCGTCTTATGGAATCCCGCGGCAAGGGACTGGACAATGAGGATGACGAGGAACGCCTGGAGGACGCCATTGTGTTCCAGGGCGCTTCGAAATATCCGATGCGCATCAAATGCGCGCTGCTTGGATGGGAAGGTCTTAAGGATGCCGTTGCCAGGGCGCTTGTCGCGAACAAGTCGTGACAAGCTGCGTGTCGCAGCGTAGAGTGTTCAACAGTTATAGCAACGATTATGGAGTAGATGATGAGCGATACTTTGGTACCCGAGCCTCAGGCTTCCATTTTCGACGCCGTAAAGGGCGTGGTCAAGGATGAGGATGCTGCACGTCGTATGATGATGAATCCCGCTTTGGCTAAAACCATCGGCAATGATGGAGCGGCTTCGGGGCAGTCGTCGCAGGCGCATAGCGGCTGCGGCTGTGGAGGGCAGCAGGCTGATGGCTGTTGCCAGGATGACGGTGGGAACGCCATCCCTCTGAAGTTTGTGGACGACATCGGTCGCGCGACCGCTGCGGATGTTCGTGAGGCGCTGCATCAGGTCATCGATCCGGAACTGGGCATCGACGTCATCGATCTTGGTCTGGTATACGGTATTGAAATCGATGAGCTGGGTCGTGCCATTATCACCATGACGCTGACCACGCCGGCATGCCCATTAACCGATCTGATCGAGGACGAATGCGCTTCGACATTGGCCGGGCTGGTCGAGGAGTTCCGCATCGATTGGACATGGCAGCCGCGATGGAGCATGGACAAGATCACTCCCGAGGGGCGCGATCAATTGGCGGCTTTGGGCTTCAACTTTGAGAATCTGCCCAAGTACTGATTCCAGCGATTGAGAAATGGCCTGCTCATCCATCGAATGATGGATGAGCAGGCCATTCGCTATGTGATGGGTGGAGTCGATTCCCTAATGCTCACAATGATGTTGGCCGGCAATCGTGCACGATTGCCGGCCAACATCATTCGCAGTGATAGGAGTCTTAAAACTCAGTCATCCACCACAGTACCCTTCGGTACGACGGTGATGCCCTCCGGCGTGACGGTGAATCCACGGGCCAGATCGTGTTCCGTGTCGATGCCGACGGTGGAGTTTTCGGTCAGCACGACGTTCTTGTCGAGAATCGCCTTGTAGACGCGTGCGCGACGATTGATGACCACACCGTCGAACAGGATGGAATCGACCACCTGCGACCAGGAATGGATGTGCACGTTCGGCGACAGCACGGAATGATGCACTTCACCGCCGGAAATGATGACACCGGGGGAGACGATCGAATCCGTGGCGTGGCCGAGGCGGTCGCGTCCTGCGTGAACGAATTTCGCCGGCGGCAGTGTGCCGGAATTCGTGTAGATCGGCCATGCCTGGTTGTACAGGTTGAACTCGGGCACGTAGGCGATCAGATCCATGTGCGCATCGTAGAACTGCTTGAGCGTGCCCACGTCGCGCCAATAGGCGTGATCGGTGTCCGTGGCCCCCGGAATAACATTCGAATTGAAGTCGTAGACGCCTGCCTCGCCGCGAGAGGCGAAGTACGGCGCGATGTCGCCGCCCATATCATGCTTGGTGTCTTCGCTCTTCGCATCCTTGGACAATGCGTCGAACAGGGCGTCGGTATTGGCCACATAGTTGCCCATAGACGCCAGGAAGGTGTTCGGGTCGTCGGGCAGACCCGCGCAGGTGTCGGGCTTTTCCAGGAACGACTTGATCTGATTCGGATGATCGGGGTCGACATCGATCACGCCGAACTGGTTCGACTGTTCGATCGGCTGACGGATGCCGGCCACGGTGAACTCGGCACCGGACTCGATATGCTGCTCGACCATCTGGCCGAAGTCCATACGGTAAACATGATCGGCGCCGACAATCACCACGATATCGGGCTGCACATCCTCGATGATATTGATGGTCTGATAGATGGCGTCGGCGGAACCCAGATACCAGTGCTTGCCCAGACGCTGCTGCGCCGGCACAGGGGATACGTAGTTGCCGAGCAGCGAGGAGAAGCGCCACATCTGGGAGATATGCCGATCCAGCGAATGTGACTTGTACTGGGTGAGTACCACGATGTGGCGGTAGTCGGAATTCACCAGATTCGATAGCGGGAAATCGATAAGACGGTACACGCCGCCAAATGGCACCGCAGGCTTTGCGCGATCACGAGTCAGCGGCATCAGGCGCGTGCCTTCACCACCTGCCAATACGATGGACAGAATCTTCTGCTTGTTCTTTGCCATAGTGCGTGGCTCCTCTCATATCAATCATGACGATTGGTGACGTCGAACAGGCAACGTCGTTAGCAGTCAGCTTCCTCGCCAACCTCTACCGTCCATAATTGCACAAAAAAAACAATATGCAAGCAATGTCGCATGCATGTCTAACAGTTTTGGCGTAAATTCATAAATTAGTCATCTAACCGTCGGGTTGCATAAAAAGCGACGGCGCTTGACGCGGCGACGTTGAGACTGTCCACATCGTGCGACATCGGAATCTTCACCGTCAGATCGGCGCGTGCAATGGTATGGCGGTTGAGTCCGTCGCCCTCGGTGCCGAAGATAAGCGCCAGTTTATCGATATGCTGCGGGTCGGAAGCGCTGCTGTTCAGGCGTCGGGTCAGTTCATCGAGACTGATCGAATCGTCCTCGAGCGCCATGGCCACTGTCGTGAAGCCAAGCGAATGGAGTTCCTCCAGCCCCTTGAACGGCCAATAATGCTTATCATCGCCATCGATGCGGGTCCATGGCACTTGGAACACGGTTCCCATCGAGACACGCGCTGCGCGTCGGTACAGCGGGTCGCCGCATGACGGTGTCACCAGAACCGCATCGACGTCAAGCGCCGCCGCGGAACGCATCAGCGCACCTACATTGGTCGGATCGACAATGTTCTCCATCACGGCCACACGATGGGCGCCCCTGCACACCTCCTCCACGGATGGCAGCGGCCAGCGGCGCATCGCACTAAGCGCCCCACGGTGCAGACGGTATCCGGTCAGGCGCTTCAGCTGTTCCGGTGATGCCACGTATACCGGAATATCAGGTCCCCATTGCTCGTCGATGCGGGCGAACATGCTGGCCATGCCTTCAAGCCAGGGGCGCTCGACCAGCAGGGATAGGGGTTCGCGATGCGCCGCCAGCGCGCGGTCGATAACCTTGGGGGATTCCGCGATGAACAGCCCTTTGGCGGGTTCCAACCGATTACGCAGCTGGATTTCGGTGAGATTCACGTATGCGCCGACTCGTTCGTCATCAATGGATTCCAATTCGATGAAGCGCATATGCGAAAACTCCTTGAGATACAACAAAACCCCTTGTTTCCAAGGGGTTTTACTTGTGCCCGAGACGGGACTTGAACCCGTACGGTCGTATAAAATAACCACTAGCACCTCAAGCTAGCGCGTCTACCATTCCGCCACCCGGGCAGGTCGCTGTTTGGCAACGAGTGATACTTTAGCACCGAATCGGTTGAATGCAATATCGGCGTGTCGCGACTGCTGTGTGTCGGTGATGATGACCGTTGTTGATAGCCTAGGAGCCATGACGAATGCTGTATTCCTGTTTGATCCCGATAAGGACGACGTGCCGGTGAATTCCGACGAAGCGAATGTTGGATGGAAGCTGACCCTGCCGCCGCAAGTCAGACGCCATGCCGTGCAGTCCATGCGTTTGAAGGAGGGCGACGAGTTCCAGCTTTCCGATGGCAGGGGGCTGCGGCTTACCGTAGTGCTTGACGACGCGGATAATGGTATTGCTGAAGTCCGCGAATTCGTCAGGGAGGCACAGCCTGTCACCAGGCTGGCTCTTGTGCAGGCCCTGGCGAAGAGCGGGCATGATGAGCAGGCCATCGATATCGCCACGCAGATCGGAGTCGACACCGTGGTACCCTGGCAGGCGGATCGGTCCATCGCCAAGTGGAAAAACGGAAGAACGGATCGCAAATGGCTTTCTGCATTGCAGGCCGCAACCGAACAATCGCGTCGCGCATTCACGCCACAGCTGGAGGATTGCGTTTCCAGCAAGCAGATCGTTTCCATGATTCTGCGCGCCAATGTGCACGGTGATCTGGTGATCGTATTGCATCAGGACGCCACCGACACATGGGAATCCATCGAGCGGCATGTCGGCCATCTCGCCGACGAGTGTCTGAAAGACGGCAAGCCCCGCACGGTATACGTGGTGGTAGGGCCCGAGGGCGGAATCAGCGAGGTCGAGGTGTCTCAATTCGTAGAAGCGGGCGCGAAGAGCGTGGTGCTGGGAAGCAACATCCTGAGGGCTTCGACGGCAGGCCCCGTTGCGCTTTCGCTGCTGAGCCGGACTTTGGGACGGTACGCATGACAATGCGTTTGCGATGGTTTATGCGTCGTGGCGGCGCAATAGCATAAGACTGCATAGAACCGTGTTGAAGGAGCGAACGATGAGCGAAGCCGAAGATTGCCTGTTCTGCAAGATTATTGCCGGCCAGATTCCGAGCACCAAGGTATATGAGGACGACACCACCTACGCGTTCAAGGATATTAATCCCAAGGCGAAAATCCATGTACTGATCGTGCCGAAGCGTCATGTGGCCAACGTCAGCGAGCTGGCACAATCCGATCCGGCGCAACTCGATCATATCGTCGAAGTTGCCCAGAGCATTGCCGACAAGGAGTTCCATGGCGAATACCGTCTGGTATTCAACACCGGGCGTGATGCCGGGCAGACCGTATTCCATGCGCATGCGCATGTGCTGACCGGCGAAGTGCTTGACGAGTAGACGGAAGGAACCAGTGGCGACGACAACCCGCACCATTACCATTCCCGCCGAGCTTGACCCTGTGTCCGTGCTTGGCCCGGTTGATGAAGTCATTAGGGAAATCGAACGCGCATACCCGGAAGTGGATTTCACCGTCCGAGGCAATCGCATCATCATCGCCTCGCGATCCGCGCGGACCGAATCCGATGCGTCGAAGGCGGAACACCTTATCGAAATGATTGTGGATGCCGCCCACACTTTGCCGATGGACGCGCAAACCGTGCGCCGCATGATTGAGCAGGATGTGCTCGATAACCATACACGCGCAACCCATCCCGGGCATGGCAAGGCCATAGAGAACCTCAAGCGCATCGAGCATACCGAGACGCGGACGAATGCGGAGCGGCGCAAACCATCCGTCGCGGGAGTCATCACCTACGCCTCCGGCAAGCCCGTTCGCGCGAAAACCGCCGGCCAAGTGGCATATGTTGCCGCAATCGAAACGCACACCATCACATTCGGCATAGGGCCTGCAGGCACCGGCAAGACGTATCTGGCCGTCGCCAAAGCCGTACGCGCATTCCAGGATAGGCAGGTGCGTCGCATCATTCTCACCCGTCCTGCCGTTGAAGCGGGGGAGAGCCTCGGTTTTCTGCCCGGAACGTTGAACGAGAAGGTGGATCCGTATCTGCGTCCCCTGTACGACGCACTGTCCGACATGCTGGGAGCGGACCAGCTGAAGCGCTATATGGATGACGGCACCATCGAGGTCGCACCGCTTGCCTATATGCGTGGCCGTACATTGAACGATGCGTTCGTCATTCTCGATGAAGCGCAGAACACCACCGAGGAACAGATGAAGATGTTCCTCACCAGACTGGGGTTCAACACCAAGATGGTGATTACCGGCGATATCACACAGGTCGACCTTGCGGTTCCCCGTTCGGGTCTTGCCACCATAGAGCATATTCTTGGCGATATCGACGATATCTCCTTCGTGCATATGACGGCGGAGGATGTGGTACGCCATCGTCTGGTCGGGCGCATTGTAGCCGCATACAACCAGTATGAGGGACTTGACGGCGATCATAGGCGAATGTCGCGCACAGCGATGAACGACAGGCATAAGAGGGATAAGAACAGCGATGAGCGTTGATGTTTCCAATGAAACCGTATGGTCGATCGATCTGAAGGTGTTTTCCGATCTCGGAGTCTGGGTCATGGATCAGATGCGTGTCAGCACGCAGTCCGATCTGACGATTCTGTTTGTCGATCCGGATCCCATTGCGCAGATGCATATGCATTGGATGAACCTGGAAGGGCCGACCGATGTGATGAGCTTTCCGATGGACGAGCTGCGCCCAGGCAACGGCAGCACCGTTATGGAAGGCGTGCTCGGCGATATTGTGATCTGCCCGTGGGTCGCCGCCCAGCAGGCTGCCGCGGCCGGGCATGGCGTGCTGCAGGAGATGCTGTTGCTGACGATTCATGGCATCCTGCATTTGCTCGGCTACGACCACGTGAACGCCGAACAGGAACGGCAGATGTTCGGACTGCAGCGACAGTTGCTACTGACCTTCATCGCGGTCCGACAGGATCTTGGCGCTCCTGTTTCACTGCCTGCCGGAAGCATCGATGAACTGGCGGCATGGGATGCGGAGCATGGTTCCGGCCGCGAGCTGACGCGCTGAGCGGACGGTATCCGTGTATGTGCAGGGTGACTGGGGAATAGGGTCGATATGGATCGAATGACGTTGATTATGCTCAGTGCGGCACTGGTGGTGGCGGTGGCGCTGCTGGTCTGGCTTTCGCTGTCCATGGCTTCGGCCGAAGGTGCCGTAGGACGAGTGACGCGCGCGAATCTCAACAATCGCATATTCGAAGTGCAGACGGATCCGGACACGAACCAGTTCACCACGGATAAGAAAATCAAACGCATCCAGCAAGTGCAGCGTTTCATCGCCAACCGTTACGCCACCGCAGGTTCGTGTGCGTTCTTCCGCATCACCTGCAATGTGCTTTCAGGCGTGCTTATTGCGGTAGTCGCTGGCATATGGGGTGCCTCCTGGTGGATTGAGCTGCTGTCCGGTGTGGTGTTCGCGTTTGTAATTGCCGTGGTGAGCGTTTTGGTGCGTCCGCGTGAAACCGGTGTCAACATGCCGACGGATATTATGATCAAGCATGCGCGCCTGGTGGGTTTCGCCGTGGCTGTTACCCCGTTTGCACGCGGAAACGAAAGCAAGGATGGGCATCGTCGTCGCGATTTGAACCTATCGGACGACGAGGAGCTTGAGAAGATCCAGCTGGAGCAGGGGCGTGCGGCAATCGACCGTATGGTCGAATCGAACGAATTCGACCCTGAGGTCTCCGAAATGATGCGCAATGTACTGATGCTTTCGGAAACATTGACCAGAGAGATCATGGTGCCGCGTACCGACATGATCACCATCGAACGAAAATCCACGTTGGAGGACATGTTGCAGCTGTGTTCTCGTTCCGGGTTCTCACGTGTGCCGGTGATAGGCGAGGACGTGGATGATCTTGTGGGCGTGGCCTATCTGAAGGATGCGGTGCGTGCCACAGCCTTCAATCCGGCTGCAATGAGCCGTGACGTGGCATCCATTGTGCGTGACCCCATGCTGGTTCCCGAATCGAAGCCCGTGGACGATCTGTTCCACCAGATGCAGCGATCCAGGCAGCATGTGGCCATCGTCGTGGACGAGTATGGCGGTATCGCCGGCATGGTCACCATCGAGGATGCCATCGAACAGATCGTGGGCGAACTGGAGGATGAGCATGATCGCACCCAGCACGCCGAGCCGAAGAAAATCGGGGAACGCAAATGGAGCCTTCCTGCCCGCACGTCTATCGCGGACCTGGAGGAGCTGTATGAGATCGACATCGATGAGGATGATGTCGATACCGTATATGGCTTGCTGACCAAATTACTCGGCCGAGTGCCTATTGTCGGAGCTTCGGCGGTGACCCGTGGCATCAGGCTTACCGCAGTCGACTCCGCTGGCCGGCGTAAGAAGGTATCGACTATCGATGTCGAACCCGATGGAGTCGAGGGGCGCGAGGAAGATGGCAACACACAAGCCAATCAAGCCAATGCCGATAACGACGAGAACAATGAACAACACGATCGCAAGGAGTGACATGACCGATACACCTGCCAGTGCCAAGCTGGCATCCGAACCATACCGTTCCGGCTTTGTAGCCGTGGTCGGACGCCCGAATGTAGGCAAATCCACTTTGGTGAATGCGCTGATCGGCACTCAGATCGCTATCGCATCGTCAAGGCCGGAAACCACTCGTAAAGCCATTCGCGGTGTGCTTACCACCGACAACGCCCAGTTGGTGCTGGTAGACACCCCTGGCATCCACAGGCCTCGCACGTTGCTCGGGCAACGGTTGAACGACATCGTAGACGAGTCGCTATCCGATGTGGATGTTGTGGCGTTCCTGCTGCCCGGCGACCAGGAGATCGGCCCTGGCGACAAGCGCATCATGTCGCGTCTGCGCGCGAATTTTGCCACCAAACGCGAGGACGGCACCTTCAAATGGCACGTGCCGTTAATCGCCATTGTCACCAAAATCGACGAACTTTCTCGCGAACAGCTCATCGCCAAGCTCATCGAAGTCAATGAATTCGCCGACTTCGCCGATATCGTACCGGTCAGCGCCCTGAAACACGACAATCTTGACGAAGTGCGTTCCGTGCTGATCGATCACACGCCGGAAGGTCCGCAAATGTACCCGGCCGAGCAGCTGAGCGAGGAACGTCCCGAAGAAACCATCGCCGAACTTATCCGAGGTGCGTTCCTTGAGCAGCTGAACGACGAGCTGCCGCATTCTCTGGCCGTTGTGGTGGATTCCATAGACTATCCGGAAGATAACGAAACCGGAGCGCAATATGACGGCAAGGCGCAGGTGAACGTCTCCATCTACGTGGAGCGTGATTCTCAAAAGCCGATCATCATCGGCAAGGGAGCTGCGAACCTTACCGCAGTCAAGAAAAAGCTGCGTACCGCCGTGAACCGCATCGTCGGGCGCAAAGCCCGTCTTGATCTGCACGTCAAGGTGGCCAAGGGATGGCAGTCGGATCCTAAACAGCTTGAACGACTGGGCTTTTAATATTCCTGGTGTCGTTCAAGCCGTTTAGGATCCGCTTCGCGACACAGCCGCTCAAGTGATGTTCAGCGAATATGGTTGTGCCTCGTCAGAATTCCTGACGAGGCACAACCATATGGGATGACATACGGCCTATAATCCCGCTTCGGCCATGGTGATGTATCCAGTGTCGATCAATGTGGTTTTGAGATTGCCGGCGCTGACGGCGTTGAGTTCCTCATGGACGGTAGGAACCGTAACGCCGGCGATCGTCTGTTTTGCAATAAACGACAATCCGTCGAGGCCTTTCTCCCGGTTCAGTCGGATGCATGTCTTGGCGATATCCATGGACAACTTGCCGCGATCCTCAAGTCCGGTCATCCACTGCTTGCCGTTCACCACCTGCGGGATGGTGTCGGCATAACTGCCGTATCCGGTGATAACAGGCCAGCGCGAATTATGGTCGTTCTGCGTTGACGAAGAGTTGGCGGACGAATCATCATGCTGGGATTGCGTGTCGTTGGCCGGCGACTTGGCAGGATCCGGAACCGATTTGCGTAGCAGATCCTTATGCCCTGCGATATTGCCTACAATACTTGGAATCGTGATGGAGGGGTTGATGTCTGCCGACGATCCCGTATATCCCATGCTGGCGAGTTTGCTTACCACGCTGGAAGCCACGGCATCGTTCATTGCGATGATGCCGTCGATTTTGGTGGGGACGGAGTCGCCGTCTTTGGTGACGGTGGGAATGCGATCCTCGATGGTCTTTGCCGTCCCATCCTTCTCGTTGAGGTCAAATGCCACATGGGTCCAATCCTCGTTGGTCGTCTCCCTGCTCAGGGTTCCTGAAGGGCTGTAGACCTTTCCCTGTTCGTAATAAGGCCTAAGAACCTTCCATACGCCTTGGAAAGCTTCTTTGGCAAATGCGTCGTTGATTTCGGCGGTGTCGCTTTCCTTGGCATCGTCGGCATGCGTGTAGGGGAGCAGCACCTCCACGGCTTTGGGATTGCCTTTGCTGACTTTGTCCAAATCAAGTTTGCTTACCAGCATGTTCGCCTGAAGCTCGCCGATTTGCTCGGGTGTGGAGCATTGGACGAAGGCATCCGGGGTGAAGCCGTCGATGGTATTCGACACCAATACGATATGCATTCCGGATTTTCTCGCCAGCTGCAATGCCGAGCGCATGCGGCTTTCCGCCTCATGGCGTTCGCTGTCTTGGGCGTCTTTGACGATGGGCTGTGTAACGTAGTCGCCGTACTGCCGTGATGAGACATTGGTCTGCGGGGCCGGGGCAACGATAAGCGTGCTGTGCTTGGCCGCGGATGACCCGTCTTTCAGATTGGTGACATGCTTCACCACCCAGTCCTGCAACTGCTGGCTCTGCTCGTCAAGATCGCTGGAGACGACGGTGTCGATGTTCTGCTTTTCAACACCTTGTTTTTTCAGATCGGAGGTGATCTGCGGAACAAGTTTCGCCCATTTGTTCAGTGGTGTTCTCTGCGATATGGTAATGCCGTCCGCTGGAGTGAACAATGTTACGGATCCGGCGTCGGCAGACGTGCTTGCGTTAGTAGGGTTGCTGGATGACGGTTGCGGGGAAGAGCATGCTCCCAGCGTCATAAGCAGGGTGATGCCGGACACTGCTGCGGTTATTCGTGCCAGAACAGGCGTATGAACCATGGAATTCCAATCTTCCGGAAAACGTGTAACGGGCTTTGCCCGATTGTAGTGGACGAAACTGGATTTCGTCGTATGACGAGTCGAATATCACCATATATGCAGGTATGCGGTTTGAATCCGCTGGGAAAGCGCGTCGCATGGACGGGATGGGAGATATGAGAAGGCCGGCACCTGAATACAGCATGCCGGCCTATAGGCTAATCGTCAATAGCCAATGGGGTTATTCCGCCAAGGCTTTCGCAAGATTGGTATCAAGCGCATCCATAAAGCCCTCGGTATCGAGCCATGGCTGGTCCGGGCCGATGAGCATGGCAAGATCCTTGGTCATCTGGCCGCCTTCGACAGTGTCGATAATGACCTTTTCCAGGGTCTGCGCGAAATGCTTGACCTCAGGGGTCTCATCAAGATCGGCGCGATGCTTGAGGCCGCCGGTCCAGGCGAAGATGGAGGCGATGGGATTCGTGGAGGTCTTCTCGCCCTTCTGCCAACGGCGATAATGGCGTGTAACGGTGCCGTGCGCCGCCTCTGCCTCGACGGTCTGCCCGTCGGGGGTCATCAGCACGGAGGTCATCAGGCCAAGGGAACCGAATCCCTGAGCCACGGAATCGGATTGCACATCGCCATCGTAATTCTTGCACGCCCAGATGTAGCCGCCGTGCCACTTCAACGAGCTGGCCACCATGTCGTCGATCAGACGATGTTCATAGGTGAGTCCGGCTGCTTCGAATTTGTCCTTGTACTCGGTTTCGAAGACCTCGGCGAAAATGTCCTTGAACTGGCCGTCATATGCCTTGAGGATGGTGTTCTTGGTGGACAGGTATACCGGGTATCCGCGCATCAGGCCGTAGTTGAAGCATGCGCGGGCGAAACCGCGAATCGAATCATTGACGTTGTACTGCACCTGTGCGACGCCGCCGTCCGGACCGTAGTTGTATACGACATGCTCGATGGGCTCGGAGCCGTCTTCGGGAGTGAAGGTGACGGTGAGCTGACCGGCGCCGGGAACCTTGAAGTCGGTGGCCTTGTACTGGTCGCCGAACGCATGACGGGCGACGACGATGGGCTTTGTCCAACCCGGGACCAGCCGGGGGACGTTGCTCATGACGATCGGTTCGCGGAAAATGGTGCCTCCGAGAATATTGCGGATGGTGCCATTGGGGGACTTCCACATTTTTTTAAGGCCGAATTCCTTGACGCGTGCCTCATCGGGGGTGATGGTGGCGCACTTGACGCCGACATGCTCACGCTTGATTGCTTCGGCGGCGTCGATTGTGACCTGATCGTCGGTGGCGTCGCGATTCTCGATGCCCAGATCATAGTAGTCAAGGTTCACGTCCAGATAGGGGAGGATCAGTCGGTCTTTGATGTCCTTCCAAATGACACGAGTCATTTCATCGCCATCGAGTTCGACGATCGTGCCTTCTACCTTAATCTTGGCCATAGTGCCTCCTATTTGGCTGATGGGATGCCCCAAGTCATAGCGCATCAATGTAACATGCAACGGCATGATTCGACTATGTGAGACGCGTTGGTGCACTGTCATATCCGCGCACTACGCTGTGGAACCATGTCTCAGGAAATTGAAATCGGTTTGGGTAAGAAGGCCCGTGTGGCCTATTCGCTGGATGATGTATCCATCATCCCCTCCCGCAGGACGCGTGATCCGCAGGATGTATCGACGAGCTGGCAGATCGATGCATACGAGTTCGACGTGCCGGTGATTGGGGCTCCGATGGATTCGGTGACCAGCCCGGCCACGGCCATTGCCATGGGCAAGATGGGTGCTTTGGGTGTGCTGGATTTGGAAGGTCTGTGGACCCGTTATGAGGATCCGACGCCGCTGCTGGACGAAATCGCCCTGCTCCCGGCGGAAACCGCCACCAAGCGTATTCAGGAGATCTATGCCGAGCCGATCAAGGCGGAGCTCATCACCAAGCGACTGCACGAGATTCGCGAAGCCGGCGTGACTGTGGCAGGCGCGCTTTCCCCGCAGCTGACCCAGGAATTCTATGCCACCGTGGTCGACGCGGGCGTCGACCTATTCGTGATTCGCGGCACTGTCGTGTCCGCCGAACATGTTTCCACCACGCATGAGGCGCTGAATCTTAAGCAGTTCATCTACGACCTTGACGTGCCGGTGATTGTGGGCGGCGTGGCCAACTACACTGCTGCGCTGCATATGATGCGTACCGGCGCGGCGGGCGTGCTTGTCGGGTTCGGCGGCGGCGCGGTCTCCGCGACCCGCACGACGCTGGGCGTGCAGGCGCCGATGGCCACGGCCATCGCCGATGTGGCCGAAGCGCGTCGCGATTACATGGACGAATCCGGTGGCCGCTATGTGCAGGTTATTGCGGATGGCGGCATGGGAGACTCCGGCAGCTTCGTCAAGGCTCTCGCCATGGGCGCCGACGCCGTGATGCTGGGCGCTCCGTTGGCTCGTGCCACTGAGGCTCCGGGCAAGGGCATGCATTGGGGCAGCGAGGCGCGGCATCAGACGTTGCCGCGTGGATTCCGCACCAACGTCGGCACTGTGGCGCCGCTTGAGCAGATTTTGTTCGGGCCGAGCCACATGGCCGATGGCACCACCAACTTCATCGGTGCGTTGCGGCGTACCATGGCCTCCACCGGCTATGTGGATGTCAAGAACTTCCAGCGCTGCAATGTGGTGGTAACACCACACGACACGCTGTAAAGTGTCGAATTTTCACATAAATCGCATCGAAAATGACGTCGAACGCGTTAAAAACGCCATGAATGCATGGTGGCCAGCCCCAAGTCTTTGACTTGGGGCTTTTTCTATGCTTTGCTAGAAGCGTGCCATGCAAACGATGGCATATCAACGAAGAAAAAGAAACGAAGAGGTGACTTCATTGGACGATGAGCACGCCCAAATCTTCACACCCATAAATATGGAAGATGGGCAACCAGCATCATACGACGGGTTCATTAGGATTGAACTGTCCCAGGAACCCGTGCCATACCACGTTGTCAAGATCTCGCCCGAGCATCTCGACAAAGCACATTGCCATGCGATGGCCGTTGCCGCATGCCGAATGGGGATACTGACCATGGATGTTATCCGGGGCAAGCTATCCGCGAACGGTCTGCGCAGAGCCGCAAGCGCAAAAGTCATTGAGCGGTTGCAGCGTTTGGCCTTCATCATCGAGACCCGCATGAGCAGGGATGACGAATACAAGGCGAGGCTGAAGTATCCGCCGGTCATGCCGCATTGGCTGTCGGGAACATTCATCAGCCAGACCTGTTTGGAAATGTGCATGCAGCTTTCCATCGGACGGGAAATCTACTGGTCGAATCTTCGATTCGAGCAGATCGGATGCCGGTGGGTATGCACATTCGCCGATATCGGCTGATCGATACGGAAAAGGTAGCTCCCGAACGGCAACAGATGCCGTTCGTCACAAGAGGGGAACGGGGAAGAGGAAACTCCAGACTTTCGATGGGGAGCACACCATAACCGGGCGATCGGCGGGAACCGATTGCCCGGTTTCTCTTTATCGTCGAAGAGATGCCGTGTGTGGTGTCTGTTCTCTGCAAAGTCCCCGAATCCATATGCTGTGTCCCCGTCAATCGGTTGCAACGGGCATAGCCGGGCGTATGGTGGGATGCATGTTGCGACAGTATATTTCAGATCCTGCGTATGAGACCCAGGACAGCGACACGATCTTCTCCCTGCTGCGGGATCGTGCACAGAGCGCTCCGGATGAGCGGATCGCCGAGTGGCAGGACAGGGACGGCCACGAGTGGCGTTCTGCAACCGCCAGCGAGATGCTGGGACGTGTGCGCGATGTGGCCAAGGGTCTCCTGGCATTGGGCGCACGCCCCGGCGCAATGATCGCGATTTATTCGGCCACATGCTATGAGTGGGGCATCGTTGACTTCGCCTGTGCCGCCATCGGAGCAGTGAGCGTGCCGATCTACGAAACCGATTCCGCTCTGCAGGCGGAATCCATTCTTAAGGACACACAGCCGCTGATTGCCTTTGCCGGCGATAACGCTCATGCGATGACGATGGAACAGATCCGCAAGTCGGTGGATAGTCTGGGCTATGTGTTCAACTTCCAAGAGAATGGATTGGATGCCGTAATCGATTTCGGGGCCAATATCACGGACGTCGAGCTTGACAAGGCCATCGCCCGTGTCAAGGCCGATGACATGGCCACCATCGTGTATACATCCGGCTCCACGGGTAAGCCGAAGGGCGCCATGCTTTCTAACCGCAACTTCACGCATATCGTGAAGAACGGCTACATCATTCTCGACGAGATGCTGTACGAACCGAATCGTCTGCTGCTGTTTCTGCCGCTAGCTCACTGCTTTGCCCGTTACATCCAGTATGTGTGCATCGGCGGGCATGGCGTTGTCGGATACATTCCGAATGCCAAGCATCTGCTGGCCGATCTCCGTTCGTTCAAACCGACGTATTTGCTTGGCGTGCCGCGTGTGTTCGAAAAGGTCTACAACGCCGCTTCCCAGAAAGCAGGCAATGGCATCGCCGGACGTATCTTCGCCAAGGCGTACCAGCATTTCGCCGATTGGTCCAAGAACGAGCAGAACGGTAAGGGGCATTCGCCCATTGCCCGTATGCAACATGCCTTCTACATGCAGACGGTGGGCAAGTCCGTCCGTTCCGCGCTTGGCCCCAACCTTGCCTGGCTTGCCTGCGGGGGTGCTCCGATCAACCCCGATCTGGCGCATTTCTTCAACGGCATGGACGGCATCACCTTTTATCCAGGGGTATGGCATGACCGAAACCGCCGCACCCATGCTGGTGAACTGGCAGGATGATAACGAGGTCGGTTCGGTCGGCAAGCCGGGGCCGGGCATGGGCGTGCGTGTGACCGACGACGATGAGATCGAGCTCTTCGGCCCGAACGTGTTCATCGGCTATTACAAGCAGCCTGAGCTGACGGCGCAAACCAAGTCCGAAGACGGCTGGATCGCCACCGGCGATCTCGGCACGATAGACGATCGCGGATTTGTGCGCATCACCGGTCGCAAGAAGGACATCATCATCACGGCCGGTGGCAAGAACGTGAGCCCGGCGCCGATGGAGGAAACCATTTCCGCATGCCCGATCGTTGACCATGCGGTGGTCATCGGTGATAACAAGCCGTTCATCTCCGCGCTGATTGAGCTCGAACCCGATATGACGCGTTCGTGGCTTTCCTCGCAGGGGCTCGATGCCTCCATGCCTATCGAGCAGATTGCGCAGAACGATGCCGTCCGTGCTTTTATCCAACAGTATGTCGATCAGGCGAACGCTTCCGTTTCCAGGGCCGAATCCGTACGCAAGTTTGCGATTCTGACCGAACAGTTCAGCCAGGAGACCGGTACGCTTACGCCGAGCCTGAAAGTGGTTCGTGCCAAGGTGATCAGCAGGTTCGCCGATGTGATCGAAGGTGAATTGTATGTGCCGAAGGGGGCGACCAAGCCGCTGCCCGGCACCGTTCGTCTGCTTGACCAGGCCACCGAATCGGTTAAGCAGGTGTCGGAAAGCGTAAGCCCGAAGGTTCGCCAAGCCTACGAGCAGGCTAAGGAGAACGTGTCGGATTCGATTGCTAGCGTGTCCGAGAAGATTCGCAAGCAGGAGGATGGCCTGGATGACACCGAGGCCGATTCCAACAGCATAAGTGAGGAGAAATAAACCGTGGCCATTCGTGAGATCAGAGTTGTTCCCGATCCCGTTCTGCGCACCCCGTGCGACGAAATCAAGGAGATCACGCCGGCAGTGCGGCGTTTGGTCGACGATCTGTTGCAGACGGTTGACGATCCCGGACGTGCCGGACTGTCCGCAAACCAGATCGGCGTGAACCTGAGAGCCTTCTCATACAATATCGACGGCAAGATCGGATATATTCTCAATCCGGTCATCGAAGAGAAATCCGGTGAACAATATGGCGATGAAGGCTGCCTGTCCGTGCCGGGGCTGTGGTACAAAACCCGCCGTGCGGATTACGCGCGTGTACGTGGCATCGATCTGGACGGCAAGGAGATCGTGCTTGAAGGGCACGGGCTGTTCGGGCGCATGCTGCAGCATGAGTGCGACCATCTAGATGGCCATGTCTATCTGGACAGACTTGAGAAAGAGGAACGCAGGGAAGCGATGCGCTATATGCGCAACCATCACTGATATCATGGTGCCCCGTCTTTTGGCGGGGGCACCATGATATCATCGGCAATCGTGTGCCATCCGGTGTCGATCGCAGTCGCTGGCGGTCGAAACCATCCAAATACTGTCAACCGGCACGCAACAAATTCGCGTCATGCTCGCGACGGCCTGTGTCGGTCGGCTTCGAACCAGAAGGGGAGAGGCTGCACGCGGGTGCGCATGGCCAGGCAAGAACCGACAAGAAAGAGGTAGTAATACCATGGCTCAGATCACTATGAGCGAAATGCTGAAGGCAGGCCTGCACTTCGGTCACCAGACCCGTCGTTGGAACCCGAAGATGAAGCAGTTCATCCTCACCCAGCGCAACGGCATCCACATCATCAACCTGTTCAAGTCCCTTGACATGATCGATGTTGCCTACGATTTCATCAAGTCCACCGTGGCCCACAACGGCACCGTGCTGTTCGTCGGCACCAAGAAGCAGGCTCAGGAAGCAGTGTCCGCTCAGGCCACTCGCGTGAACATGCCGTACGTCTCCGAGCGCTGGCTCGGCGGTATGCTGACCAACTTCCAGACCGTGTCCAAGCGTGTTGCGCGTCTCAAGGAACTCGAAGAGGTCGATTTCAGCGATGTGCACGGTTCCGGTCTGACCAAGAAGGAACTGCTGCTGCTCGAGCGTGAAAAGGACAAGCTGAACAAGCAGCTGGGCGGCATCCGCAACATGGGCCGCACTCCGTCCGCCATGTTCGTCGTTGACATCAACAAGGAAGCCCTGGCTGTCGAAGAAGCTCATAAGCTGGGCATTCCGGTCGTCGCCATCGTCGACACCAACACCGATCCGGAAGCCGTCGAGTATCCGATTCCGGCCAACGATGACGCCATCCGCGGCATCGAGCTGCTGACCAGCCTGATGGCTGACGCTGTTGCTGAAGGTCTGATCGAGCGTTCCGGCAAGGCCACCAAGGCTGAAGGCGAGTCCGCCGAGCAGCCGATGGCTGCTTGGGAGAAGGAGCTCCTGGAGAACCAGGCTCCTGAGGCCAAGGCCGACGAAGCCGCCAAGGCTGAGTGATTCAGCGTCGTCGGGAGGCATGGCACAGTTCGTGCCTCCCGATGGCATTTCAACAACCATTGTTCAATCTGTCGAATAAGTTCCATATATAGGGAGAACGAATACTATGGCAGCAATTACCGCCGCTCTGATCAAGCAGGTGCGTGAAGACACCGGCGCTGGCATGATGGACGTCAAGAAGGCTCTCACCGAGGCTGAAGGCGACGTCGCTCGCGCCAAGGAAATCATTCGTGCGAAGGGCATCGCCGCAGCCGGCAAGCGTGAAGGCCGCGCAGCTCAGGAAGGTACCATCGCTTCCAAGGTCATCGAGACCGCGAATGGCGAGACCGGTTACGCTGTTGAGCTGAACTCCGAGACCGACTTCGTGGCCAAGACCCCGAAGTTCGTCGAGTTTGCCGACACCGTGCTGGGCTATGCCGTGAACGCCGAAGCCGATTCCGCCGACGACCTGCTGGCCGCCAAGGCCGATGAAGGCACCGTCAAGGAAGCCGTTGAAGAAGCGGCAGCTCTGTTTGGCGAGCACGTCAAGGTTGGTCAGTTCGCCAAGATTTCCGGCGAGCACGTCGAGATCTACGCTCACAAGAAGTCCGCTGAGATGCCGCCGAGCATCGTCGCGATGATCGCCACCGATAAGGCTGGCGCCGCCGTTGCGCACGAAGCCGCTCTGCAGATTTCCGCAATGGGCGCCCAGTGGCTTACCCGCGAGGATGTCCCGGCTGACGTTCTGGAGTCCGAGACCCGCGTGGCCACCGAAAAGACCACCGAGGAACTTAAGAGCAAGGGCAAGCCGGAAGCTGTGATCGAGAAGATTGCCCCGAAGATCGTCGAGGGTCGTCTCAACTCCTTCTACAAGGAAACCGTGCTGCTGGAGCAGGCCTACGTCAAGGATCCTTCCAAGACTGTTGGCGACCTGTTCAAGGAAGTCGGTGGCACTGCTACCGCTTTCGCGCGCGTTGAGGTCGGCAAGGGCGCTGAAGCCTGATGATTCGGTTTCATCGTGCAACACGATGAAACCGTGTTGAGACATAGGGGTGGTTCGCACATAGGCGAGCCACCCCTATGCTGTTATTGTTGAACTACCGGCGAAACAAGACGAGCGAAGAAGCCCCCATGGATATGGACAATGTGCTACTGGCCTACGCGGGCGTCTACGTACGTTCGCGCGTTGGCAGCGTAGCCGGTCGGCGTTACTCGATATGCTGATAGACGGTAGTTTTGCGGTTCGCGTGTCAGCCGCGTGAATCGGTGACAACAATGAAGGAAGTACTATATGACTGGCGAAAATGCAGGCGACAAGCCACGCAGAGTTCTGCTCAAGCTTTCCGGTGAAGCGTTCGGTGGCGGCAAGGTCGGCATCGATACCCATGTGGTGCGCCGTATCGCTTCGGAAATCGTTCCAGCTGTGAACAAAGGCGTACAGGTTGCGATCGTGGTCGGTGGCGGCAATTTCTTCCGCGGCGCGGAACTTCAGCAGGCTGGCATCGATCGTTCCCGTGGCGATTACATGGGTATGCTCGGCACAGTGATGAACTGCCTTGCACTGCAGGACTTCCTTGAGCAGGAGGGCCAGGCTACCCGAGTGCAGACCGCCATCACCATGGGTCAGGTCGCCGAGCCGTATATTCCACTCAAGGCCATCCGCCATCTGGAAAAGGGCCGTGTGGTGATTTTCGGCGCCGGTGCCGGCATGCCGTACTTCTCTACGGATACCGTGTCCATTCAGCGTTCCCTGGAAATTCATTGCGATGAAGTGCTTATGGGCAAGAACGGCGTCGACGGCGTGTACACCGCCGATCCGCGTAAGGATGAGAACGCCAAGCGCTTTGAGACGCTGAGCTACAATCGCGCTCTGGTCGACAATCTGGCTGTTATGGATGCGTCCGCGCTGTCCATGGCGCGCGACAATAGAAAGCGTATCCGTGTGTTCGGCCTCGAAGGCGAAGGCAATGTCACTCGTGCGCTTGTCGGCGATGAAATCGGGACTCTGGTCTCCACCGCGGAATCGCGTGTGGCGGACTGAACTTTTTACAATCAAATAACCATCAATCGTAATCAAGGAGCAATTATGGCAAGCGTTGTTGAACAAGCTAAGGCACAGATGGCCAAGACGGTGGAAAACACCAAGGAGAACTTTGCCGGCATTCGTACTGGCCGTGCGAACCCTGCTTTGCTGAACGGCATTATGGTCGATTACTACGGCGCTCCCACGCCGATCAAGGCAGTGGCCTCCATTGGCGTCCCCGAGCCGCGCACCCTGTCGGTCACCCCGTTCGATGCATCCCAGGCTGGCGCCGTCGAGAAGGCGATCCGCAATTCCGATCTTGGCGTGAGCCCCAACCGTGACGGCAACGTCATCCGCCTGACCATGCCTGAACTCACCGAGGAACGTCGTAAGGAATACGTCAAGCTCGCCAAGGGCAAGGCCGAGGACGGCAAGGTCGCGGTTCGCAACATTCGTCGCAAGACCAAGGAGACCATCGACAAGTCCGTCAAGGATGGCGATATGGGCGAGGATGAAGGCGATCGCCTGCTGAAGGATCTCGATAAGGTCACCAAGTCCGTCACCGACGAAATCGATGCGCTGCTTGAGACCAAGCAGAAGGAGATCATGGAGGTCTGAGTCGGATCCCTCCAACGCATCGAATATGGAACATAATGATCAACTCCATGATCAGGCCGAGGTGACCCTCGACCAGATCAATAAGAAAACCGGTCGTAATATGCCTCAGGCTATAGCTACGGCCGTGGTGCTGATTGCGATTATTCTCGGGTGCCTGCTGATAAGCATCGATGTGTTCGTCGCGCTTATCGTGGTGTTCATGATCCTGGCTTTGTGGGAGCTTCGAGTTGATTTCGCAACCGCAGGACTACACATCCCCGTATTCATGTTGTGGATATGCTCGGCTTGCACGCTGCTTGCAACGTACTATTCGCCGTTGCACGTCGTTACCATGTCGTTGTGTGCCATGGCTTCGATTGTGCTGGTGGCTCTTTCGGCTACGGCGAAACTGAGCTTCGGCAACAGGCTTTCGCTTGTGGTTGCGGATAAGCTGTCCCATACCGAAGCCGCGGCACGACTCGAGTCCTCCTTCAACCATGACGGCAACGAACAGCATCATAGCCGACTCAGCCATGTGGCCGTTTCCGTGCTCACCGTGCTGTACATCCCCGTGCTGGCCTCGTGCATTATTCTGCCGCTAACCTTCCATGGGCATCCGGTGGCTCATGCCATTATGCTGGTCTTCCTGCCGGCATTGTCCGACACGGGCGGATTGTTCGCCGGTGCATGGCTGGGCAAGCATAAGCTCTCTCCGCGTATCTCTCCGAAGAAAAGCTGGGAGGGGCTTGCAGGATCAGTGGTGTTTGCCATGGTCGGCGCTTTCGCGGTGATGTTCTGCACCTATACTCCGCAGGTATGGGCCACGCGTTGGTGGGTTCCCATCATTATGGGGATTCTGGTAGGTGTCGTAGGCACGTTCGGTGATCTGTGCGCGTCCATGATCAAGCGTGATCTCGGTCTTAAGGATATGGGTCATCTGCTCAAGGGGCATGGTGGCGTGATGGATCGTGTCGATTCGATTCTGATGGCCGCGCCGTTCACCTGCATCCTGCTCTGGCTCACCGGCATGTGATCATGTCGTTCCCCCAACGTGAAGAGTGCTCGTGCATGTCCAGGCACGAGCACTCTTCACGTTCTGATAAGCAGTTTCATAATCACCCGTAATGTCAAGCGAAGCGAAGAAAGTTATGACATCTCCCGAAACTCCAGAAACCGGTATCACCGAAGGCGGTACCGAAGGCGCATTCCGCGATGTGCTCTCCAAAGACCATGCCCGGCGTGGCAAACCCCCGGTGCATTTCGTCGACATGAGCGAGGACGAACGCATCGCCAAAGCCAAGGAACTCGGCCTCCCCAAATTCCGAGTCAAGCAGCTCGCCAACCACTATTATGGCCATTTCGATGTGAATGCCGCCGCATTCACCGATTTCCCGGCCTCGAAGCGTGACGAGGCGGCTTCGGTCTTTTTCCCCGAACTTATCACGGAGGTCACACGGCAGGTGGCCGATAAGGGAACCACCATCAAAACACTGTGGCGACTATTCGATGGTTCGCATATTGAATCCGTGCTGATGCGTTATCCGACCCGTTCCACCCTGTGCATCTCGTCGCAGGTTGGCTGTGGCATGGGTTGTCCGTTCTGCGCGACCGGGCAGTTGGGATTGACTCGTAACATGTCTGCCGGAGAGATTCTCGAACAGGTGCGCGTCGCCGCCAGAATGATGCAGGATGGCGAGGTTGCCGGAGGACCGGGCCGTCTGAGCAATATCGTGTTCATGGGTATGGGCGAACCGATGGGCAACTATCGATCGGTGCTGTCTGCCGTACGTCAGATCTCCGCATTGCCGCCACAGGGCTTCGGCATTTCCGCACGTAATATCACCGTCTCCACCGTCGGCGTCGTGCCTGGCATCAGAAAGCTTACCGAGGAAGGCATTCCTGTCCGTCTTGCGGTCTCGTTGCATGCGCCTAGCGATGAACTACGCGATGAACTCGTGCCGATGAACAAGCGATTCAATACGACTGCCGTACTTGATGCGGCACATGATTACTGGCTCGCGACCAAACGTCGTGTAAGCATCGAATACGCGCTGATGCGCGGCATCAACGATCAGGCGGAGCACGCCAGGCTCCTGGCCAAGCGATTGAACCACTACGGGGACGATTGGGCGCATGTCAATCCCATCCCGCTTAACCCGATCGAAGGTTCCAAGTGGACTGCATCGAAGCCTGAAGATGAGAAGCGGTTCCTTGACATCCTTCATGCCGCAGGCATCACTGCCACGCTTCGAGACACCCGTGGCCAGGATATCGATGGTGCATGTGGGCAGCTTGCTGCCAAAGAACGCTGATATCGCCAAGTCGGTGTGGCACGTGGATATTGTGGGCCCGTCAGGTATTGTCTGACGGGCCCACAATCGGTTCTGGCGACAGCCATAAGGCTAATGAACGATAGCTGTGGATTGTGCTGGATATCAGACCGTATCATGCCTAATATGTGGACTCCTGTTGAACCGTGTAACGCACGGTCTGTAGTCTGAAAGACTGAATCATTGACCCGTCGTAAGTAGGGGAGTGAAAGATGTCGTTGGCGGTACGAGTTATTCCGTGCTTGGATGTTGATGCAGGACGTGTGGTGAAGGGCGTCCATTTCGAGAATCTCAAAGACGCCGGCGATCCGGTGGAGCTTGCGGCGGAATACTATCGGCAGGGTGCGGATGAGCTGACGTTCCTGGATGTAACCGCTTCCAGCTCGCATCGTCAGACCATGGTCGATGTGGTCAGTCGCACCGCCGAACAGGTGTTCATCCCGATGACCGTTGGCGGCGGCGTACGCACCCCGGAGGATGTCGACTCGTTGCTGCGTTGCGGAGCGGACAAAGTCGGTGTCAATACCGCGGCCATCAATGATCCGACATTGATCAGTCGAGTCGCCGAGCGTTTCGGCAATCAGGTGCTGGTGCTATCGGTGGACGCCCGGCGCGAAAAGGGCGAACAACACACGCAGTCCGGGTTCGAAGTCACCACCATGGGCGGGCGCAAATCCACAGGCATTGATGCGTTGTGGTGGGTCAAACGTGCCGAAGAGCTTGGCGCCGGCGAGATATTGCTGAACTCCATGGACGCGGACGGTACACAGTCGGGTTTCGACATCGAGATGATTCAGGCGGTTCGCCGCGAGGTCAAGATTCCGATCATCGCCTCCGGTGGCGCCGGCAAGGTAGAGGATTTCCCTCCGGCCATTGCGGCTGGAGCCGACGCTGTACTTGCCGCATCCGTATTCCACTACGGCACGTTGACCATTGCCGACGTCAAGGCGGAACTGCGCAGGTCCGGATATACCGTTCGCTGATTTTTACCCATTCAATCCATAGAATCGATACCAAGAATGCAATACGATAACTCGATAACACTCGATCCTGCGATCGCGGCACGTTTGAAGCGCGATGACAA
The DNA here is from genome assembly GCF_001025155.1 of Bifidobacterium angulatum DSM 20098 = JCM 7096. Lineage (NCBI taxonomy): Bacteria > Bacillati > Actinomycetota > Actinomycetes > Bifidobacteriales > Bifidobacteriaceae > Bifidobacterium > Bifidobacterium angulatum. Next base: position 1,059,435 of record NZ_AP012322.1, on the reverse strand, counting down.
AGGATTGGTCGCCGCAGTCGTCCAACAGTACGATACCCGTGACGTGCTCATGGTCGGCTACATGAATGATGAGGCGTTGCGCCGCACGCTGACCACCGGCAGAGTGACCTTCTGGTCTCGTTCCCGTCAGGAATACTGGCGTAAAGGCGATACCTCCGGACATGCGCAATATGTTAAGGGCGTGTCTCTTGACTGCGACGGAGACGCCCTGCTGGTAGAGGTCGATCAGGTTGGAGCCGCATGCCATACCGGCAAACGTAGTTGTTTCGACGAGGGCGGACCGCTGCCCGTCGTAGAGGGATTCAAACCCGAGGAGGCACGGTGATGGGAGAGTGCAGCGTCGAGCATCTGCGTTGGGGGGAGACCTGGCCGTCACGCGAGCAGTTCCACGAGCTTGCCGACGAAGGCTATCGTATTATCCCCATCGTACGTCGCTTGCTTGCGGATTCGCTGACACCGGTCGGGTTCTATGAGCGCCTTGCCGCAGGGCGGAGCGGAACCTTCATACTCGAATCGGCGGAATTCGGCGGCACATGGAGTCGATACAGCTTCATCGGCGTGAATTCCATCGCCCAGCTGCGTTCCAACAACGGGCAGGCTGATTGGCTTGGGCAAGTGCCGGTTGGCGTTCCCACGCAGGGCGACGTGCTTGACGTGGCGCACGCTACGCTGAAGACTCTGAAGACCCCTAAAGTCAAGGGTCTGCCGAACCTGACTTCGGGCCTGGTCGGAACCGTAGGCTGGGATGTGATCCGTCATTGGGAGCCCACGCTACATGGCAAGGCGCCGAACGAAACCGATCAGCCGGAGCTCGTGCTGGCTCTCGCCACCGATATTGCGGTGGTCGACCATGTCTCCGGTTCGGTATGGCTGATCGCCAACGCCGTAAACGTCGACGATAAGCCCACCCGAGCCGACTGGGCTTACGATACCGCCGTCGAACGGCTTGACGCCATGCAGCGCCAGGCTGCGACACCGACGCCGGGGGAGGCGCGCATCAACGTGCTCGACACGAATGTGCCGCAGCCCGAGTTGCGATTCCGCACCGAGAAGTCGCACTATGAGAAGGCCGTCGAGGAGACGAAGCGACATATCGTCGACGGTGATGTGTTCCAGACGGTCATCTCCCAGCGTCTTGACATCGATTCGCCGGCCGATCCCTTCGACGTGTATCGTGTCCTGCGCACCCTGAATCCAAGTCCGTATATGTATTTCTTCGCATTGACAGACACCAAGGGGCGCACTTTCAACGTTGTCGGATCCAGTCCGGAAACCCTGATCAAGGTTGATGACGGCCATGCCATGACGTTCCCGATCGCAGGTTCGCGCCCTCGTGGAGCGACTCCCGAAGAGGACGAGAAGCTCGCCGAAGAGCTGCTCGCCGACCCCAAGGAACGCAGCGAGCATATCATGCTGGTCGATTTGTCGCGCAACGACTTGAGCCGAGTGTGCAAGCCGGAGAGCGTGGAGGTGGTCAAACTGATGGATATCAAGCGATTCAGCCATATCATGCACATCTGCTCCACGGTGACAGGCACATTGAACGACGGCATGACGGCTTTCGACGTCTTCACCTCCGCTTTCCCCGCCGGCACATTATCCGGCGCTCCCAAGCCGCGGGCCATTGAGATCATCGACGAGCTTGAGCCGGCCGATCGAGGCATTTACGGCGGCACCGTAGGGTACTTCGATTTTTCTGGAAACATGGACATGGCCATTGCCATCCGCACCGCCTTTTTGCGAGATCACGAGGCCAGCGTGCAGGCCGGAGCCGGAATCGTACTTGATTCGGTTCCGCAGAACGAATGGCAGGAGACCCGCAACAAGGCCGAGGCCAGCGTTGAAGCCGTCCAGATTGCGGCACAGCTGAAAGCCCTATAGGAGCAGGGACGTTACTCTTACAACAATACCTTTTACAGTAAGAGAAAGGGAACATATGTCGGTACTCGACGAGTTGGTGGCAGGAGCGGTCGAAGACGCCAAGGCGCGTGAAGCCGAGGTAAGCCTCGAACAGATCAAGCGGATTGCGGCTCATGCGGCCGAACCGCTTGATGCCACTCGATGGTTGAGACAAGCCGACGGTATTCCCGTAATCGCTGAAATCAAACGCGCTTCGCCGTCCAAAGGGCATTTGAGCGATATTCCCGATCCCGCGGCCCTTGCCCGTGAATATGAGGCAGGTGGGGCGAGTGCGATTTCATGCCTGACGGAAGGTCGGCGTTTTCTGGGGTCGCTTGATGATTTCGACAAGGTCAAGGCTGCGGTAAGCATTCCGGTATTGCGTAAGGATTTCATCGTCACCGACTATCAGATCTGGGAGGCTCGCGCTCATGGAGCGGATATCGTGTTGCTTATCGTCGTCGCGCTCGACGACGATAAGCTCAAGCATCTGCTTGATCTGGCGCATGAGCTGAAGATGACCGTTCTGGTCGAGACGCACACGCGCGAGGAGATCCAGCGGGCCATTGCCGCCGGCGCTCGTGTGATCGGCATCAACGCACGTAACCTCAAGAATCTGTGTGTCGATGTGAGCAGATACCAGGAGCTTGCCTCCAATCTGCCGGATGACGTCATCAAGGTTGCCGAATCCGGCGTATTCGGCGCGGTTGAGGTCGAGGACTACGGCCGTGCCGGTGCCGACGCGGTGCTGGTCGGTGAGGGCGTCGCCACAGCAGACGACCATATTCTTGCAGTGCAACGACTAGTGAAAGCAGGGTCACAGGTGAAAACAAGCGAATCCACTCCATTGAGCGAGCATCAGGGTCCATACTGGGGTCAGTTCGGCGGCAGATACGTGCCGGAAGCGCTGATTACCGCGTTGGATGAGCTTGAACGTGTATACGAGGAAGCCAAGGCCGACCCGGAATTCCACAAGGAGTTCATGACGTTGCAGAAGCGCTACGTCGGCAGGGAAAGCCCACTGACAGAGGCTCCGCGCTTCGCCGAACTGCTTAAGGAGAAGACCGGCATTTCGCCGCGAGTGTTCCTCAAGCGCGAGGATCTCAACCACACTGGTGCGCATAAGATCAACAATGCGCTCGGTCAGGCGCTGCTGGTCAAGCGCATGGGCAAGACCCGCGTCATCGCCGAGACCGGTGCCGGCCAGCATGGCGTGGCAACCGCCACGGTATGTGCGATGCTCGGCCTGAAATGCCGTATCTACATGGGGCAGATCGATGCCCGTCGTCAGGCGCTGAATGTGGCCCGCATGCGGATGCTTGGAGCCGAAGTGGTCGAAGTCACTTTGGGCGATCGCATTCTTAAGGACGCGATCAATGAGGCATTGCGCGATTGGGTCACCAATGTCAAAGACACGCACTATCTGCTTGGCACGGTGGCCGGACCACATCCATTCCCGGCCATGGTCCGCGACTTCCAGAAGATCATCGGAGAAGAGGCCAAGCAACAGTTGCAGGATTGGTACGGCATCGATCATCCGGATGCGATCTGCGCCTGCGTAGGTGGTGGGTCCAACGCCATCGGCATCATGAACGCCTTCCTCGATGACGATCGTGTGAACCTGTACGGCTACGAGGCCGGCGGCAATGGCCCGGAATCCGGCAGGCACGCCATTCGTTTCGCGCCCGGTACAGGCCAATTGGGCATGTTCCAAGGTGCAAAAAGCTATCTGTTGGAAACATCCGAAGGCCAGACTCTCGACACATATTCCATTTCCGCGGGTCTCGACTATGCGTCGGTCGGGCCCGAGCATGCATGGCTTAAGGAGATCGGCAGAGTCAACTATTCCTGGGCCACCGATGAGGAGGCCATGAACGCCTTCCGTGATCTGAGCCGTACAGAGGGCATCATCCCCGCTATCGAGAGCTCCCACGCCGTAGCCGGCGCATATAAGGCGTGCGAGGATCTGAAAACCAAGGGGTATACGAATCCGGTGATCATCATCAACATCTCCGGTCGAGGCGACAAGGACATGGCCACGGCTGGCAAGTGGTTCGGCTACCTGACCGATGATCAGGCCAAGGCTCTCGAAGTGACGGGCGCGCACGGCGATACCGTTGCATGATGATGAATCGTGAGGAATGAAGGACCGAATATGACTAACGAAGCAAGCACACCATCAGGCCAGCCCTTGGGCATCAGCCATAAGCCAAGCAGAACCAGGGCGATGTTTACCGCATTGAAGGCGCAGAACAAGCCGGCTTTCATCGGCTATCTGCCATATGGATTCCCCAATCCGGATGATTCGCTGACCGCTTTGAAGACGATGGTCGAGCATGGTGTCGACGCGGTGGAGATCGGTCTGCCGTATTCCGACCCGGTTATGGATGGTCCCGTGATCCAGGCGGCCAGTCAGATCGCATTGGACAACGGGGAACGAATCGCCAATGTTTTCAGAGCCGTGGAAACCGTGGCAAACGCCGGCGGCGTTCCGCTCATCATGAGCTACTGGAATCTGATCTACCATTATGGTGTGGAACGGTTCGCCACTGATTTTGAGAATGCCGGCGGCGCGGGGCTTATCACACCGGATCTGATCCCGGATGAGGCCGGCGAATGGATAGAGGCGTCCGATCGGCACGGACTTGACCGTGTCTTCCTCGTTTCCCCTGATTCGACCGATCAGCGTCTTGACATCGTCGCCAGAAACGCCCGGGGCTTTGTGTATGCTGCGGCCCGTATGGGCGTTACCGGCGAACGTTCCACCATTGACGCCTCGCCACAGGCGTTGGTGGAACGTACTCGTAAGGCCGGGGCGGAGAATGTTTGTGTAGGCATTGGCGTGTCCACCGCAGAACAGGGCAGGAAAGTCGGATCCTATGCCGATGGTGTGATCGTCGGTTCCGCTCTGGTGCATACGCTGCTCAATGATGACGGCAGGACGGCACGTGATAGTGCCGAAGGCCTTGCTTGTCTGGCATCCACAACCGAAGAGCTTGCCGAGGGCATCCACGGAGCGCGTATATGACGACACTTGCCTATATTCCCTCGCCGGGATTCTCGAAGTTCCAGATCGGGCCAGTTACTATCCGCATGTATGCCGTATGCATTCTCATCGGCGTATGCTGTGCTGTCTGGATTCTTACCCGGCGCTGGAAGCGAGCCGGCGGCACATTCGATCAGGTGCTCGACCTTACACTGGTGACGGTGCCCTGCGGTTTGGTCGGTGCCCGTCTATACCACTGCTTGAGCACGCCGGCCATGTATTTCCCTCCAACAGGTAATCCAACGAGCATACTGAAGGTCTGGGAAGGCGGCATGGCCATTTTCGGTGGCATTATCGGAGGAGCCCTGGCGGCATTCCTATGGTGCCGCCACAAGCGGTACCCCTTTGCATTGTTGCTGGATTGTCTGGCTCCGGGTTTACTCGTTGCACAGGCCATCGGGCGTTTGGGCAACTGGTTCAATCAGGAACTGTATGGTAAGCCGACCACATTGCCCTGGGGCTTGAAGCTCAATGAGAAGAGCGATGCCATCGGTCACAGCGAAATCTGCTATCAGGGTACAGCCTGCCCAAGCGGGACGCTGTTCCACCCGACGTTCCTGTACGAAATGATCTGGAACCTCATTGGCGCCGTGCTGATCGTCTGGATCGGCAACATCTACGCCAAGCGGCTTCGCGCCGGCCAACTCGCGGCACTGTACATGGTTTGGTACGGATGCGGGCGCAGTTGGATCGAGGAAATCCGTATCAACTATTCGACTGTTATCCTTGGCCTGCGTACCAACACGTGGACGGCTATTCTGGTCGCGCTATGCGGGGTTGCGCTGTTCCTCGTGCTGAAACGGTATGGGAAAACATATGATGAACTTACGGCGAAGCTTTGTGCTGTCACCGGTGACGAGCTTGAACGTATGAGCCAGAAATCCACAAAATGACCCTAGTCAACAGTAAGGTAAGTGATTATGAGCATTGAAATCGCACCTAGCATCCTGTCCGCCGACTTCTGCAATCTTGAGCGTGACCTCAAGGCCATCTCCAATGCAGATTTGGTTCATGTCGATGTGATGGACCATCATTTCGTCCCGAACCTGACGCTGGGCGAGCCGATCGTCAAGCGCATCTGCGAAGTCACCGATCTGCCGGTGGACGTACATCTGATGATCGAAGATCCCGACCGCTGGGCACCGGAGTACGCCAAGCTCGGTGCCGCTTCCGTGAGCTTCCATATGGGAGCCACCCACGCTCCGGTGCGTCTGGCCCGCCAGCTGCGCGAGATGGGGTGCAAGGCATGTTTCGCAGTGCGTCCCGCAGAGCCTGTCGAACCGATTTTCGATATCCTCGATGAGTTCGACATGATTCTTATCATGACAGTCGAGCCTGGTTTCGGCGGCCAGAAGTTCCTTGATAATCAGATGGGCAAAGTTCGTCGCCTGCGTGACGAGATCACCCGTCGTGGTTTGAAGACCAAGATTCAGGTCGATGGTGGTGTAAGCCCGAAGACCGCGCATATTGTAGCCGAGGCTGGTGCCGATGTGCTTGTTGCAGGCTCCGCGGTATATGGCGCGCCGAATCCAGCTGAAGCCATCGACTCCATTCGTGATAAGGCCGCAGCGGCCTACAAGGACTGAAGGAAATTATGAAGACATTCGAATCGTTGTTTGCAGAACTGTCCGAAAAAGCGAAGACTCGTCCGGAAGGATCGCTTACCGTTGATGAGCTTGATAAGGGCACACACTTCATCGGCAAGAAAATCGTCGAAGAAGCTTCGGAGACATGGATCGCCGCCGAATATGAAGGCGCCGATCGCACTGCCGAAGAGATGAGCCAGTTGCTCTATCACGTGCAGGTCATGATGATCAAGCACGGTCTGACGCTTGAAGACGTATATAAGCATCTGTGATACGCGGCCGGCCAATAGCCGGCATAATGTTCAAGCCGTAAATACTAGAGAAAGAAAGAAATGCTGCGAATCGCTGTTCCGAATAAGGGTATGCTGTCTGAGCCAGCATGGAACATGCTAGCGGAAGCGGGGTATCGCCTGCGGTCCAACCCGCGTCAGCTTGTCGTGGAGGATCGCGATAACGATGTGGAGCTGTTCTACTTGCGTCCGCTCGATATTGCCGTATATGTCGGCAGGGGAACCATCGATGTCGGCATTACCGGTGAGGATCTGCTGAAGAATTCGGGCACCGAGGCTGTGGAACATCTTCCACTTGGCTTTGGCTCTTCCACATTCCGTTTTGCTGCACCGAACGAGTCCTCCATTACAGAGCTCAAAGACATCGATGGCAAGCGTGTCGGGACCTCGTTCGACAAGCTGGTTCATGACTATCTGGTCGAGCAGGGGATCAATGCTGAAACCATCCACCTGGATGGTGCTGTGGAATCATCCGTGCAGCTTGGCGTTGCGGATCTGATTGCCGATGTGGTGTCCACCGGCACTACGCTGCGTAATGCCGGCCTGCGTATTTTCGCGGATCCGATTATGCACTCCGAGGCATGTCTGATTCGCAGTCCGCGTCTGGATGAGCATGACGAACGACTCACCATTCTAAGCCGTCGTCTTCAAGGCGTGCTTACCGCTCAGCGCTATGTGCTGATGGATTACGATATTCCGGTGTCCAAGGTGAGCGAGGCTGTGGCTGTCACGCCAGGCTTCGAAAGCCCGACGATTTCCCCATTGCATGACAAGCAGTGGAGCGCGGTGCGTGTTATGGTGCCGAGGGCCAAAGTGAATCACCTGATGGATAAACTGTATGAAGTCGGTGCACGTGGCATTATCGTCACGGCACTGCAGGCCTCCCGCATCTAAAATATTGGACGATATGAGCGAACACATTCACAAGTCAACATACAGTCCGGAACCACGTGACATCATTTTCACCATTCCGAATGCGCTAAGTTTGCTGCGTATTATCTCCATACCCATTGTGGCGTGGCTGATTTCACGGCATAGCATGATAGTGGCTTTGATTGTGTTCGCTTTTTCCGCCATCACGGATTTCCTTGACGGCACGTTGGCCAGGAAACTCAATCAGGTCAGCAAGCTTGGGCAGATTCTCGACCCATGCGCTGACCGGTTGTTGATTTTCTGTACAATACTCGCGCTTGGCGTTGCGGGGATAATACCATGGTGGATTTTCATTGTGGTTGTGGCGCGTGACGTCATCATGGGTATCGAAATTCTTTGGCTCGCACAATATGGCTATGGGCCGTTACCCGTGCATTTCGTCGGGAAAGCGGCAACGGCGCTGTTGATGATCTCCATGGTCGCTCTGGTAGTGGCCGATATCGGCATAGGCGCGCCATCGCGTATCCTGCATCTGTTTGCACTGGCCGTTGGCATCTGGGGCGTGGTGCTCTACTGTCTTGCCGGATTCATTTATCTGTGCCAGGGGAGTGGCGTCATTCGCAAGGAGCTGCGTGCACGGAAGGAAGCCAGGCGATGAACGGCGTGGAGCCGATGCCAGCTTCATATCCCGCGGAGGAGTCTCGTGATGCCAAACATCGTCGCGCGGTCTTCTCCCATTCCTTTGCCGGTCTTATATCGCAGCATGCCGCTCCTGAAGACATTTTCACGCGAGAGCGTGAACGGCGCCACCGTATCCGTGAAGACGACTCTCTTCGGTTAATCGACGATCTGATTAACCGACCTGTTGATCCGATGTTCCTGGATTCCAATCTTGGCAGGCATAATAATTCCCCATTTGCGATCTGGGTCACGCGAATCGTCTGTTTCGTGGTGTGCATTGCAGTGGGTTTTCTTGGGAGCCTGTTTGTTCAGCAGCTTCACTCCGATCCTCGTAGGGCAGTTCGCTCCAGCTTGGCGAAAGAGCTTAAGGAATCGCAGAAATCCCTCGACGGTCTTTCGGACGACGTTTCCACGCTTCGTAGGCAGGTCGATGAGCAAGCGAAGAAAGTCGCCCAAAATGGTTCCAACAATACGTTGATGAAGGACGAAATGGCTAGCGGCCAATTGGCTGTGCGCGGCGAAGGCATCATACTGACGGTGGCCAATCCGATTGCGGCGACCAACGACAATAACGGTGCAACCCCTCGAGAAAGTTCCGGAAGCCGCCTTCGTGTGGTTACGGATTCCGATCTTCAACAGCTGGTCTCCATACTGTGGCGTTCGGGTGCGGAGGCAATCAGCGTCAACGACGAGCGTCTCGGGGCACAAACCTCCATACGCACGGCGGGCAACACCATTCTGATCGGGCTGAATGCGGTGGACAGCCCGTATCGTATCAAGGCGATTGGCAATAAGCACGAGTTGGCCCAGTCCGTCAGCCGCTATGATCTCGGTACGCTGTACACCATATTCGACCAAGCTGGAATAAGCTTGCAGGTGCAACAGTCAAAAGAGCTTACACTGAAAGCGGCCGTTATTTCGGATGTCAACTATGCAAGGAAGGCTGAATAGATGGCAGCAGTATTGGGATTGATCATCGGTGTGGTGGTCGGTGTTTTCGTCAGGCCGGATATTCCCGTGGCCATACAGCCTTATCTGCCGATTATGGTCGTAGCTGCATTGGATGCCTTGCTGGGTGCTGCACGTGCCTACTTTGAACGTCGTTTCTCCGACCGTGTGTTCATCATCTCCTTCTTCGCCAATGTGCTCACCGCTACGTTGCTGGTATTGCTTGGTAATCAGCTTGGCGTAGGCTCGCAATTGCAGACGGCCGTCATTGTGGTACTCGGCATCCGTATCTTCTCCAACGTGTCCGCTATCCGCCGCTTCATCTTCCGAGGATGATCATGGCAAGGCGAGGTAGGCGTGGCGACAGGCGTAATGCCATAAGCGAGTTGAAGGAACGCAACGAGACGGAACGCCGTAATGACGATACCGCAACAGGCTCTTTCCCGCAGGTCCGTGGGCGGAAGGGAAAGCGGGAGCTAAAGGGTGCATCGGATTTTCGTGTCCGTGCATCTTCCGCCATTCTCATCACATTAATGTGCGCTCTGCTCGGATTCGGCTACATGACCCAGATCAATAGCGGCCCATCCACATATGAAACGATGAGCGAAGACGAACTGGTGCGTCTGATCAATGAAACCAGCACACAGGCGCAGAATCTGGAGCAACGCAAGAATCAGCTTTCTCAGCAGCTTTCTAGTTTGAAAGCCGCCGCGGATCAACGTGCGCAGGCGCAAAGGATCGCCAACCAGAATAAAGAAACCAGTGGTATCATTTCAGGTCGTCTTCCGGCCCAGGGCAAAGGGGTGATGATCACCATCGGTAAGGGGAAAGACAAGGACATTGACGCTTCGACGATGTTCACTCTGATCGAGGAGCTGCGAAACGCCGGAGCAGAAGTCATTGCCATCAATGATGTTCGTGTCGTCACTTCCACCTCGATCTGGGCTGACGAAGATGGCTCCTTGGAATGCGATGGCATTCCGCTGACCGCTCCATATAAGGTGCGAGCCATAGGAAACCCTTCGGATCTTCAGAATGCGGTGAATATTGCTGGCGGCATTGGATCCCGATTGAAGGTAATGTACGGAGCTAAGGTTACTGTGAAGCAGTCGGATAGCGTACAAATCGACGCAACCCGAGAACCTTCCACAAATAACTACGCAAAGACGGTAGAATAGCGAGTATGACTGAACCGATTCCAAGCGCAGGCGAAACCACGATTATTGGCATGCCTGCCATCACCATTCCTGTAACTGCAACCGCAACCAGTGATCGTCCGTTGACTGCGGAGGACTTGGACACCATTGCACGGTTGTCCGACGATACGGCGTTGTTGATTTCGACAAGAGGGGCCGTATCCGGATCCCGGTATCTGCTTGACGAAGATGAAGTGACCGTTGGCCGTGACCCGCATTCCGATATTCTGCTGGACGATTCCACGGTTTCCCGTGCCCATGCGGTGTTCCGTCGCATGAATGGGGCGTTTACCGTAGTCGATGCGGGATCGCTGAATGGTACATATGTGAACCGGCAGCGGATCGATCATGCCCAGTTGAAGAACGGGGATGAAATCATGATCGGTAAGTTCCGCCTGGTCTTCTTCACCAAGTCGGCTATTGTAGCGTAGTCGGTTCTTTGCCTGGGCATGTGCTGAGCATTCCCAGGCAACATGAATGAGTAACAGGCCGGTTCTGGCATCATCAGCTGCAAGGCGGTGACCATGACACAAGGTGAGGGACTGCATCTGCACGTGCGTCTTGAAGATCGTGACAATCTGAATGAGTATGCCATGCAAGGCGAATTATTCGGAGTCGACGATGCCGAGTCAGACGCACGAGGCTACCGGGGGAGTATCGCTTCCAAGGTTGCCGGTATCACCTACCGTCAACTTGATTATTGGGCGCGTAAGCAGATCGTCGCTCCATCGATCACTCCGTCGCATGGTTCCGGGTCGCGCCGTTTGTACTCATTCAAGGATGTGGTGATTCTTGCCGTTTCCAAGAAACTCCTTGATGCCGGAGTGAACCTGCAGAACGTGACCACGGCCATTGGTTTTTTGATGCAACGCGCCTCGTCCCAGTTGGAGCATATCACCATCATGTGCGATGGCGAGCAAGTGTATGAGTGCACGTCCAATGAACGGATGATGGAACTGCTGGCCAGTGGTCATGCGGTTTTCGCCGTTTCCGTTGGTTCGCTGTGGCATCAGGTTCGAACTGCCTTGGAACAGGAGGATTCAGTGGACGTCGGACGACGAATCACACAATCCGGATCCAAGCAATCTGTTGATGATCTAACCGCAGCGCGTATGCGCAGAAACCATGAGGTACGGCATCAGCCGCGCCAGTCAGCGTGATATGGATATTTTGCCAATCGTATTATGGGGGATAGGCGTAGTCGTCTCCGTAGGTGTATGTGTTCATGCCTTGATTTCCGGTAAATACCGCAACAAACACACGGAACCGGATGTCACGCCACCGTCGATGACGACGGTCATCGAGCATCTGGTTTCGGTGATCTGCTTTCTTACGGCCCTGATTATTGCCACGTTCAACATCGATTTGTATGCGCAGCCAATGCGTGAGTTCTATCGGTATGCCATACCGATAGGCGGCGGGCTGGCGATCGTTTTGCTGGGATTGCAGATCGTTTTATTGTATATGCAGTCGCGGCGGGCCATGCGAACGGAGATGAACAGGCGTCTCAGCAGACATACACGATGATTCCGCGGAATGCACGATGCGAATGCCGGCTATGACCGGTACATATCAAGATGCAATACACTCCGGGATCATCGGTGGCGTTCCTAGGGCGGCCGTTACACGGCATGTAGCTATTGCATCTTTTTTATTCTGTGGGGTGAGCAATGCGTATTGAGGGAGGAGGCTCAAATTGTAATCTGACATAACGTACATTATCGGCTATTTGGGGATACTGCTGCATCCTAATGATTTCGGGGGTTTGCCGGGTGTTATTCGGTATGACTCAATATCGGTTATGTTCTGTTCATCACACGTCGCATTCCATGACGTGCCAGATCCGATGCGCCAGAATACATACGAATTCGGCTCGGAAGATATGCAGTCGATTTTCCGAGCCGAATCTCCAGATGCTTGATCAGTTTGCGAAATATTGTACAACCGCGTCGTGCAACTCATCGACATGATCGATGACACGATATGCGCCATGCTCAGCCAGTTCACCAGGCTCGGCATAGCCCCAGCCGCATCCCAGGCAATCCAGCCCGCATGCTTGAGCGCCATCGGCATCAGTCCAACGGTCTCCGACCATCAGCGCGCGATCAATGGCACGATCGAATCCTATATGGTCGAAGCAGTATTCGATGACCTGTTCCTTAAGCAATCGTGAATTGTCTTTGGACGCTCCGTAAATACCATCGACCATTTCAGTGACGCCGAATCGATCGCAGATCGGCTTGGCCTGATATTCAGGCTTGCAGGTGGCCACGGCCAGATAGTATCCGTCCGCGCGCAATGCTGCAAGCTGTTGCGGGATACCGTCGAACACCGTATTGACATAACGTCCGGCAACCTTGCAACCCGGATTATTCGGATCATCGAAAATATCACGCTCGCCATAGAATTCTCGGTACAAATCAACGCCATGCTCCAGCTGATCGTCAGGAACATGATTGCGCTGCAATGAACTGATGATGGGCGGGCCGACGAAGCGCTGCAATTCAGCGGCGTCCGGCACAGGCATGCCTAATGCCTTGAATGTCTCCTTGACGCTGGCAAGAATACCTTGTGCGGAATCAGTGAGCGTGCCGTCAAGATCAAGCAGAACGACTTTCTTCGGTACGGTTGACATGGGTCTCTCTCCCCTGTTTTCTTTGTGGACTTATATGATGATCCGGCTGCGTCATCTGAATTGCAAAGAACGCAGCCGGATCACAACGCATCATTCGTAATCGGGAATCCAGCCATCGCGATGCATCTGCAGACGCTTCTCCAAAAGCTCGGCCAATTCCTTTTCGTCACGGCGTTCAAGCAGCATATCCCAATGGGTTCGAGTAGGCTTGGAGATTTCGTTGGCCTTGTCCTCCTCGCCCTCAAGTCGAGCCACGGAACCGCAATGGCATTCCCATTCATTAGGAATTTCCGCCCCTTCGGCAAACGGCAAAATAGTGCGATGCCCGTTGGGACAGATATACGCTACTTCTTCGCGGGCGGCGAAATCGACATTCTGATCGGATTCCAGCGACTTGGCGCCGATGCTCATGCCCCTAAGGCTACGTTCTGCCATATTGGTGATTCCTCCTTATGTACTGTATCCACAGTACGAAACAGTTCGGACGATTGATATATTCCCATTCGAAAGCTATTCGATGCCGCTATACGCCACAACGCCGCGATTGACAAGCTCCGCAGCTTCACGCGCGCGGCTGGCGAGCGAAGCCCCATCCTTGCCCAGATACGGCTCCGCGACTGCGATCTGCTGCAGCATGTCGGACAATCGCTTGGCATTGCGTACAAAATCGCCGCCGGTTAACTCCGTGCCACGAAGCACTTCGGAGAGACTCCGGCCATCAGCCCACTCGTACATAATGTCGAGAATGCCGAAATCGATACCTGGCAGAGGGTTCATTCCATGAGCTTCGCAACAGTCGCTGACCTCGGCGTGAATGGTTTTCAGCTCACGCGCGGCAACGGCAATTGGGCCATGCATCGAACCGGGGTAATACCGTGGCTCTCCCCCGCTACCCCGCCTCGCCTCATATACCAGCGACGACAATACCGCAGCCAGCCCCGCCGGGGGCAGCAAGTCGAATACGCCGGCTTGAATAGCCTGAGCAAGCACCACGTCCTGTTCGCTATACAGGCGCCGAAGCAACTGGCCATGTTCGGTCAATATGACATCATGCTGATCCTGCCCGCTGAGATAGCCAAGTTCAGTCAGTACATCACAGATGCGATCGAACTGGCGTGCCACGGATCCGGTGCGCGAATCATAGCGATTCCTCACATGCTCAAGCTCACGCATCTCACGAGCCCAGCGATGCCCCCAGCGTAGATGGCGTTGCAAATCCGGACATTGCTTGCAGGGATGCTGCTGCTCCAAAGTCCGCAGCTTGCCGATTTTGCGGTCAAGCGCACGGAACGCTTCGGAACGATCCGCATCGGTACGGAACAGCTGATGCTTGAGACGATTCCGCTCGTTTTTCTCCGCGGAACTGAGATTCATGCGGATGGTCATGAACTCCTTGAAATCGCCATGCTCGCAGACAAACGCCTGTTCGTAGCCTTTCAGCGCTTGTTCAAGCGACGCCATCTGGGATTCCAGCTGCCATGCGGAAGCGTTTGCCTCCCACTGCGCGAAGGAATGGTCAAGCGTGGTTCGCGCAGTCGCATAATCGCTGGAATTCAGCAGATTTACCGCCATGTTGAATGTCGGATGGAAGCTGGAATGCAATGGGTACACTCGTTTACTGGATAATGCGGCGGCGGTCGCCGGCACAAACCCCCTATGGTCGACCACTACGGCATGGCCGATAGTATCAATGCCACGTCTGCCGGCCCGACCGGTCAACTGGGTGAATTCGCCTGGAGTCAGCGGCACGTGCCCAGTGCCATCATATTTCTCAAGCTTTTCGACAACCACGCATCGTGCCGGCATATTGATGCCCAAAGCCAGGGTCTCTGTGGCGAACACCATTTTGACCAGGCCCTCTTCGAACAAACGCTCGACGATTTGCCGGAACAGGGCGACCATGCCGGCATGATGCGAGGCAAACCCTTCTTCCAGTGCGAAACGAAATCGTGAAAAGCCCAGTGTTTTCAAATCATCCTGGCTAAGCTGCCCTTCCACCATCTCATCCACGATCCGGCGGATGCGATGCGCCTCATCATCGGAGGTAAGCTCCAAGCCTGCGTTGATGCATTGCTCAACAGCCTGGTCACAGCCATTGCGGGAGAAAATGAAATAGATACCGGGAAGCATATCCAGGTAGTTCAACTCATCGACCACAGCCCAACGTCGAGGGGTATGCCGTTCGGGCTTATACGACGGCGAGGAGCCTCTCCCCCTATCGCCGCCGGCATGGCCACGCCGCTTGAACTTGCCGCTACGCTCTTCGCCACGTCTGCGTGATGCCTGATGATCCAGCTGGCTGAGTCGACGGGCGAGTTCGGTGTTTACTACAGATGTTTGTGCGCCTGAATCATCACGTCGATACAAATCGATGATTTCCGGTTCCGTGCGATCGTTCTGCTGAAGCATGACATGCTGTTCCAGCGGAACAGGCCGTTTTTCGGACACGATCAACTTCGTCTCCCCACGCACCGAGGATATCCAATGGCCGAAATCCTCTACATTCGACACCGTTGCCGACAACGCCACAATGCGTACCCGCTGCGGAAGATGAATAATGACCTCTTCCCATACCGGTCCACGGAACCTGTCGGCCAGATAGTGCACTTCGTCGAGAATGACATACCGCAATGCGTCCAAGGTGGTTGAATGCTCATACAGCATGTTGCGCAGCACCTCAGTGGTCATCACCACGATATCCGCTTCGGAATTGATGGAGATGTCACCGGTGAGCAGTCCGACCTTATCCTCGCCGTACGCGTTGACCAGGTCATGGTACTTCTGGTTGCTTAATGCTTTGATCGGCGTGGTGTAGAACGCCTTGACATTATGCTGTTGCGCGAGAAAGACCGCGAAATCGGCTATAACGGTTTTCCCTGCACCTGTCGGCGCGGCTACGAGCACATTATCGCCCTGTTCCAAAGCCTGATTGGCTTTGGACTGGAAGGAATCAAGTTCGAAAGGCAACGTTCGTTCGAACTGCGCCGCAATACTGGCGTCGTGACGTTGGCGTTGCTTGAATGCAGCATAACGCTCGGACGGCGAAGACTGTTCGTTATCCGAGCGATGGTGATGATGTCGACTCATGTAGTGCTTACTCGTCCGTTTCGTTAATGAAATCAGGGGCCTTGATGCGCTCTCGATTCCAGCGTTGCCATACCCTCATATGGCGTTCATGCTTGGCCTTGTCACGCTGCGCAACCTTCAACTGCGCAGCTTCGTAATATTCAAGGGAGACTGCAAGAGGTTGCGTGAAAAACGGCGCTTCAGGCGCACTGGCCTCAACAGGTTCTCCCATGCGCGCAATGCGATTGCCTACTTGCGATGCGGTATTGGAAACCGTCTGTAGAGCTGCGAAACCACGGTGCAGCGCGTATATGCACCCGACGACGATCATCGCCGCCATGAACAATGCGAGAATCAGCCAAACCCACCAAGGCATGATATTCCCCAATCAGTCCTCGGTACGTTGCACAACGCTGAGCTCGCGCTGTGCACGTGCGATGATCATTGTCCGCAACGTTTCGGGGCCGACTGCAACCAAATGGCGCGCATGAGCGATGCAGAAGGCGACGAACCAGGAATCCGACGACACGATGAGGTTGACCTTCTCCCCCTTGCCACAGGGCTCCACCGTGGCATCGGGAAGATTCTGAGTGAACGGCATGTCCTTGGCGTCGGTGACGAAACTGGTAGCCGTACCGTTGTCGAAACTCCACTTGCGCAACTCACTCAACGGCATGTCGGGAATGTCGAGCTTACAGGTGGGTTCGACGATCTTGGCCTGTTCGATGCGTGCGATATGAAGCACCTGCCAAGTGCGAGGCTTGCCGTTCGCCTTGTTGATAGCGGCATTTTTCAACACAATATCCTGCTTGTCTTCGGGCGCGGCCTTAGCCACATCCGTCCACAGCGCAACATTGTAGATGCCCTCGTCCGCATAGATCTTCACCGGTTTGACCAAACGCCGACGAGTGCTTCCGGCACCATCGGTGTACTGCATATCCAGCAACGATCCGGAATCAATCGCGCGTTTGACAATGCCGAAACTATGCGGTTCCAATTCGTAACCGGTAAGACTGAGCCACGGGGTCTGGCCAGGCTTGACATGCTGATGCAGGCGCTGATACAGATCCTCCGCCTGGGCACGCTGCTCATTGGGCAGCAGCGGCGAATGCGCCAGATAGCTCACGGAAGCGGTGAGCATGCTCAAGTACTGTGGCGAGATACCGGCAAGACGTTCCAAGCCAAGAGAATTCGTAGCCGAAACAATACCTTCCGCATCCAGCAACGACCAGTCGATGTCGAAGAACTGGCTACCAGCCATTTCCCCATCATCGGAAACGGTGGTCAGAGTATTGATGTCCTTACGAATGACATTAACGGATTTCTTCTGCTCTTCGGAAGTCCTCGGCCTGCCGATGAATCTGTCGGCCAATTCCTCAAGCGTGAATTCCTCGCCAAGATGCGCGGAGAGGAAAAGCATCAGGCGCAACCGACGATCGACTTCGCTACCGGTCTGGAAGGACTGCTTGCGAGCATGGCCATTGGTCGGTTCGGAATCATCGATGACGTTATCCGTCTCAACGTCCCTCTGCGAGTTGGCGTTCTTCTCGTATTCTTCGATGGGCTGAAGATTCTCAGCGGCCTTCAAACGACGGTGGAAGGCATCAACCGCCTCCTGCGGGCTGACAATGGTGGCGCCTGGATGTTCGAGCACATACGTAGCCAAATCATCGGAGTCGGTGTATGCAACGTTAATATGCTCTCCGTCCACATCGATGGTGGCCGCAAAACGACGTGAATCAATGACCTTAACCAGCGCATCTGGAATGGTCTGGGTACCAAGGCCCGGCGCGATGGAATCAAGCCCCAATCCGGGAATCGGTGTCTGCGGCACACGCGGTGCGGTACGAGAGATGCGGCTGGTGTCTTGATGCTGCTCGGATTCGCTGGACATGGACATTGAGCGAGCCAGATAATTAGCCGCTGCCAATACAGGCATATCCTCGGGCTTGAAACAGAGCCTG
This sequence comes from Bifidobacterium angulatum DSM 20098 = JCM 7096, assembly GCF_001025155.1. Lineage (NCBI taxonomy): Bacteria > Bacillati > Actinomycetota > Actinomycetes > Bifidobacteriales > Bifidobacteriaceae > Bifidobacterium > Bifidobacterium angulatum. Next base: position 1,041,251 of record NZ_AP012322.1, on the reverse strand, counting down.
ACACGGGGCTCGTCACCAAGCTGCAAGCGGTACGATGCGAAGTCCTGCCCTTCGGATTTCGACGAATACTCGGGCTGGCGGGATTCGATGGCAATGCCCATGGCTGCAAGCTTGGCACGGTCACGTTGGAACTGCTTGGCAAATGCGGCCTTCGCGGCCTGATCCGCCAATTCTCCGTATGAGTCGGCGTATGCCTTTACACGCTGGGCAATTTGCCGTGAAGTGAGCCACTGCGGAAACGCAGATGACAATACCGCTAGTACATCAAGCTCATGCTTGCCCCACTTGTCAGAGAAACGTCGCCTTCCGCTTGTGCCTTCTGCCATTAGTCCTCACGTATCGCTAAAGTTTTCAACAGCGTGCGCTGTTGCGCACCTCTTTTATATTACGGCTTTTTTTACAGAATGGTTGTCTTTTCCCTAAAAAAGGGTGACTTTTTATTCCGCTCATATCCAATTATCGGGTTCCACCCCCTGAGGGCCGACATATTCGCCGTTCGGCACATAACAAGGCACCCCCTCATCGCTGAGTTTTGCATCAGCGAACATGGCGACATCCCTACCGAACGTCCAATCCCCCTCGATGGTGACGGAATTGGCTGCGGCCAGCGAAGGCACCGAATACGGGAATCGTTCGTCGAAATCATGGATGTTCTTGTAGTAACGCGGGTCGAGTTTGACACTCGGGAAAATATAGTTGCCGTCCTCCATCTCATATGAATCCGTCAGATGGAAGCGATCGGACCTCATGATGAACAGATCGTCGGTGGTTTTGACCGGTAGGAAACGCATACGATCGACCTGAACGCAGATTGCGCCTTCGAATAGGCTGATCGCCGCACCCATGGCGGTTTCCAGCTGAACCACCGGCGTGCTGGAAGAATCGGTGGGATCCACCGTCTTCATATTGCGAATGACTGGCAACGGAAGCACGCCGTTGTATTCGGCGAGCTTTTCCTTCAGCGCGTCGATACGCACCCAAATCGAGTTCGTGTTGAAATACGGGTGCTTATCGATGTTCTGCGCATCGGCCTTGTCGTCATCATGCACCTGGCTCATCTCGCGCAGCAGCAGACGCCCCGTCGCCTTGTCACGGACGATGTGGCCGCCTTTGCGATCGGCATAGGTGCGAGTGGCCACTTCGACCATGAATGGTGCGCCGGTGTTTTCGAAATGCTGAGCCAGCGTGCGTGACGGGCGCGCACCGAGATTGTCGGAATTGGAAATGAACAGGTATTTGAAACCATGCTCCTGAAGGGTGTCGAGCAGACCGGATTCCCAGATGGTGGAGAACAGATCGCCATGACCAGGCGGACACCATTCCAGGTCGGGGTTGGAGGGGAACGATACGGGCGCACCGGTGGCAAGATCGATCTTCGGCTCCACATGCTGGATGATCTCAGTGGGAATGCCGGTCTGATGGAACTTTCTATTGGCGTGGATGACCTTCATGGTGTCTTCCGACGTGCGGAAAGAGTTCATCAAGGTCATCGGCAGCTCCACACCGAGCCGCTGGCGAGTGGTGATGACCTGACCGAGGATAATGTCGATGAAGCGCATCTGACGAGCCTTATGGCGGCGCACCGGCAGCAGCGATTTCGCACAATCAAGACCCATGGAGGTGCCGAGGCCACCGTTGAGTTTGAGGAATGCGGTCTTGGCGAATGCATTGACCGCCTCATCATGGTCGATGGTCTCATAGACGTCATGGAAGCTGGGCACGTCGGTCAACGGCTCCACATCGGACTCACGAATCCAAGTGGAACCCTCATCGGCCTTCCACACGTCATAAAGACGATGGAACTGGCTGATTGCAGTCTCGCTCATGTCATGTTCGCGCATCTTCGCCGCAAACTGGTCAAACTGATCCGGCATGGAAGCTTTCCTCCCCTATCTGTGCATGAATTGAAATGGCATGTAGCGCTCAAACCATGCGAAATTGAATTATCTGTTATCTTGTCTGTTTCGTCGGCACTGCTGTTTCCACTGTCTATTCCCTGACCGAATAGTCTTTTCCGTACATGCCGATCTTCTGTTTCGTACCTTACTCCATGCCAAGGTGGACTTGCAAGTTGCAAGATCACTTTGACATGGCGATCATTACGTGGGCCTGTGGGCGAGCTGCGCCAGTAGACGCACCAGTCAGTATCCTCGCCAAGTGGATGGAAGACACTGTCAACTGGGATGTTTCCGAACGGCATGCCTTACACGCCGCCCATAATCGGGGATGTTCAGACGGTTGTGGTTGAGCACGCGAAGGCGGCTTGCCGTAGTTCACTGCCTCGAAACTGCCTCGATACGACGAAACCCCGTCATTCCGATGTTCTGAAAACGTTGGAATGACGGGGTTTTCGGTCGGGCCGGCGGGATTTGAACCCGCGACCCCTTGACCCCCAGTCAAGTGCGCTACCAAACTGCGCTACGGCCCGATGGTGCATGAGCACCGAATAGTTAATTTAGCACAAACTCTCCGTTCTGCAAAAAGACGGCGTGGCGCGTGTGCTGGAGCATGTGTGCCACGCCGTCTTAAGAACGCTACTTGCGCTTCTTCTTTTCTCGGATATTCACCGAAATCTGAATCGGCGAACCTTCAAAACCGAACTCCTCACGCAAAGAACGCTCGATGAATCGGCGGTAGCCGTGCTCCAGGAATCCGGTGGCGAAAATCACGAAACGCGGAGGTCTGGTGGAAGCCTGCGTCGCAAAAAGGATGCGCGGCTGCTTGCCGCCACGCAGCGGATGCGGGTGAGCTGCCTGCAGTTGCCCCAGGAAAGCGTTGAGCTTACCGGTGGGGACACGAGTATCCCACGACTGCAAGGCTTCACGCATGGCACGGGTCAGACGGTTGGTGTGCCATCCGGTTTTGGCAGAGATGTTCACACGCTGCGCCCAGGTGACACGATCGAACTCGGTGGCCCACAGACGTTCAAGACGCTGCTTGTCGAACTCGTCCATGGCGTCCCACTTGTTGAACACCAGGACGATGGCACGGCCTGCGTCGACGGCCGAGCTCATCACCTTCAGGTCCTGATCCGAAATCGGCACGGACGCATCGAACAACACCAAAGCAAGCTCACAACGTTCAATCGCGGCCTGCGTGCGCAGCGAGGAATAGTATTCCGCGCCCTTAAGCTTATGCTGACGACGCTTGATGCCCGCCGTATCGATAAACAGCCAATCCTCGCCGTCCATCGACACGATTTCATCGACCGGATCACGGGTGGTACCTGCCAAATCGTTGACCACGGTGCGTTCCTCGTTGGCCAGCTGGTTAAGCAGCGAGGACTTGCCCACATTCGGGCGGCCGACCAGAGCCACACGACGCAAATGCGAAGGCGTGAGATAGCCGGAGGTTTTCTCAGCCTTCTTCAATGAATCGATGGCGGCATCAAGCAGCTCGCCTACTCCTCTGCCATGCATGGCGGAAACGGCATACGGCTCGCCAAGCCCCAACTTCCAGAATTCAGCGGCGAGATATTCGCTTTCACGATCGTCGATCTTATTGACCGCCAGTGTGACCGGCTTACCGGAAGCACGCAGCATCTTGACGATACGCTCCTCGGTATTGGTCAAACCGACTTGCCCGTCCACCACGAGTACGACGGCATCGGCAAGGTTTACAGCCACTTCGGCCTGCGAGGCGATGGCGGAATCGATGCCCTCGACGTCGACCTCCCAGCCGCCGGTATCCACCAGTTTGAAATCGGTGCCTGCCCATTCCGCATCGTAGCTGACACGATCTCGAGTCACACCCGGGGTGTCTTCCACGACGGCGACACGATGGCCGAGAATACGGTTGACCAGCGAGGACTTGCCCACATTCGGGCGGCCGACGATGGCAAGCACGCCGACCGACTTGCCCTTACCGTTATCGGAAGAGTCATCACGGTTGGTGTTGGAGATCAGCGCCTCATCGCCCTCATCCAGCTCATAGTCCTCAAGATTGGCGGCGTAACGCTCGTATTCCTGTTCTTCGATGGCGTTTTCGACCATATCGATAAGTACGTCAAGCGTGTGCTCGAAGTCCATATCCGAATTGTCGACGGTGGTAACACCATCTGCGGCGGTCATGAAACTCGTTACCTTGGAGTCCATACGATCGCGTGCGGCAACATCCTCCGCACCCACGCCGGCTGTGCTTTGGCCGGAACGGCGGGCTTGACGCACTTCCTCACGGGCCGTCAGAAGAACGCGGACCTCCGCATCGGGGGCGACAACCGTGGTGATGTCACGCCCTTCGGCCACAACGCCCAGGCCGCCGGAGAAGGAATCAGCCGATTCCTCGCGCGCGATATAGGCTCGCTGCGCGGCGATGAGTACGTTTCGTACCGGAATGATGTTCGACACCTTCGAAACATGGGTGGACACCTCGGAGGAACGAATCGCCTCGGAGATATCCTCACCGTCCGCGCTTACGGCTGGCTTATCGGGATCGACGCTGATATCGAAATGGTCGCCGGTGAAGAACTCTCCCACCGTTTCGGTGACCACTCGCTCATCGATCTGCTCGGCGTCCAGATCGATACCCTGCTTCAGGCACCACCATGCGCAGGCACGATACATGGCGCCAGTATCGAGGTATGCGAATCCAAAATACTTGGCCAACGCTTTGGACGTAGAGGATTTGCCTACGCCGGCGGGACCGTCAATGGCAACACGAATCACAGTCCGACCTCCTTGGACAGCGAACGGACCTCAGTCTGGCTCAATACACGGTAGGAACCGGATTTCAGATCGCCAAGCTTAATCGGGCCGATCTGCGTACGTACCAGGCGCTTTACAGGGAAGCCGATGGATCCGAAGATACGACGGACGATACGGTTCTTGCCCGAATGCAGCACGACCTTGACGATTGTCGTATCGTGCGTTGCGTCGATGATCGCACAACGGTCAAGCTTGATCCAACCGTCGTCAAGCTGCACGCCTGTGGTGACCAGTCGACGACACACCGTGCCGGAGATTCGCCCTTCCAACGTGGCGATATACGTCTTCTCCACCTCGTACTTGGGATGCATGACGTGCTGGCTCAACTCGCCGTCGTTCGTCATCAGGATCAGGCCTTCGGAATCGTAATCCAAGCGACCCATGTGGAAGATGCGCTCGTACTTGTCTCCGACGATGTCGCGCAACGTGTAGCGGCCCTTCGGATCGTCCATGGCGGACAACACCTTGCGAGGCTTATTCAAGGCGAGGGTGATGTGCTTGTTGCTGATACGGACGCGCGAACCGTCGACACGGATCTGCTGATGCGTCGGATCGACACGGGTGCCGAGTTCGGTGACCAGCTCGCCGTCCACTTCCACCCGTCCATCGGTGATCATCTGCTCGCATTTGCGGCGGGAACCGAATCCGGCCTGTGCAAGCAGCTTCTGCAGGCGAATGCCTTCTTGATTATTGTCGTGTGCCTTCCTGGCACGGGAATATGCGTTTGGCATCGTTCTCCCAACGTGGCCTATAAGGGTTTTCCAACTTTTCTATGCTACCGTACCTGACGGATGCTGCTAAACTGGCAGCCGTTCAGACGGGCTTTGCGCCCGTTACAGCATTACTACAGTATTAATCGAAGGATTGACATGACATCTCCTATAACCGTCCCTTCGGAGGATGTGCTACCTGAAACAGTCGAGCATGAAAGCCCGTTGCCTTTGCGCATCGGCGCGGAGCTGCTGGGCACGTTCATCGTGTGTTTCGCCGTTTATGTGCTCTGCACATTCGGCTCCATCGTCTTCAGTCTCAATCTCGCTTATATCGCCATCGGCACCGGTCTGGCCTATATGGCGGCGACCCTCTTCCTCGGCAGGATTTCCGGCGGCCAGTTCAACCCCGCGATTACCGTGGCCGCCATGCTTACCGGTAAGACCAAGGTCCTGGATGGCATTCTCTACATCATTTTCCAGGTGCTCGGCAGCGCGTTGGCCGGCCTGCTGATCAAGTCCCTGCTTCCTGTTTCCAGCACCATTACCGCCAAGCAGTGGCTGACCACCGCGGTCAACGGTTTTGACAAGGGCTCCATTGCATACACCACGTTGCAGCAGTACGGCCTGAACTTCTCCGTCAGCCAGGCCGCCGCAGTGGAGATCGTGGCTTCACTTGTCATCATCGCAGTGGCGATGACCCAGTATGGTTCAAAGAACTACGCCGCATACATGGGCATTGTGTACGGGTTCGGCACGGTTGTCGCATTCCCCGTCACCGCGGCTTCCCTCAATCCCGCACGATCCACCGGCATCGCGCTGTTTGCCTACAACCAAGGTCTTACTCAGAACCCATTGACTCAGCTATGGCTGTTCTGGGTGTGCCCGGTATTGGCCGCCGCAGTGGTTGCTCTGGCCATGATGGTGAAAATGCCCAAGAAGGGCGACGATCCCGCGCAGCTGAACGCTTATGACGAGGCGAATGCCGATCAGGGCGAATCCGTGGAAGCCTCGGAGAAGGAAGCTGCGGATATCGACACCGAGACAACGCAGGAGTCAGAAGCTGAAGTACGTGACGAGCAGTCCGACGCCAAGACAGATTCCGATAATGGAGTCGAACGCGACTGAACGCACTTTCCAAGGGCTTTTTTCGCGTAGAATCAAGCGCACTAAGCCAGATACGATGGCCGTCACGGAAATCGATACCGTGGCGGCCGTTGTATATCCAAATGCGGCGACGATGCCGGAGATAACAACGATGATGGCAACGCACCATTCAAACCATGGTTTGCCCTCATGGGCTTCACTGACGAACGGATGATCGTGCATTGCTCCCCTTGCTGGTGTTCGATAATTATTGATATGACTGGATACGTCATGTGGGCACAATATTAGGCTCAGCCCATAATATCGGCAAATGGGCTGAGCCTAATACCTGGTAATCCACCGTTTGCGCGGATGGACGAATCGGCAGAATCAGTGCAGGAAGTGGCGCGTTCCGGTGAGATACATGGTCACGCCGGCGTTCTTGGCCGCTTCGATGACCTCTTCATCTCGAATGGAGCCGCCGGGCTGCACAATGGCTTTCACGCCGGCGTTCATCAACACTTCGGCGCCGTCCGCAAACGGGAAGAACGCATCGGATGCCGCAACGGAACCAGTGACGCGATCCTTACCGTCGGCCAGCGTATTGGCACGATCTACGGCAAGATGACAGGAATCCACACGGTTGACCTGACCCATGCCGATGCCGACAGTGGCCTCGTTATGCGCGATAAGAATGGCGTTCGACTTTACGCAGCGGATGGCGCGCCATGCGAATACGAGATCCTTCAGCGTGGCCTCGTCAGCAGGTTCGCCGGACACGAGTTTCCATGCATCGGGGTTGTCGCCGGGGGCGTTGATGAGATCCGGCTGCTGCACCAGCAGACCGCCTTCGATCTGACGGAACTGCGTCTTCGGATTTGCCGGTTCGGCGACCTTGAGAATACGCAGATTCTTCTTCTTGGTACGCAACAGTTCCAGCGCTTCAGGCTCGTAGTTCGGTGCCACGATGACTTCGGTGAAAATCGGGCGCACGCTTTCCGCCATCTCAAGCGTGACGGTGGTGTTGCACGCGATGACGCCGCCATAGGCGCTCATCGGATCGCAGGCATGGGCCTTCTTATGTGCTTCGGCGGCAGTCGCGCCAATGGCCAAACCGCATGGGTTATTATGCTTGACCACTGCAACGGCGATGGCCGGAGCCATGTCCCACGCGGCACGCCAAGCGGCATCGGCATCCACATAATTGTTGTAGCTCATAGGCTTGCCACCCAGCTGTTCGGCATGGGCGAAGCCAGTCTGGTTGAGCGGGTCGAGATACAACGCACCCTGCTGATGGCTGTTCTCGCCATAGCGCAGCATATGGGAGCGATCCCACGTACGAGTGAAGGTGGCGGGGAACACGGTTTCATTCACCGGCGTCTCGTTCTCCTCCTCCGTGGGCTCCACCGTGGAAGGCTTCGGCCAATGCTTGGCGGTCCACTCATTGATGGTGGCGTCGTAGGAAGCGGTGTGGGCAAAGGCCTTGCCTGCAAGCCAACGACGTTCTTCGAGTGTGAAGCCTTCTCCATTGCTGATGCGGCCGGCAACCAGCGCATAGTCGGCCGGATCGGTGATGATGGCGACAGTGGCGCTGTTCTTGGCGGCGGCACGAACCATCGTAGGCCCGCCGATATCGATCTTCTCGATCGTATCGGCCTCATTGGCGCCGGAACGCACCGTATCGGCGAACGGATACAGGTTCACAACCACCAAATCAAACGGCTTGATGCCGAATTGCTCCAACTGGGCGGCATGATCCGGGTTGGTCATATCCGCGAGAATACCCGCGTGGATATGCGGGTCGAGTGTTTTGACACGGCCATCCAGGCACTCGGGGAAACCGGTGACCTCGCTTACCTCGGTGACGGTTACGCCTAGTTCGGCCAAACGCTTTGCGGTGGAGCCGGTGGAAACCACTTCGGTACCGGCTTCGACGAAAGCCTTGGCGAGAGTCTCGATGCCTTCCTTGTGAAAGACCGAGACCAGCGCCCTCTTAATCGGACGACTTGCTGTCATCGTTTTCCTCCCTTGCTGTTGTTTGCAATGAAATCTGTGTTGGCATGGAATCATCCGAAGCGTTCCGTCTGGATGCCAGAAGCCAACGGATGCCATACAGTAGTGCAACGGCGATGACTGCAACCAGCCATGCCGCGATGAATCCCTGACGAATTGCCCAGCCGACCATGCGCATCGAAGCCACGACATCCACGCCTACCGTCGCAAGATGCTTCTCCCCCAACGCACCGTTCGAAACGGCGAACATGCCCCATGACAGCAGCAGGATAATGATGGCCGCGCCGCATAGCATAAGTGCATGGCGAATCATGAGCGAGACAAGATGCCGAGTCTCATGGCGTTCTGTTTGCTGCGGAAGACGAATCTTCAGCGGGCCGAACAGCATCGCCGTGATGGCCGACAAAGCGCATGCCATTGGGATGCACATTTGCAGGGCAAGACGTGTTCCCGAATCCGAAACCGGGCTTGGGAAAATGCCGAACAATGGCAACGGCGGCAGATTGGTGGACTGCCCTACCCATAATGTGAACGTACCCAGATCGCCGATGGCGAAACCGGCTCCGGTAATCCAGGAAATCGCCCAAATCACCATATTCGGCAACCATGCCAGGTATGAGATGGATGTCATGATCCGTGAGCCGGTATGCATATTGGTAAGTTCAAACAGCTTGTTCACGGATGCATTGCCGTTCACCACCCATGCGATGACCGCAATCAGCCCGATAAGCAGCATCAATGTCACTACTGCTAGTGATACCGTGACCGATACGACGAAGACGGAGCGTACGCCTTGAGGAATCTGCTTGCGCCATATATCACGAAGCTTCCTTGTCTGCGCAGTCGATGAGATGATGGCCAGTGCAGTACCCAGCAGCCAGATCACAGCAGATTTGCCGGCAATAGACAGATTGTCGTCATGAATCGGCATGTGGGTGAATCTGATGCAGAACTGATTAAGCAACACCCATGCCAGCAACCCGGAAAGCCATACGTCAGCTTTCGGACCGGCTTTTTTCAGACACTGGGCGATCAGTGCAATAAGAAGAACGCTAAGCGTCAGCGGCATAATCGCCATTGTGATGGTACCGAAAGTGAATGGCACGCCTTGCGAAAGCAACACCATGCCTTCCGTCAGCGATACGGTGAGGGCGGTAAGACCATCACTGCCGTCTTCCATGGAAACGACCAACAGCATCAATGCGATGAAGCAGCCAAGCGGTATGGCATAGATGAACAATGCGCCTGCCGCTGCAAGGGTTCCTTTGAAAATCGAGGTAACCGATGTCTTCTTCTTCATTGATGCCGTTGGACCCTTATCAGTTTGATCACTGGATTGCTGCGATGGCCTTGCGCATGAAGTCAGCCGCCTGCGCAGGCGTACGCCCGACCTTAATGCCTACGGCTTCCAGGGCTTCCTTCTTATCTTGTGCAGTGCCCTTGCCACCGGAGACAATGGCGCCGGCATGCCCCATCTGCTTGCCCTCAGGAGCCGTGAATCCGGCGATGTAAGCGACCACAGGCTTGGTCATATGTTCGCTGGCCCACTGCGCGGCATCCTGTTCGGCATTGCCGCCGATTTCGCCGATCATCATTACCGCCTTGGTGTTCTCGTCGGCTTCGAACGCCTGCAATGCCTCGACCAGCGTGGTACCGACGATCGGATCGCCTCCGGCTCCCAAACATGCGGTGAAACCGATATCGCTCAATTCGCCCATCAGCTGATAGGTGAGAGTACCGGACTTGGAAACCAGTCCAAGCGGACCACGCTTGACGATGCCATCGGGGATAATGCCGAGATTCACGCCATGGGTCTGTTCGGAGGATGCGAAAGTGACAAGTCCCGGGCAGTTCGGCCCCACGATGCGTACACCGTTGCGCAACGCAAGTTCTACGAAATATGCCGAATCCGCCACCGGAATGCCTTCGGTGATGACCACGATGAGCTTAATGCCGGCTTCGATGGCTTCCACCACCGCATCCTTGGCGAATCGAGGCGGAACGAACACCACGGAGGCCACCGCTCCCGTAGCGGCCTTGGCTTCGGCACAGGACGCAAAAACGTGAATGGTGGCGTCCTCGCCATTGCGCGCCGCCGGATAGGTAACATCCAGACCGGCCTTGCGTGCATTGACGCCGCCGACGATATTGGTTCCCGCCTTCAGCATTCGTGCGGTGTGCACCATACCCTGATGCCCGGTGATGCCTTGAACGATAACAGGGGCATCATCTTCGATGAACAATGCCATCAGTTGGCCTCCTTTGCCGATGAAGCGATGCGTGCAGCCTCATAGGCCGCCTCTTCCATGGTGCTTGCCACATGAATGTTCGGATTATTCGAAGCACCCAGAATGGACAGTCCCTCCGCAGCGGCATTGCCGTCGAAACGAACGATTATAGGCTTGACGGAAGGCAGCGACTCGAGCGCTTCGAGAATGCCCTGCGCCACCTGCTCACACGAAGTGATACCGCCGTAGACGTTGATGAAGACCGACTTCACCTGCGGGTCGCTGAGCACGATTCCGAGGCTGGCCGCCATCACTTCAGCGGACGCGCCACCGCCAATATCCAGGAAGTTGGCGGGCTTGACGTTGGACCCCAGATCCTCGCCGGCTCCGGACACGGCGTCCAGGGAGCTCATCACCAATCCGGCGCCATTGCCGATTACGCCGACCTGACCATGAAGGTGCACGTAATGCAGGCCATGTTCCTTGGCTCGGCGTTCGAGCTCGTCATTGGCCATTGGATCGTCGAAACGCTTCCACCCGTCATGGCGGAAGGCGGCGTTGTCATCCAGCGAGATCTTCGCGTCCAGCGCGCATAGCATCTTGGATGATTCGTCATCCGGATCGCCGATCTTAGCCAGCGGATTGATTTCAACGAGCGTCGCATCGTTCTCTTTGAAACAGCGCCACATCTTCAGCAGGATATCCGCAGCCTGATCCACATCCGCATGGTAGAAGCCGATGCTCTCGGCCATCTTGCGGGCGGCTTCCATATCGAAGTCAGCCAAGGCCTCGATATGGAGTCTCTTCACGGATTCTGGATGCTCCTTGGCGATCTCCTCGACCTCGGTGCCGCCATTGGCCGTCGCCAGCACATCGAAGTCTCGCGAAGATCGATCAACGGAAATGGAGACATAATACTCGTGCAGAATGTTCTTGCCTTCGGCGACAAGCACGCCGTTGACCTTGTGATTGTGAATGGTCATAGGCAGAATCTCTTCAGATGCCAGAATCGCCTCGTCGCGGGTCTTGGCAAGCTTGACGCCACCCGCCTGACCACGATGACCGATTTTGACCTGAGCCTTAACGACATTCGGATAGCCGAGTTTCTCCGCGGCTTCCGCTACTTCGTGCGAGTTCTGCGCATAGATGCCTTTCGGAGTGGGGATGCCCTGCTCCTCAAGCAATTGACGCGCCTGGTATTCGTATAGATCCATGATGCGATCGATTCCTGATTGTGTCTGGCTTACTGTATTTGATTTTGCTATGCAATACGGCCTTATCAGGCGGGCATTGCGATAAGGGTGCTGATGGGAGCCTCGGACAGCTTGGCGTATCCGTTAAGTCCATCGAGTTCCATAAGGAAGCTGAATCCTGCTACATGCCCTCCCGCCTTTTCAATGAGATCGGCACCGGCACGTGCAGTGCCGCCAGTGGCGATCAGATCATCGACAATGAGCACACGCTCACCGGGATGAATGGCATTCTGCTCGATCTCGACACTGGCCGAACCATATTCGAGATCATATGATTCCGTGAAAACAGGCGGAGGGAGTTTTCCCGCCTTGCGAATGGCTACGAAGCCTTTGCCGAATCTGCTCGCCAAAGCCGGCCCGAAAAGAAAACCTCTCGATTCAAGACCTGCAACGGTATCGAAATCGCTAGGGTCGATGGGAAGCGCTGCCGCGAAGCCGCGCAGAAGAATATCCAATCCGCGGGCGTCGGCAAGCACCGGCATGAAATCACGGAAGATGATGCCGTCTTTGGGGAACCCGGGCGTCGATCCGATGAGCGAGACGAGATATTCCGCGTCTTCCTCACCGACTGCCTGCAGTGCTTTGATGGTGATGTCGCTGTTTCTGGTCATCGTCGCACTCATCAATCGTTCTTGGTCTCGACGGACTGATCGGCGTCGACAGGCTTCTGCGCATCATCGGAAGCGCCATCAGTGGTCTTGGCTTCTTCGGAGGTTTCGAGCTCGTTCTGGGGAAGCGGATTGCCGTACTCGTCGACTTCATCATCGGAAACGTAGGCCGGGCGAACATATTCACGAGCAATGGCATTCAGTGCGAAACGCATCTTGGTGCCCTCGGTATCGATGACGATCTCGTCGTATTGATTGTCGACCTCAACGACTTTGCCGATGACCTGCCCGATGGTGATGACTTCGGTGCCGGGCTGAAGGTTCGCACGGAAATCCTTGCGCTCCTGCTGTTGCTCCTTGGCTTTTTTGGACTGCCAGATCATCATGCCGAAAAAGGCAATAATAACAACACCGAGAAACAGGGAGGACTGCACTATAAGCTCCTTTAAAGATAACGGTAATCCAAAAGGCAATACTAGAAACTCTTATTGACATCATCCTCATTCGGCCGCATACCGAGATGCTGCCAGGCTTTCGGAGTCGCCACGCGTCCCTTCGGGGTGCGGATGAGGAACCCCTCGCGCACCAGGTAAGGTTCGCATACGGTTTCCACCGTTTCCGATTCCTCCCCCACCATCGCGGCCAGCGTATTCAACCCCACCGGGCCACCCTGGAAATTACGAACGATGGCGTTCAGCACGGCGATGTCAAGCCGGTCGAGCCCCTCGGCATCGATCTGATACAGGGCAAGCGCCTGACGTACATCTTCGGCCGACGCCTGCGGCAGGTCGTGAACGATGACCCAGTCTCGCACGCGACGTAGCAGCCGGTTGGCGATACGAGGTGTGCCCCGGGAACGCAGTGCAAGCTCATGCGCCGCTTCACGGTCAATCCTAAGGCCGAGCACGCCGGCGGAACGTTCCACCAGTTTTTCGAGTTCCTCATGCGGGTAGAAATCCAGATGCGCGGTAAAACCGAAACGAGCGCGCAATGGGGACGGCAGCATGCCCTCACGTGTGGTGGCACCGATCATGGTGAAACGTGGAAGCGTCAGCGGAATCGACGATGCGCCCGGCCCTTTGCCCACCATCACATCCACACGGAAATCCTCCATGGCGATATACAGCAATTCCTCCGCAGCACGCGGCAGACGGTGAACCTCATCAACGAACAATACTTCGCCGGGTTCCAGCGAGCTGAGAATGGACGCCAGGTCTCCGGCATGCTGAATGGCCGGTCCGGAGGTGATACGAATCGGAACCTCAAGCTCGTTAGCCACAATCATGGCTAACGTTGTTTTGCCTAAACCCGGAGGGCCAGCCAGCAGAATATGATCCGGTGGCGTTTCCCGCTTGCGAGCCGCATCAAGGAACAGTCTCAGTTGCGCTTTCAGCTGAGGCTGCCCGATGAACCCATCGAGCACATGCGGGCGCAACTCCTCATCACTGACCGGTTCGTTCCCGATGGGCTGCGAGGAAACCATACGCAACGATTCCTCATTGGCGTCGGAATTCACCTGTTCGTAAGGCTGTGCCATTTCACCGTCCCCTATCCAACGAAGTTAAGGCGAGTCTGAGCACCTGAGGCACATCCTCCTGCGACAGCGGCATCGCAATGCCATTGGATTCGCAGGCCTCCTGTACCGCATACTGCGCATCCTGCTGATGCCAGCCCAAAGACATCAGCCCCTCCACCACCTGCTTGGCTCCCGGATCGGTCGAGGCACCCGATTGCGGAGCCTTCTCCCCTAGATCCTCCAAATTAATGGACCCCTTCAACTCGAGGATGATCTTCTGCGCGCCCTTCTTGCCGATACCCGGAGCCTTGGCCAATGCGGTCGCGTCGTTATCGGCCACCGCTTTGGCCAGATCATTCGCGGTAAGCGTGGAAAGCAGCGACAAAGCCACTTTCGGGCCAACACCATTGACCTTGATGAGCTGCAGGAACATCTTCTTCGACGAGGAATCCAGAAAACCATACAAGGTAATGGCGTCCTGAGAAACGTTCAGATACGTCCAGACACGAGTCTCCTGACCGGTATGCAGACGCGACAGATCAGCCGACGGCATACGCACCTCGTAGCCCACAGAGCCGACTTCTATAACCGCCTGGGTGGTATCGACCATCTCGACGGTACCTCGCAATGAACCAATCATCACGCCTCCCTATTCGAACAACTGTTCGACAGTGTACACGAGTCTGGCGGATTATGCAGTATTGGGTGCTACATTCCCCTATCCGTCGAGGAACGTCGGCGTGTTTTCTGCGCCGCCTGAGCCCACTGACGCTGTGCCGGGGTGAGATGCTGTTCGCGCTCCCCTCCCTGCAATGCGCCTGACGGCCGCAACGCATGGCATATGGCCAAGGCCAACGCATCGGCGGCATCGGCCGGAGTGGGCATGGTGTTCAGGTTCAAGATACGGGTGACCATACGTTCCACTTGAATCTTCTGCGCACGACCGTCGCCGGTGATGGCAAGCTTCGCCTCGGTCGGAGTGTGCAACGCCACGGGGATGCCTCGCTGTGCAGCGGCGAGCATAGCCAATCCAGCCGCTTGCGCAGTACCGAGTACAGTGTTGTGATTCGATTGCGCGAACACACGCTCGATGGAAACGACATCCGGCACGAAGCGATCCATCTTCTCGACCAGTCCATTGTAGATGGCAAGCAGTCGTAGATCCTGGGACACATCCGGCGCGGAACGAACCACATCCACATGAATAAAGGAAAGCCGGCGGTAAGCGCCGGCTTCGATAACGCCGACCCCGCAACGAGTAAGTCCGGGGTCGACGCCGAGAATAATCATCGAGGATTACTCCTCATCCAGCTGAGCCATGACTTCGTCGGAAGCGGTCCAGTTGGAATAGATGTTCTGCACATCGTCCAGATCGTCGAGGTTATCGATGAGCTTGGAGACCTTCTGAGCGTCTTCAAGGCTCAGCTCGACCTCGTTCTTCGGAGCCATGACCAGATCGGCGGAATCGTAATCGAAACCGGCATCCTGCAGAGCCTTACGCACCTCAGTCAGGTCGGACGGACCGGTGACCACGGTGAACACCTCGCCGTCATCGCTCACGTCCTCAGCGCCAGCTTCAGCGGCCTTCTCGAACAGATCATCGAAGTTCACGCCTTCGGCGGGAACCACGATCTGGCCCTTACGCTCGAAGTTGAAGGACACGGAACCGCTGGTAGCCAGAGATCCGTTACCCTTGGTCAGGGTGGAACGCACCTCTGCCGCGGCACGGTTGCGGTTGTCGGTCAGGCATTCGATGATGAGGCCGACGCCAGCGGGTGCATAGCCCTCGTACACGATGTCTTCGTAGTTGGCGCCGCCGGCTTCCTCACCGGAGCCGCGCTTGACGGCGCGCTTGATGTTGTCGGCCGGCATGGAAGCCTTCTTGGCCTTGTAAATCGCGTCGTACAGGGACGGATTGCCGTCGGGATCGCCGCCACCCTGACGGGCAGCGATTTCGATGTTCTTGATGAGCTTGGCGAACAGCTTGCCGCGCTTGGCGTCGATGGCAGCCTTCTTGTGCTTGGTGGTCGCCCACTTGGAATGACCGGACATAATGCTCCTAGCAGATAAACGATTACTGACAAACGAAAAAGATTGTATGGCGCTAAGCAGACATTGCGGACAACGCCGCCTAGCGCCACAGGATTCAGTCGGCGATGGCGGCCTTGAAGTCATCGACCGTGTTCACCTGGACACGCTTCTTGATGACCTTCATGATGTTGGCCTTGGCCTCGTCGACGGGTACGCCATTGAGCTGGCTGCCGTCGCGGAAACGGAAGCTCACGGCATTGTTGTTCATATCCTCTTCGCCGACGATGAGGATGAACGGCGCCTTGGACTTGGAGGCGTTGCGGATCTTCTTGCCGAAGCGATCGTCGGACAGGTCGATCTCGCAACGGACGGTCTCCTCCTCAAGGCTGGCGATGAACTTCTGCAGATGCGGTGCGAACTCGTCCGCGACCGGCACGCCAAGCACCTGGACAGGAGCGAGCCATGCCGGGAACGCACCCGCGTAATGCTCGAGCAGGACGGCGAAGAAACGCTCGATGGAGCCGAACAGGGCACGATGAATCATCACCGGACGCTGATGGGTGCCATCGGCGGCGATGTACTCAAGCTGGAAGCGCTCAGGCAGATTGAAATCGAGCTGGATGGTGGACACCTGCCAGGTGCGGCCGATGGCGTCACGAGCCTGAACGGAGATCTTCGGACCGTAGAACGCGGCGCCGCAAGGATCGTCAACCAGTTCCAGTCCGGAATCCTTGGCCACCTCGGCCAGCGTATTGGTGGCCTCCTCCCAGATCTCATCGGAACCGACATACTTGTGGGGGTCCTTGGTGGACAGCTCCAGATAGAAGTCGTCCAGACCGAAGTCCTTCAGCAGCCCCAATACGAAGGTCAGCAGGTTCTTCAGCTCATCCTTCATCTGCTCACGAGTGCAGTAGATGTGGGAATCGTCCTGGGTCAAACCGCGCACGCGGGTCAGACCATGCACTTCGCCGGACTTCTCGTAGCGGTACACGGTGCCGAACTCGAACAGACGCAGCGGCAGTTCACGGTAGGAACGCTGGCGGGACTTGAAGATCAGGTTGTGCATCGGGCAGTTCATCGGCTTCAGGTAGTAGTC
Organism: Bifidobacterium angulatum DSM 20098 = JCM 7096; assembly: GCF_001025155.1. Classification (NCBI taxonomy): domain Bacteria; kingdom Bacillati; phylum Actinomycetota; class Actinomycetes; order Bifidobacteriales; family Bifidobacteriaceae; genus Bifidobacterium; species Bifidobacterium angulatum. The sequence goes on along the minus strand of NZ_AP012322.1, from coordinate 1,024,007 downwards.
GAAGCCCTGCTTGGTCACATTGCCGTTCTCGTCCTTCTCCTCATCCAGACGCATCGGCGGGTACATGCTGTCCTTATACCAATGCAGATGGCCCGAGGTTTCGTACAGTCCGCCCTTGGTGATGTGCGGGGTCTGCACGAAGCTGTAGTGATGCTTGCGATGCATCTCACGCGAGTAGTCTTCCATGGCGTTGATGACCGCAGCGCCCTTCGGATGGAACACGGCCAGACCGGGGCCGATCTCGTCCGGGAAGGAGAACAGGTCCATCTCGGCGCCAAGCTTACGGTGATCGCGCTTGGCGGCCTCCTCAAGACGGGTCTGGTATGCCTTGAGGTCTTCCTTGGTGGCGAAGGCCGCGCCATAGATGCGCTGCAGCATGGGGTTGGCTTCGCTGCCACGCCAGTACGCGGCGGCGGAACGTTCGATCTTGAACGCCTTGATGTAGCGGGTGTTCGGCAGATGCGGGCCACGGCACAGATCCTTCCAGACCACATTGCCGTCGCGGTCGACATTGTCGTAGAAGCTCAGTTCCTTCTCACTGACCTCGGTTGCGGCAGCCGGATCCAGATGCGCTTCCTTGTCCTTGATGAGCTCGATCTTATACGGCTGATCGGCTTCCTCGGCCAGCGCCTCCTCCTCAGTCACCACGCGACGGCGGAAGGACTGCGAGGACTTGATGATGCGCTGCATGCGCTTTTCGATGTTCTTCAGATCCTCCGGCGTGAAGGGCTGCTCAACATCGAAATCGTAATAGAAGCCGTCCTTGATCACGGGACCTACGCCAAGCTTGGCATTGGGATAGATCTCCTGCACGGCCTGGGCCATGACATGGGTTGCCGAGTGACGCATGATCGCGATGCCGTCTTCGGAATCAAGGGCGATGCCTTCAACGGTGTCGCCGTCGGAAAGCGGCGTATACAGATCGCGCGGTTCGCCATTCAAACGCACTGCGATGATGTTCTTGTCATCGGAGAACAGTTCGACGCCGGTGGTGGTTGCTTCCACCTCCTTCGCTTCGCCGTTGACTGTGATGGAGATGGAGCTTTGCGCCATGATGTGTCCTTTGCTATCGGGGCCCGCGGTACCAATGTGCAGGCCTGGACTGGTTATCAACAGCAGCCACGATAGGCATTCGGCACGACAAAAGCAAACGCCGCTCAGCTATGCGGCACCAGGATGCAAAATATGCCGGTGCTGTTGGCTTATACGGCATTCGAAGAGAAACAAAAAGGCCGCCGGCATAACGCCGACGGCCTCCGATGGGCTCCCGCGGCTGGGCTTGAACCAGCGACATTCTGATTAACAGTCAGACGCTCTGCCAACTGAGCTACGCGGGAATATTTAATTGTGAACAACCTTCCTGTGCAGGAAACTCGTTCTGAGCTCCCGCGGCTGGGCTTGAACCAGCGACATTCTGATTAACAGTCAGACGCTCTGCCAACTGAGCTACGCGGGAATGTTGCTTGCAAGGTTTCCCTTGCGCACAAGACACATATAATACACACTGCTCAAGCAAGTGCAAATCGACGCTTCACACGGCGTGTTGCCTTGTACGACAAGGGTTTAATCGAGTTTTACAGTGAAATTGTGGTAAGCGGCATGGCCGAATCAATGGAAAAATCGGGGTCGCTGGGAGCCACTCCGGCCTCTACGAGGCTCGCGCCGAGCACGGCGACCATCGCGCCATTGTCGGTACACAGCCTGATCTCGGGGATGCGGACATCCACGCCATTGCTTCTGCCGTATTCCAGAAGCTTGGCACGCAGCTGCGAATTGGCGGAGAAACCGCCGCCGACGATCAGAGTGTCGGAATCATACTGCCGGCATCCGCGCATCGTCTTCTTCGCCAGAACGGTCGCCACGGAATCCGCCAGCGAGGCACACACATCATCGGTGGGAATTTCGCGGCCCAGAGCCTGCTGGCCTTCCACCCAACGCGCCACTGCTGTCTTCACACCGGAAAAACTGAAATCATACGGGTGCTTGGCACCGGCCTGACCCTGCGTAAGCCCCTGTGGCACCTTGATGGCCTGAGGATTGCCATGCTGCGCATGACGATCGATATGAGGCCCACCCGGGTATGGGAATCCCAATAGTCGGGCCACCTTGTCGAAACACTCGCCCGCCGCGTCATCCAGCGTGGTGCCGACCACATCAATCGTGCGGGCGATATCGGTTACATGCAGCAGCGAGGTGTGCCCGCCCGACACAATCAATGCCATGGTGTTTTCGTGAACCGGGCCGAATTGCAGTTGGGTCACGGCGATATGCCCGATGACATGATTGATGCCGTATAACGGTTTGCCGCTTGCCCACGCAAGCGCTTTGGCACCGGAAACGCCGACCGCAAGGCATCCGGCGAGTCCCGGCCCTGCGGACACGGCAATCGCGTCCACGTCCCGCAATGTCATATTCGCATCGGCCAGTGCCTTGCTTACACATGGCACAAACGCCTCGGCGTGGGCGCGGGACGCGATTTCGGGAATCACGCCACCATAACGCGCGTGTTCCTGCATGGATGATGCAACCACGTTGGACAGCAATGTACGCCCACGCACAAGCGCCGCCGCCGTTTCGTCACAAGTGGATTCGATGCCGAGCACAACAGGTTCGCTCATCGCTCTTCTCCTTCTTTCCGTACGGTGTTCGCGGACTGGAATCCAGCAATATGGGGTCGCGCTATGTCAAGGCTCATGGTGTAAGCGTCGATGCCTTCCGGCTGGTAATAGCGCTTACGCAATCCAAGACGCTGGAAGCCGAATCGTTGGTATAAGGCCAATGCCGGCATATTGTCCACTCTTACCTCGAGCAGCATTCGTGCGGCACCCTGCGTATCGGCTTCCTGAATCAGCCGTTTCAGCAGGGCTGCGGCAATTCCTTGCCGCTGATATGCTTTGCCGACGCCGATGGTCATGAGTTCGGCATCGTCACCGTCATACCAGAAACCCGCGTAGCCACGGATACCGGCATGGTCGTCCATATCCACGACATAGGTTCGGGCGGGGGCGTCCAACTCCTGACGAACAGCCGACTCGCTCCATGCCCCTCTGCCGAACAGCTCCGATTCCAACGCGCTGATGGATCGAATCGTCTGTTCCCGGTCAAGCTCGGTAATATCGACGATCATCGTGCAGCCTTCACGCCGCCGTGACCGAGTACATGCTTCAACGGGTTCGGCACTTCGGCATCGGGGCGACGCAGATACAAAGGCTCGACAGGAGACTCACCCCGAGCGATATCACAGGCGTCATACCGTCGAGCGAAAATGCCGAGACCATGCGCGCCTTGGTCGAGCACGGATTCGTCCACGATATCGCCAAGCAGCTGGATCGACGCCAATGCGTCCGAGTACTTGGCCGCACCATGACCGACGACATCGACCACTACCCTACCGTCGAATCGACGTTCATAGGCTGCAACCGCATCATTGACCCGTTCGACGATATTGGCCGGATAATCGATATCCATGGCGATCAACGGCCGAGCGTCATGTGCGGCGTCGTCCGGTGACGCAGGCTGGCAGAGTTCGAAATACAGTTGCTTTCGTCGTGCATCATTCACGGCAAGGGTGAGAACCCGCAGTCCGTCATCCGCGCTGCCATGGCGTTCGGCGTTCCACCATGCCTGCGGCTCAAGAATATTCTGCCCAACCAGTTTGGCGCCTGTGGCGAAGGCGATCGCCTTCGCCGCGACGATGCCGGCCCTCAGGCCGGTGAATGGCGCCGGCCCTACGCCCGTGACGATACCGCTGATATCACTGGGGGCAAGGCCGGCAGTCTCCAAGGCTTTGGCGATATTGACCTGCAGCTTCTCGACATGCGTACGCGAATCGGATTCCACAATGGGGTCATATCCCACCACACCGACTGTGGAACCATATGATGTGTCGATCACCAGCACCGTTTCGTTCACGCCCATATCTTGTCACTTTCCTGCGAGAGTTGCTGCTCGTTGCGCCCAATCACTGCCGACAGGCACCAAAGTGACGATTCTAGTACCTTCGCTGGTCGGCTCATCGGTGTTTTGCACAAGTTGCGCCGGGCGATCGATATGGATCTCAAGACGTTCCGGGGCAAGGGCGGCGGCCATCTGCTCCCCCCATTCCATCAGAACCACGGTGTTCTCGCCGGGATCCTCAAGCTCTTCGTCGAGTCCCAGCGATTCAAGCTCATCAAGAAGCCGGTCGATGCCGTCCTGCCCGGGGGCGTAGTCGGAACCTCCCAGCCTATAGGCGTCCACATGGATCATATGGGCATGCCCGCCACCCGGGAATACGCCATCCAGTTCGCGCGCAATGGTGAAGGTCGGCGACACGATCGGCTCGCCGATGCCCAGCCCTGCTCCAAAACCTTGCGCAAGCGTGGTTTTACCGGCACCAAGCGGCCCTGACAGCAGCAGCACATCGCCGCCGCGCACGATACCTGCAAGACGCTCCCCGATGTTCCGCATGGCTTCCTCGTTTGGGGCTTCGAGGGTGATTGCATTATCCTGCATACCGGTTCCATTGCGCATGCTCACTGTTGCTCCCTTCCTTTGTTCGCGATGCATTCGATGCTGCGCTCAAGCGCATAGACGGGATCGCCACCATTGGTTTTGCTTTGCTCGTCGGCCCATGCCAGCATTTGGACACACGTGGATAGCCCGGCGGACGTCCATCCACCGAGCCGTACACGCTTGAGCATCCAAGACGGCATTCCGGCCTCGGCCGTGGAAATGGTCCCCGATTTCACCGCGGCTGCCTTGGCCACGCCGCGTAGTTTCGAAGCGAGCGCTCCGATAAGCGCTATGGGCGAGGCCCCTTGCTCTATGGCCGAGCGCATCATGACGATGGCGTCTGCGGTATGCCCTGCGAGTGCGGTGTCGGCGAGCGTGAATCCGGTGACTTGTGCGTTTGATGTGAGGTATTGGTTTACGCGGTTGATTCCTATGGGGTTGTCGTCGAAGTCGAAGCAGAGTTGGTTGCACATGGCGGCGAGTTCGCCGGTGCGTTCGCCGAGGACGTCGACGAGTTGTTGTGCGGCTGCGGGTTCGACGCGTCGGTTGTGTCGTTCGAATTGGGCGAGGACGAAGTTGAGTTTGGCTTCGGGTTTTTTGAGGTCTGGTATGTCTTCTTTGCCGGCTCCGGCTCGGGTGAGTTGGTCGATGAGTCGTTTGCCTTTGTTGCCGCCTTCGTGTTGGCAGATGATGATGCTGGAGTTGCCGGGGTCTTTGCAGGCTTGTTTGCAGTAGGTGGTTATGGCTTCGCCGAGTTTGTCGTCGGCGTTCTGCAGATTGGCGATATGTACGATTGCGGTGTCGGATAGGAGTGATGGGCTGACTGCTTCGTTGAAGGCGTATTGGTCGGTGGTTGTTGCGTCGAGTTCGATGAGTTCGGCGTCCGGCCGTACGGTGAGTGCCTTGTGGCATAGGTCGCGCGTGGTTTGTTCGTTGATGAAGGCGTCTCCGCCGTATACGATGCGCACGGGCGGGTTTCCTGCTTGTTTTGCCATGGTTTCAATTTCGCTATATCGCTGGACAATCCTTGGTGTTGTGTTGGGGTTTGTGTGTTCGAACATTTGTTCGATCTGTGCGTTGTGTTGGGGTGGTTTGGATATGCGGCGGGGAGGCTGTCGTGTGGTTCGACGGCCTCCCCGTTGGTGTTGGAGTTGTTTTGGCTCAGCCGAAGCTGATGGTTCTGAGTTGTTCCGCGTATTCCTCTACGAGTTGACTGTCGTATTCGGCCCACTCGTGGCTGGCGGAGTCGTCTGGGATGAAGTTGATGTTGTCCTTGCGCATGTGCTTACCTTCCGTTGGTGTTCCTGTTCATGCGTCGTTGCCGAACTGGAACTGGTAATGGTTTACCTCTTTGTGTGGATGGTTTTCGTGTTGTGTTTCACAGTGTGGCCATGCGGGTGAGTGTCGAGACGGTTTCTTACGTTGTGCTTTGCCTAGCTGAAGATGGAAGGGAGTGTTGGTGAATCATATTGGCAGTCGTTTTGCCTGTTTTGCTTGTGGCGTGGTGATTAATTCCTTCGCCATTGCGCTTATTACTAAGGGCGATATGGGCACGTCGCAGATTTCCAGTGTGCCGTATGTGCTGAGTCTGCGGTTTCCGTTGAGTTTCGGCATGATGACGTTCATCATGAATATGGTGTTCATCGCATTGCAGGTTGCGTTGCTGAGGCGGGATTTCCATCCGGTGCAGCTGTTGCAGATCTTGGTCAATGTGTTGTTCAGCGCGATGATCGACGTGGGTATGTCGCTGCTGTCGTTTCTCACGCCGACGACGCTGTGGCAGCGGTTGCTGTGTGTGGCGGCCGGCTGCTGCATCATGGGGTTCGGCATTGTGATCGAGGTTTCGCCCAACGTGCTGATGGTTCCTGGCGAGGGGATTGTGCGCGCCTTGTCGATTGTCATGCACGCCAAGTATGGCACGACGAAGATCGTGTTCGATATTACGTTGATAGCCATTGCCGTGGTGTTGTCGTTTGCGTTCTTCGGTACGTTGCGGGGCGTCGGCTTGGGCACGGTTATTTCGGCGTTGTGCGTCGGTTCCGTTATCAATGGCGTCAACAGGGTGTTCGCGTTCCCGGAACGTATCCGTTCGCTTGCGCTGGTCACCGATCGCAATCGCTGACATCACCGCCCCGGAATGATCAAAGCGTTTTCTTTGAGCCCCTTCCCCTTCCACCCTGACTGGCCTGTCCATATGGCCGCAATATAGTGGTGGCGCCTACAACATGGAATCAGGAGCAGGGGTGGCTTGCTGTGGATAGACGCAATCGACACGAGCGGACAGATGGGAAACCCATAATCGAGGTAATGATCTTTCTTGTGGCGGTTATAGCCGTGGCATGTGCGTTCGCATGGTTCTCCTCCAGTCCGGCCGATACCTCCCGAACACGAACCGTCATCACCGGCACCGGAAAATTCACGCAGACGCAGATACGGGACGCCGAGACCGTGGCATTGAAGCATCTGCGGGGGTTCCATGGCTGCCGAATCGATTCGATCAGCTACGACGATAAGCAATCCAAAGCCCTACTCGCGCTCGAGCAGAGCGCGGCGCAGGAAGGCGGCAGCTCATCCGTCTCCACTGCCATCGAACAGCATGGAATTAATAACGTCATCATGCTGACAAGCGACTTCACCTGCGCCGGTTCGATCTCATTGCCCCATGGGAAGACCACTGGCTGGGGACTCTGGTATGCGTGGAATCCTCAGTCAACCGATGCCCATAACGGCTGGACGTTCATAGACGAAGGGTACTGATTCGGTCGGGAAAGCAGGGAAAGACAGGGCATAGCGGCGTTGTAGAGGTCTGCTATGACATCGTGCTTCGGCCACCGTCATAGCAGACCGCCATATGCATTGCCCTGTGTGCGACGTCAGTCGAGGATGACGCCAGCCTCGCGCATCTGCCTATGGGCGGCAACGCCAAGCTCTTCGCTGACAGGCTCGGTCAGTCGTTCGATGACATGGACCTCATAGCCGAGCTTCTTCGCGTCAAGTGCGGTTTCCTTGACGCAATGCGATTCCGCCAGGCCGACCACATCGATTCGCGTGACTTCGGCGGCATCTCAAGCGCCGGCAAGGGTCATTGCGTTCCGGGCGTCGTCGACCGCCTGCGCTCGGGTCGCAATCCGATCGGTGTTGTCCTCATAGCCCTCGAATCCGGAATATGACGGCGAATACTGTCCCTTTTTGAAATGGTGTTCGATGCGCAGGGCGGCTATCGCCGGATGCAGCTGCGCATTCGGGGTGCCGGCTTTGCCGTGTACCGGTCAGGTGTCTACGAAATCGGGCTGATCGGACCAATGAGTTCCCGGATCGACATGCCAATCCTGTGTGGTCGCGATATATGCGTACTCGCTACGATGTTCGGCAACATACCGTGCGATGCGTTCGGCCACGGCGTTACCGCCTGCTACGCCGAGTTCGCCGCCTTCGCAAAAAGTGGGCTGCACATCCACCACGATTAATGCCTTCGTCATGTTCTGCTCCTATCCCGTGTGATGGTGAAGCCCACGATAGCTTTTGCACGACTGGCGTGCCGCAGGGGTTCCGCCCCGTAGCACGCCGTTGCGCAATCGTCTCCTTCCATGCCAGTTGCCTACCGTCGCCTAGCATGCGCACGGTGTCCTCGATCCAGATTCCCATTCTGCGCGCAGGATTGCGAGTGAACCGTTCGGCGTCGCTCCCCTCGCGTTCGCATGGCCGATTCGCACGTTTCGTCAATCGCGCAACGGCGTATCCAGCCGTCAGTTCCACGGCCAGTACCAGTAATGCGCCGGCAATGCCGTCCTTCCATGGCAGCACCGAACACGGCGCATCCGCCAAGGATCGCGCGACAACCTCCATCACCCGGGTTCCCGCAGAAGCGAGGCAGGCGAATGCGAATGCCATATCGACGTTTATCCATGCGCATGCCAGAGCCGCCAGGCCAAGCAACGTCGAGTACGACACCACCGGCGTCACCAGAAGATTCGCAACGCATGACAGTAGCGGGATCTGCGGTTCCATCAGTACCTGAATCGGCAATGTCGCCAATTGCGCCGCAATGGTCATGGCAAGCGCCGCCGCAACCGGTTTCGGCATGATCGCAGCCAAAGCCGTGGTCATGGGCCTGGCAAGTGTGACGATACCGAGCACGGCGGCGCATGACAATGCGAATCCGTAGCTTGTCGCCATGGACGGTTTTAGCAGCAATATGCCGATGGCGGTGCAGCATAACGCGCTTAACGCCTGGGGGCGTCGCCCCACCATCATGGCCGCGGCGGCGAGCCACCCCATGATCAGCGCCCTGGACACCGAATCCCCGGGGGCCATCATCGAAGCTAACAATCCATAGCCCAGGGCAATGCAGCATGCCGTGGCACACCGCGGCAGCAGCAGTCTCGCGCACATACGCCGCACCAGCATGGCGATAAGCGTGAAATGCCCGCCCGACACCGCCATAAGATGCATGATCCCCGCGTCACGGAACGAATCCTCCATACGGGTCGCATACGCCTCGTCCACCAGTCCATCGACCCATTGGCCATTGGACGAGACATGGTCCTGGCCCAGCGTACCCATGGTCAGCCCGGGAACCAGCACCTTCCCCTGATCCGACAATCGTGACGCCGCTATGAAAAAACGCTCCTGCATATGCGCGCGTATCCGTTCGTATACCGGCGGCTTCCTGATGCGAACGATATCCTGCCATGACCCAAGCCGCAGCCATAAAGCCGTGGCACCGTATTCCGCTTCGCTCAGCACCCCGCGCATGGAGTATGCCGCCCCACGCGACAGCATGCCGCATGCATGCTTGTCCGCAAACACCCTGACTCGTGCCGAGGAACGCGATTCGACCCCCTGCGCGCGAACCGACGACAGGTCGACTTCCGCCTGGCAATCAGCGTCCCGCAACGACGAGGACTTCAATGGCTCCACGATTCTGCCGGTGGCGACCACCTCGGACTGTCCCATCCGCGCTCCGACCATTGCCGGATCATGCCATTGCACGAGCAGATACGCCCACATCGACGACATGCCAACGGCAACGGCGGCGATCACCACCATCGCCATGATGCGCGCCACTACGGCATGCCGGCGCAGTGCGGCGCGATGCAGCACCGTCTTACGCCCCAGAACGAACCCGCATATGACAACGGCGGCGATCACCGACCATCGCGCTTCGTTCGTCGACGTTTCCACATCAGACCATGCTTTGGGACCCACCCCTTGGAACAGCGCTCCAAACAGCAGATGGGCCGTCAGCATGGAGCACCATAGCGCGACGGCAGGCGGCAGCAGTCTGCAATCCCTGCTCCCCCGTTCCCGCCGCATGCCGCCATCCATCGCTACACCGTCACCTTCGCACGCATCTTTTCCAGCGTCTTCACGCCGATTCCCGACACCTCAAGCAGCTGGTCGACACTTGAGAACATGCCGATCCGTTGTCGATAGTCGAGTATTTTCCGTGCGGTCACCGGGCCGATGCCACTGATGGAATCCAGTTCCTCCAGCGTGGCCGTATTGAGATTGACCAAACCGCCATCCGATTGCGTCGAGAACCGCTCTGCCTGGCTTGCCGAGGTCGAATCGCTTTGGGACTGGCCGCTCTTCTCCTGGTCTGAATCGTGCTGCGCCTGGGATCGATTCGTCCGCCCGCCTGCGGATGCCTCGGCTTCCTGTGATTCATAGGTCTGTATGGTCTGTCGCTCTTGCGGGCGGCTTGCCGCGGCATAGTTCAGGGATTGGCGCACCAGTAGTGTCAGGCTTGCGCAGGTGACCGCCACCAGCAACAGTATGGCGGCCAGCGCGTGCCCCGGAGTGAAAATCATCCGCGGCATGGTCTTGCATACGCGCCGTTCGACGGTGATATCCGCGTCGTGTTCCCGTACGCCGGAGAGCTGCCCGATGGAGACTTTCCTGAACGTGCTATGGCGAGCCGCGTCCGATGGCGGCGGAGGTGGCGGAGACGACGACACGACGCTGATATCATGCGATGCCATGCTCTGCTGTGGCACCCGTTTTGCGGACGGACGCCCCGCCGCATCATGCCGGGCCGACGATCCGGAGGCATGCCGACGTGAGAGAGCCTGCAACCGGCGCGTTGCGGTCATGGTTTCCGTCTGTTCATGATAATGACGCATAGCTCCACAGTGAGCCATGCGGATCTTCCCGTCCACTCGCGCAGGCAATGTGGACAGCGCCATCAAGGTTCTTCACCGTTCCGTCACAGCCACTGGCGCGTCTTTGCAGAACCCGATCGCACCGACATGGCAAAACGGGGATGGCCCGATCATCACCGGAACCATCCCCTGCAATACACGCATCATGCCGGCTAAGGCATGCGCAACATCAATCGAGTCCGAGCTCCTTACGCTCCCTCTTCGAATACATGAACGCCGGAAGCTGACGGCCCTGTTTGATCCACGAACGGTATTCGGCGGTTGCCGCGAACTCCACATCGCTGGCGGAGTTGACGCAGGTCTCCACGGAATCCTGAATCACGCCGATGATGAAGCCAACGCCGACCACCTGCATGGCCACATCATTGGATAGACCGAACAGCGAGCATGCCATCGGAATAAGCAGCAGCGAGCCGCCGGCCACGCCGGACGCGCCGCAGGCACCCAAAGCGGCCACCACCGACAGCACGATCGCGGCAGGCAACGAGACCTGGATATGCATGGTGTTCGCGGCGGCCATAGACATGATGGTGATCGTAATGGCGGCACCGTTCATATTGATGGTCGCACCGAGCGGAATGGACACCGAATACATGTCCTTATCCAATCCAAGCTTCTCGCACAACTGCATGTTGACGGGAATGTTCGCCGCGGAGCTGCGGGTGAAGAACGCGGTCAGACCGGACTCCTTATAGCATCGGTACACCAGCGGATAGGGGTTGCGATGCAGATAGGCGAACATGATGGCCGGAGCGACCACCAATACCATGAACAGCATGGTGCCCACCAAAAGCATCAGCAGACTGCCGTACTTGGCGAAGGTAGACAGTCCGTTTTCGGAGACATTGGTGAAGATAAGACCCATGATGCCGAATGGAGCAAGGTTGATGATCCAACGAATCAACTGGGAGACGGAATCGGCCACGTTCGCCATGAAGGTCTTGCTGCTCTCGGATGCGATGCCCTTCATGGCCAGACCGAACAGGCATGCCCACAGAAGAATGCCGATATAGTTGCCGTCGATCATGGATTGGATCGGATTGGTGACGATGGCGGTAAGCATATTCTGAGCCACCTGACCGAGTCCCTGAGGCACCACGTCGGATTTCGCCGCTTTGCCAAGCGCCAGCGTCTGAGGAAACGCGCGGCTGGCGAATACGGCCACCACTGCGGACATGAAGGTGGAGAACAGGTAAAGCCACAGCACCAGACCGAAACGTCGGTCCAATTTGGAACTTCCCTGCGCAAGTGCGCTCGAGACCAGCACAAACACCAGAATCGGGGCGATGGCCTTCAAAGCGCTGACGAACAATGAGCCGAATTCGCCGATCCAAGTGGCATGAGGCACCACCAGCGCCAGAATCGTGCCAACGATCAGACCGACGATAATGCGAAGTATCAAGGCCACGCCGTTATATCGTGCGGCGATGTCCCTGAACAGTTTGACGACTGTATCCATACCTGTTTCCATTTCTTTCTCTGTTCCGGAGCACGCACACGTCTCTCTTCGTATACGCGCAGCCGCGAATCATAGTAGCGGAGCATTATTACCGGCGCTGCATATGCCCGGAACGCAAGACACCGCATTCCCAAACCCTTACGGGTGACGTAGACGCCATATAACGCAGAAGGCATCCACCCCATGCGGGTGGATGCCTTCTGTGCGGTTTCCCAGACTATGGAAGATTCACAAGACCTTACTCGGCGGGAACAATCGACACGATCTTCGGCGCCTTGACGATCACCTTGCGAGGCTCCTTGCCTCCCAGGCGGTCGGCGACGGCCTCCAAAGCCATCTTCTGCAGATCTTCAGGGGTGATATCCGGGGAGACCTCAAGCTTGGCACGAATCTTGCCTTTGATCTGCACGACTGCGGTAACCGTATCCTGACCGACATACTGCTGGTCGGCGACAGGCCATGGCGCCGCGGACAGGGATTCGGCATGCCCGAGCCTGCTCCACAGTTCCTCGCACACATGTGGGGCGATCGGGGCCAGCATGAGAATTAACGGCTCGACGGCGGAACGCGGGACGCTCTTCAGACCGGTCAGATGGTTGTTGAGCACAATGAGCTTGGCGATGGCCGTATTCGGACGCATGCCCTCCATTTCGACGGTCACGTCGGCGATGGTGTTGTTCAGCAGCTTAAGCGTCTTGAGGTCCGCGACTTCCTCGCTGACCTTCACTTCGCCGGTCTCCTCGTCGATCACGTTACGCCACAGGCGCTGCAGGAAACGCATGCTGCCGACCACATTGCGGGTGTTCCACGGGCGGGACTCGTCCAGCGGGCCCATGCTCATCTCGTACAGGCGGAACGTATCGGCACCGTAGTTCTCGTACATGTAGTCCGGGGTGACGATGT